>JBEVGU010000143.1:0-9387 GCA_040511595.1 Actinomycetota bacterium | reverse complement strand
CGCCGCGACTTCGTCGCCAACGCGTCGCACGAGCTGAAGACGCCGGCCGCCTCGATCCAGGCGGCGGCGGAGACGCTGCGAGCCGTCGCCGACGCGGACCCCGAGGCGGTGACCCGATTCGCCGCGCAGCTCGAGCGAGAGGCGCGCCGGCTGTCACGCATCGTCGCCGATCTGCTCGATCTCTCGCGGCTCGAGGCCGGTAGCGAGCTCGGCGAGCCCGTCCGGCTCGACGTCATCGTCCGAGAGGAAGCCGAGCGGTCCGACGACGCGGCGCGGGAGGCCGGCGTCGAGCTGCAGGTCGACGCGGCCCGGGCCGCGCCGATGACGGGCTCCGCGCGCGACCTCTCCCTCCTGGTCAGGAACCTGATCGACAATGCCGTGCGGTACACGCCGCCCGGCGGGCGGGTCGACGCCCACGTCGACGCGGGCGACGACGGGGTGACGCTGAGCGTCGCGGACACCGGGGTCGGCATCCCGACGCTCGAACTCCCTCGGGTGTTCGAGCGCTTCTACCGCGTCGACCGCGCCCGCGCCCGGGGGACCGGCGGTACCGGACTCGGGCTCTCGATCGTGAAGCACGTCGCGGAGAACCACGGCGGAACGGTCTCCGTCGAGAGCGAGCTCGGCGTCGGCACGACGTTCACGGTCCGGCTGCCGGCGTCCGGCCGCGGCGATGTCGCGGGAGGCTGATGCGATGGCGACGCTGTTCCTCGTGCGGCACGGCCTGACCGCCCACACGGGTCGGACCCTCTACGGGCAGACGCGCGGCATCCACCTCGACGAACGCGGCCGAGCGCAGGCGGATCACCTCGCGGAACGGTTGCGCGCCGTCCGCCCGACGGCGATCTACTCCAGCCCGCTCGAACGGTGCACGCAGACGGTGGAACCCCTCGCGTCGCGATCGCGCCTGCCGATCGTCGAGCGGGAAGGACTGATCGAGATGAACGCGGGATCGTGGACGGGCAAGCCCCTCTCGAGACTCCGACGCACGAGGGCGTGGGGCGAAGTGCAGCGTTCGCCCGCGACCTTCCGCTTCCCCGGCGGCGGCGAGGACTTCGCCGAGGCGCGCGATCGCGCGGTCGCCGAGGTCGAGGCGATCGCGCGTCGCCATCGTCGGGGGCGCGTGGTCGTGGCGACGCACGGCGACATCCTGCGGGTCCTGCTCGCCCATCTGGCCGGCGCCCCGCTGAACGAGTTCCAGAGGATCGTCGTCGACACCGCCTCCGTCTCGGTCGTCGCGATCGGCCGCGACGGTCGTCCGTGGGTCCTCCTCGTGAACGACACGGGGGGGCTCGAGCGGTTCGCGCCCGGCGGGGGCACCGCGCCCTGGGAGGCGGGGATCGCCGGCCGCGAGCGCACCCAGTCGAACCTGCGAGGATAGATTGATGGATCTCGGTCCCGTGGATCGCATCACCGCCGGCGCCGTGGGAGAGCCCGGATCCCGCACCTTCTACCTGCAGGCGAGGGGCGGGCACGAGCTCGTCACGGTCGTCGTCGAGAAGCAGCAGGTCCAGCTGCTCGCGGCGTCGATCCTCGAGCTGCTCGCCGACCTGGAGCTCGAGACCGGCACGGGTCCGAGCGACGATCAGATGGAGCTCGAGGAGCCGGTCGACGCTCGGTGGCGCGCGGGCAAGCTCTCGATCGGCTACGACCAGGACCGGCAGCTCTTCGTGCTCGAGATCGAGGAGTACCTGGCGGAGCTCGACGACGACGAGCCCGAGCTGCCTCCCACGCGCGATGCAGAGCCGGCGGTCGTGCAGCTCGCCGCGACGCGAGAGCAGATGTTCGCGCTCTCCCGATACAGCGCGACCCTCGTGGAACGCGGCCGCCCGACGTGCCAGTTCTGCGGGAACCCGATCGACCCGGAGGGGCACGCGTGTCCCGCGATGAACGGCCACTCGGCGCGGGACTGAGCGATCCGACCGTGTCCTCGACGATCGAGACCGGCAAGCTGGAGATCCTTGGCCTGCTGCCGAACTCGTCGAACTACACGTTCCTGGCGCGTGCAACCGGACCGCGGGGTGAGCAGGAGCTCGCCGTGTACAAGCCGGAGCGAGGCGAGACCCCCCTCTGGGATTTCCCCGCGGGGACGCTGTGCCGGCGGGAGGTGGCCGCCTCGGTGGTCGCCGACGCGCTCGGATGGCCCGACGTGCCCCAGACCGTGCTGCGGGACGGCCCCGAAGGGACCGGGTCGGTGCAGCGGTTCGTGCCGTTCGACCCGATGGAGCACTACTTCACCTTGCAGGAACGGTTCCCCGGAACGTTCCGATCGATCGCGGCCTTCGACCTCGTGGTGAACAACGCCGACCGCAAGGGGGGCCACTGCCTGCTGGGCGAGGACGGCCGCATCTGGACGATCGACCACGGGGTCTGCTTCCACGAGGAGCCGAAGCTCCGCACGGTGATCTGGGAGTTCATGGGCGAGCCGATCCCCGATGCGCTGGTCGCCGATGTCCGCCGGCTCGGGGAGGCGCTCGCGACCGGGTCCTCGCCGTGCGACGGCCTGTCGGCCCTGCTCGCCGTCGAGGAGGTGGCCGCGCTCCACCGTCGCATCCGGGCCATCGTCGACGAGCCCGTCTTCCCGTCGCCGAGCGGCGATCGCCCCTTCCCGTGGCCACCGGTCTGAGGGCGCGTGGAACGACTCCACCGCATCACGGTGCCCACCCAGCTCGGAGAGCTCACGATCGTGTGCTCCGCCGATGGCGTGGTCGCCACGGCCTTCGACGATGAGGATCCCGCCTCGACGATCGACCGGATCGAACGCACCTTGGAGGCTCCGGTGGTGCGAGGGGGTGGCGCCGCCCGCGCGGCTCGGCGCGATGCGGAGCGCTACCTCGCCGGGCGCGCGCGGACGCTCGCGGTGCCCGCGGACCTCTCGCTCGTGCCCGACGGGTTCGGCCGGCGAGTGCTCGAGGCCACGGCCACGATCCCCTACGGCGAGCTCTGGACCTACGGGGACGTGGCCGGCATGGCTGGAGCTCCGCGGGCGGCTCGCGCGGCCGGCAGCGCGCTGGCTCGGTGCCCGATCGAGCTGTTCGTGCCCTGCCACCGGGTCGTGCACGCGAGCGGCACGCTCGGCGGGTACGGCCGACACGAGGACCGGAAGCGGTGGCTCCTGCGTCACGAAGGAGCGATCGCCTGATCGCCGGACGCTCGCGCCTGCGTGCGAGAGGATGGCCCCATGGCCCGCCGACTCCTGACCGCCGTGCTCGCGATGACGCTGCTCGGGGCCGCGTGCTCGGGCGACGAGGACGCTCCGGCTCCATCGAGCGACCCGGCAACAGGGACCGTCGACGCGTCGACGTACTCGGCCGAGGTGGCGAGCTCCGACCTGGCCGTGGACTCGCCCGAAGCGGTGCAGCTCGGGGTCTTCTCCAGCACCGCCGATGGTGGCGTGCAGCTGCTGTCTTTCGGTGAGGTGGGGGTGACGTTCAGCTACCTCGGCGCGGACGGCGGCCAGGAACCGTCCGCGGGCCCGGCCACGTCCGCTGCGTATGTGCCCGCTCCAACCACCTCCGCAGACGGCGAGGGGCCGACCCTGACGGACCCGGCCGACGCCCGCGGGGTCTATCAGACGCCCGACCTCACCTTCCCGCAAGCGGGGGTCTGGAACGCCACGGTCACGGCCGACGTGGACGGCGGCCGCGTGACGCTCGAGGCGGCGTTCTCCGTCTTTCCGGAGCACCGTATCCCTGCTCCCGGCGACGAGGCCCTCCCTACGAAGAACCTCACGCTCGACTCGAAGGCCCCGGCGGTCGCGATCGACTCGCGCGCCCAGGGCGGGGAGAAGATCCCCGACCCGGAGCTCCACGAAACGACGATCGCCGCGGCGGTTCGCGCAGGACGCCCCGCCCTCGTGCAGTTCGCGACCCCCGTCTATTGCGTGAGCCGTTTCTGCGGCCCGACGGTGGAGGCCCAGGAAGAGCTCGCCTCGGAGTACCGAGGAGTCGCCGACTTCATCCACGTCGAGATCTGGCGCGACTACAACAAGAGCGTCGTGAACGAGGCCGCCGCCGACTGGCTGTTGCGCGGCCAGGACCTCACGGAGCCGTGGCTGTACCTGATCGGCCCAGATGGCATCATCGTCGACCGGTGGGGACCGCTGTTCGATCTCGACGACGTGCGCTCGTCACTCGACGGCGTGCGCGCCTGAGCGGCTCGACCCAGCGACCGCGACGCACGCCGCCTCACGGGGTTTCGTTCGTCCGCCCGTAGCATGGGAGGCGACATGGAACAGCAACCGGTGATCCCGCCGCCTCCGCCGGGGGGCGACCATTGCTACCGCCATCCAGCGGTCGCCACCGGCGTGCATTGCACAAGGTGCGGTCGGCCGATCTGCCCTGAGTGCATGGTCGCCGCCCCCGTCGGCCACCAATGCCCCAACTGCGTGGCGGAGGCCCGCAGCGAGTACCGCAGAGGCCCGGGCCGGCGCGTGGCGGTCGCACACGCGAAAGCCACGTCGGTGACCAGCGTGCTTCTCGTGTTGATGGGCGTGGGGTACCTCCTCGAGGTCGCGAGTGGCGGGGCAGGAACGTTGCTCACGGGACCGAACCTCCTCGACCTCATCAGGCTGGGCGCCTCGGTGGGGCTCGTTTCGATCCCCCCCGCCGGAGACATCGTGGGCATCGCCACCGGCCAGGAGTGGCGCATGCTCACGGCGATCTTTCTGCACGGCGGCATCCTCCACCTGCTGATGAACGCCTACGCCCTCTGGATCTTCGGGCCCGTGGTCGAGCGCGAGATCGGCCGCGTGAGGTTCCTGCTGATCTTCCTGACCACCGGCCTCTGCGCGAGCGCAGCCTCGTACGCGTTCGCATCGAACCCACAGCAGGTGAGCGTCGGGGCGTCGGGCGCGATCTTCGGCGTCGTGGGGGCGTTCGTCGCCTACAACTACCGCCATCGCGAGCTCGCCCTGGCGACGGCCAGGCTGCGAGGGCTCCTGCCGTTCCTGATCCTCAACGTGGTCCTCGCGGTGGGACTATCGGGGGTCATCGATTGGCGCGCGCATCTCGGCGGCTTCGTCGCCGGGATCGCCGCGGGGGTCGTCGCGGAGGGCTGGGGCAACCGCGCGACACGCACCGTGCTCGCGGTCGCGGGGTTCATCGGGCTCGTCGTCGTCGCGCTCGCACTCGCGGCATGGAAGACGGCCTGGTACCACGCCCAGTTCCCCGGCGCCTTCTGATCGTCCCGGCCCAGGCCGGCTACCCCGACCCGGCGTCGGCGATGCCGTAGAGGAACCCCTCGCGCGTGCCGAGGTACAGCCATCCCCGCCAGACGGCCGGCGTCGACTCGATGCATCCCTCGAAGCGCATCCGCCACAGCAGCGGCGGCTCGACCGTCGGATCGGAAACGTCCCACGCGTAGAGGTCGCCGAGGCAGTCGCCCAGTAGGAGCACGCCGTCGACCACGACCGGCGACGCGATCGACGGAGCGCCCACCTGCAGCTCGTGCAGCACCTCCCCGGAGCCGCGCTCGACCTCGAGCACCCGGCCCGAGGCCGTGGAGAAGAACACGACGTCGCCGTAGAGGGCGGGCGTCGACCAGCTGCCGCCCGCTCCCTCGAACCCGATCTCCCTGGCGTCGAGACTCCACACGACCGGATCGTCCGGGCGCCGGGGGTCGAGCTTCATCAGCTGCCCGACCTCGCGGGCGCGCTCGTTGAACCGCTGGTACTCCGCGGCGACGTAGAGGAACCCCTGGCGGTCGATCACGATCGAGGCGTCGACGTCGTCGCCGACCCAGAACCGGAACACCTGCTGCACATCGCCACCACCCTCGAGCAGGTCCCGCAGGTCCCATCCCTGCACCAGGCCGCCCGAGTTCGCGAAGTACACCACGCCCTTGCGGAACGCGACCGAGTTCTCGATCGACACGTCCTGGTCGCCGAGCGAGGCGAGGAGCTCCTCGTCGAACCCCGGGATCGTCGCCACCACCTCCGGAGCCACCCGCACGAGCCCGCTCCCGTCGTAGCCCCGGTGCAACCGGATCACGTAGAACCATCCGTTCTCCGATCCTTCGAGCAGGTGGTCGCCGACGACGAGCGGCGCCCCGTCCCAGTCGTCGTTGCGGAGCGGGCGCGGCGCCGTCGTGCCGGCATCGATGCTCCAGAGGGTCTCCGGCTCGGGCCGGTCGAGCGCCACCACGCGGAGGAAGCCGTCCCTCGACCCCGCGTAGTAGAGGGGGAAGCCGTCGGGATCGGTCGTGGCGGAGCCCTTCGCCAGGTCGAGCGTCGCGAGCGGCGGCCGGACCGCCTCGCCCGTCTCTCCGTCGAGGAAGTGATACCGACGGTCGTACGCGCCCTCGCGGACCTCGATGGCACCGCCTGGTAGCTCGATCACGTTCGGCTGGCCTGTCCAGCCGGTGCCGCACCACTCCTCGACGTCGACCCCGACGATCGAATCGGAACAGAGCTTCGTGCGGACCGGATGCTGCCACCGGATGACCGGGTCGAGCGGCACCGGACCCTCGCCGTAGTAGGAGCGGCTGGCGTTGCCACGGAAGGTCGTCAACCCCTCGAACGATCGGTTCGCGGGCTTCGGCGTCTTCACCGCCACCGGCTCCGGCGCGGGCGCACCGGTGGCCCCCGGACCCTCGTCGCCACGGATCAGCGCGAACCCTACGAGGGCGACCACCAGGGCGGACACCACGCCGAGCACGACGGCGAGGGTCCGTCGAGGCACGCGACGGGGGAAGCCGGCGTCGGACATCGCGGCCATCGTATCGGCGTGGCGCTGCCGAGCGTGGCGCGACGCTCAGACGGGCGCGCCTGCAGAGCGATAGCTGCCGAGGACCCGGAGCAACGACGTGTGCTCCGACACCTCGCCGAGCGCCTCCTCGACCTCGGGCAGATCGGCGGCCGCCATCAGGTCGACGTAGAAGACGTACTCGAACGGCTTGCCTCGCCGGGGACGCGATTCGAGCTTGTGGAGGTTGATGCCTCGCTCGGCGAACGGCTGCAGCGAGGCGAGCAGCGACCCGGGGTGGTCCCGGACCGCCATCACGAGCGACGTCTTGTCGGGCGGGCCGAGATCGGCCTCACCCGTGGAGATGGCCGCGAACTTCGTGAAGTTCTCCTTCTCCGTCTGGATGCGCTCGGCGAGCACGGCGAGGCCTAGCGAGGCGCCGGCCTCGACGCTCGCGATCGCGGCGTCCTCCCGGTCGCCGTCCCGGGCGATCAGGCGCGCAGCGCCCGCCGTGTCGTGCACCGGCACCGGCACGATGCGCATGGACGAAAGGAACTCCTCGCACTGGGCCAACGCCTGCCAATGCGAGTGCGCCCGGCGGATCTCTTCGAGCCTCGCGCCGGGCACGCCGAGCAGGGCGTGGTCCACCCGGACCAGCACCTCCCCCACGATCCTCAACAAGCTGGTGTGTTGCAGGTGCTCGTAGGTCTCGTTCACCGAGCCCGCCTGGGAGTTCTCGAGCGGAACCACCCCGTGCTCGGCCTCGCCGCTCGTCACCCGAGAGAACACCAGGCGGACGGTGTCGCACGGCATGGGCTCCGCGTCGGGGAACAGGGACTTCACCGCGCGCTCGCTGTAAGCACCCGGCTCCCCCTGATAGGCGACGCGCATGGCCGGGAAGGGTATCAGCGGCCGGTTGTGCGGGTGATACCCTCATCATCTCCTGAGACCCAGCCCCCTGAGACCCAGCCCCCGAACCGAGGACCCTCCCGATGACGACGCCGGCTCCCTCGCGCGCGCCCGACGCGGACGTCGCCGACGGTGGGGAGGAGCCACGGGACAACACAAGGCGTCCCACTCGCCGCCGCCTTCCGTGGATCGTCGCCGGCGCCGTGGTCGGGCTGCTCGTCCTGCTCAGCGCCGCGACAGCGCTCGTCGCGCTCAGCGTCAAAGGATCGCTCGAGGACGGACGGCAAGCGATCCAGTCCGGACGCCGGGAGCTCGTGGCTGGCCGGCTGCCTTCGGCGACCTCGCGGTTCGCGGAGGCGGAGGCGTCGTTCCAACGAGGGCTCGACCGTTCGGGAAGCGGAATCGGCGGTCTGCTCGCGCGCGTACCCGTCATCGGCCGGACGCTGGTCGTGACGAGCGGGATCGCCGAAGCGGGGCGTGACCTGTCCGCCGCGGGCGCCCGGCTCACCGGATCGATCGCGTCGATGCCCGAGGGCCTCGGGTCGCTCGCTCCCGTGTCAGGAAGGATCCCCATCGAGGCGCTGAGCAACTTGGCCGATGACATCGAGGAGGCCGCCGCCCAAGCGAGGACGGCTTCCGAGACGGTGCGCTCGACGCCCGCCTCCCTGCTTCCCGCGATCGTCGCCGACGCTCGGTTCGAGGCAGAGGAGGAGACGGCCGCGGTGAGCCGTTCGCTCGATGCAGCCACGACGATGGTGAGCCGGTTGCCTGAGTTCGCCGGAGCCAACGGGACGAAGCGGTACCTGCTCGTCGCGGAGAGTCCGGCCGAGCAACGGGGCACCGGGGGCATCTGGGGCGCCTACGCGATCATGACCGCACGCGAGGGGCGCCTGTCGTTCGGACCGTTCTCGCAGCTGCAGGTCTTCCCGGAGGTTCCACCGGACGAGCTCCCGGCGCCGAGCCCCGACTATCGCCGCAACTACGACCACTACGGCGGCGCCGGCGCATGGACGGACCTGAACATGACGCCCGACCTCCCGTCGGCGGCCCGGGCGGTCCTCTCGTCGTACGCCTACACGACCGGGGAGGCGTTGGACGGGGTGCTCGTCGCCGACCCGTTCGCGGTTCAGGAGATGCTGCGGGTCACAGGCCGGGCGTCGATCCCGTCGCTCGACGTCTCGATCGGCCCCGGGTCCGTCGTCGACTTCATGACGAACGAGGCCTACACGCTGTTCCCGTTCCGAGGGCGGGAGCGTAAGACGGTCCTGGGGACGGTGGTCGGTCAGGCGTTCGATCGTTTCCTCGCGCAGCCGGGGCGTTCCACCGAGAAGCTGAAGGCGATCGCGAAGGCGGCAGGCAACGGACACCTCCGCCTCTACTCGACCGACCCCTCGCTCGAGCACGCACTCGAGCTCGCAGGCCTCGACGGCGGCCTGCGCATCCCGAGCGGCGCCGACCTGCTCGCTGTGCACGTGAACAGCCGCTCCGGCAGCAAGATCGACTTCTACGCGACGAGGACGATCGATTACGAGGTGCAGCTCGGAGGCGACGGAGAGGCGTTCGCGACGACCAACATCACGATCCGCAACGACGCACCGACCGATGGGGTACCGGGATACGTGATCGAACCGAACGTGCCCGGCTACACCACTGGCGACAACGTGTCCCTCGTCTCGGCGTCGTGCCCCGGGCCGTGCGAGCTGGTCCAGGCCCACCGGAACGATCGCCCGATCGGCCTCACTCCCGGCGAGGAGTTGGATCGTCCCTGGTTCCAGGACTTCTTCACGACTCCCGG
>JBEVGU010000142.1:0-2898 GCA_040511595.1 Actinomycetota bacterium | reverse complement strand
GGCGAGGGCGATGATCCGTTCACCGGATCCGTGGGCCGGATCGACCCGAACACGTTGCGGTTCATGGTCGGGTCGTCCTGGCACGCGGGGTGCCCGACGCCGCTACGGGATCTGCGACTCGTGCGCGTCACCTACCGGGGGTTCGACGATCGGCCGCGGCACGGCCGGCTCGCAGTGCATCGACGGTGGGCCGATGAGATCCTCGTGGTCTTCCGCCGCCTCTACCGGGAGGGGTTCCCGATCCGTCGTGTGCGGCTCGTGGATCGCTTCGATGCCGACGACCGCGAGTCGATGCGTCACGACAACACCTCCGCATTCAACTGCAGGTACGTCGCCGGGACCACGACCTGGTCCCAGCACGCCTTCGGGCGGGCCATCGACATCAACCCCGTGGAGAACCCGTACGTCGACGGCTCGCACGTCTCGCCCCGGCGAGGTCGCCGGTATCTCGACCGGTCGGACGTTCGGCCGGGGATGATCGTGCGAGGAGAGGTCGTGCTGCGGGCCTTCAGGCGGATCGGCTGGGGCTGGGGTGGGGACTGGTCATCCGCGAAGGACTACCAGCACTTCTCGACGAACGGCCACTGATCGGGGCGGGTCGGGCAGGCCGCCTCGCGAAGTGAGCCAAGGGGACGATGGCGTCGAATGCCTGCTCGCATGGCATGATGACGAAGACCCGCCGCAAAGCTCGTGGCGGTGCGGCGGGCGTATACCTGGAAGGAGATCGGGTGAGCACTCGGCCCGACGGTCCGCTCCTCGCCCGTGAGGAGCAACAACTCGTGGAGGGGCTCCTTGCCGGGAACGAAGACGCGGTGCGCGCGCTCTACGCGCGGTTCGCACGTCCGATCTTCACGCTCGGTCTGCGGCTGTTGGGGAGCGCGGAGGCGGCCGAAGAGTTGACCCAGGACGTCTTCCTCGCCGCGTGGCGCAAGGCCGCGCGTTTCGACCCCGCTCGCGGGCGGCTGTCCACGTGGCTCATGACGATAGCCCACAACCTCGCCGTCGATCGGCTGCGCCGCGAGACGGGCGTGACGCGCCCCCACCTCGTCCTGGTCGAGGAGGTGCCCGAGACCGAGTGGGTGGACGAGGAGGAGCCCCTGATCGAACGGGACGCCGCGATCCGCGCCCTGGAATCGCTCTCCGACGCCGAGAAGCGGCTGCTCGCCCGGGCGTACTTCGGTGGGCTCACCGCTCGTGAGATCGCCGAGAGCGACGGGATCCCGCTCGGCACGGTGAAAACGCGGCTGCGCACGGCGCTGATCAAAGTGCGCCGCGCCAACCAGGACAAGGAGCGGCCGTGACCTGCCTCGAGGTGCGTGAGCTCCTGCCGGAGCACGCGATCGGCGTGCTCGGCGAGCCCGACCGCGAGCGCATCCAGCGCCACCTGGAGTGGTGCGCCGGGTGTCGGAAGGAAGCCGGCGCTCTCGGGCAGGCGGCGGCGACGCTCGCGTTCGCTCTGGCCCCGGCGCCGGTGCCCGAGGGCCTGGGTGAGCGGGTCGTGGCCCGCGTGCGGCGGGCTGCGGGGGTGCCCGGGACCCGGCGGCGCGTCCGGACGGCGGCGGCATCGCTCATCGCCGCGACCGTGGCGTTCGCGAGCCTCGGGTGGGGAGCCGTCATGGCCGGTCGCGCCGATCGCTTCGAGGTGCGGGCCGAGCAGGCCGAACGGGCACAGCACGCCGCGATCGAGCGGTTCCAGACCGTCCTTTCTCAGGTGATCCCGAGCGACAGCGTCTCCTCGAGCGATACGTACCTCGGCCAGCTGACGCCGGTGGCCGCCGGCACCGGTGGCGGCTTCGGGCTCCAGCTCGTGTCCCCGGAGATCCTGGACTTCGTGATGGTGATCGTGAACGGGCTCGACGACCCCGATCGGCTCCCGCTGCGCGTCTGGTTGGTGAACGCCGATGGCCGAGAGCTTCGGGGCGGCCGGATCGACGAGCTCGACGCGAACGGCGGTGCCGAGGTGTACCACGAGTTCAAGACGCGGGGTCTCGGCGGGTTCACCACGGTGAACCTCGTCGATCGGGCCGGTGAGGTCGTCCTGACCGGGACGATCGACCAGTCGTCCTAGCGCCCGGGGTTCACCGGAGCTCGAGCTCCTGGGTGAACGTACCGCCGAAGTCGAACTCGATCGGACCGGCCTCGCCGAGCTCGGGGATGCCCGAGAGCCGCATCGACATGTCGAACCGACCCCGGCTGTTCGTGCTTAGCAACTCCTCGGCCTCCAGGTCCACGTAGCTCGTCTGCGTGGTGGTCGCTTGCCCCCCGAGCGCGATGCTCGCGTCGCGGAGCTCCTCCGCGGCGCCGGGCCCGGTCAGGCCGGAGAGCTCGCTCCCGACCCCCTCGATCACGTCGGCGAAATCGATCGAGAGGTCGAACGGCACGGTGAAGTTGGTGACGATGACGGCCGCCTCGCGCCCATTCACGGTCTCGTTCCGGTCGTAGGTGCTCGACGCCGTGTACTCGATCGCGCCCGACCCGAACGGCAGTTCCTGCGAGAAGTCCTTCTCCCACGAGTCCCCGGGCGCCACCTCTTCGCCCTCGTCGGGAAGGATCGGCGTGAGCTGTCCCATACCGGGGATCCCGGACCCCTGTGTCTGACCGGCACCTCCGAGGGCCCCCAGGTCGAACCCGCCCGCCGAGACGACCCGGCCGTCCGGAGCGATCACGATCTCCACCGGCGGGACCGGCGTGGAGGGGATCTCGGCCCCGTTGATCGACCCGCTCATCTCCGAGACGGTCACCTCGATCGTCGCCGTGCCGTCCTCGTCCACGGTCACCACGTTCCAGCTCACGACCTGTGTGATGTCCATCGAGAACGGCTGGTCGCCGATCAGCCCCGACGAGATCTGACCGTCCATCGTCTGGTGGATCTCGTAGGTCTGCTCCTGGCCCTCGGTG
>JBEVGU010000141.1:0-2629 GCA_040511595.1 Actinomycetota bacterium | reverse complement strand
CCCTCTACGCCTCGCCACGGGCGGTGAAGCTCGACTATCTGTCGCTCAACGTCTACGAGCCGTTCGGTGGCCCGCGGCGTGATCCTCAGGAAACCCAACGCGGGGTGCCGTGGGACCGGTACATGCTGGACGGGGAGGTCTATCGCACGTTCATCCTGGCGAAGAACGACTTCAACGTCGATCTTCCGGTGTACATGGGCGAAAACTCGTGCGCGAACCTTCAGCCGGTCGATGGGGCGGCGGTCCCGCGTCCCGACGGCTGGACGCGCGAGCGCTACCTCAAGACCTACATGATGGAGATGATCCGCTGCATGAAGGAAGGTGTGCCGATCAGGGGCTATCTCTACTGGACGCTCGTCGATGACGTGTATCCGCCCCGGTTGGGGCTCTACAACTACGACTTCGTGAACCACGAGATCCTCGATGCCGACGGGTTCGGATCGCCGTCCGGCCAGATCTACGCTCACTTGATCGCCGCGCTGCGGAGCGGTGACAAGGCGAGGATCGCCGACGCTTTCGTCAAGGCGTACGTGCCCGCTTGAGGGTCGCGGTCAAGCGGGCGCCAGCTCGACGGGGTGCACGTCGATCCTGTGGAGCTCGCCGCTCCGCCAGACGAGCGCCGTGACCGTTCCGCCGATCACGTCGCCGACCATGAGCCGCTGGAGGTCGCGAGCATCCCCGATCGGCACGCCGTCGAGCTCGACGATGAGATCGCCAGACCGTATCCCCGCCTGGGCCGACGGACTCCCCTGCACGACGTCCATGACCTCCACGCCGTGAGCGCGACCGGTGGCGGCTGCGGCCCGAGGAGGAAGCGGACGAGCCCCGCCGGCGATGCCGATGTAGGCCCGCTGGAACCGTCCCTCCGTCATGAGGGCGTGGATGATGCGCTGCGTCGAGTCGTCGATGGGCACCGCGAGGCCGAGGCCGAAGCCTGCGACGGCGGTGTTGATGCCGACGACCCGACCACGACCGTCGGCGAGCGCGCCGCCCGAGTTCCCCGGGTTGAGAGCGGCGTCGGTCTGGATCACGTTCTCGACGACCCGTCCGGCGTGCACGGGGAGCGCCCGCCCGAGCGCGCTGACGACGCCGGCTGTGACCGAACCGGCGAACCCCATGGGATTGCCGATCGCGACGACGAGCTGCCCGACCTTCAGATCCTTCGCGTCTCCGAACGCGGCGGACGTGAAGCCCGATCCCTGCAACCGGAGGACGGCGAGGTCGGAGAGGCGATCCCTTCCGGTCACGTCGAAGGCCACCTCGCGTCCGTCGACGAAGGAGGCCGAGCCTCGCTCGGTTCCCTCCACGACGTGGGCCGACGTCACGGCGAACCCGTCCGGTGCGACGACGACGCCGGAGCCGCTTCCCTCGGCGTCCCCGCGGCCCACCCGCTGCCTGACCCGCAGACTCGCCACCGAGGGGGTCAGGCGCTCGGCGACGGACGTGACCACTCGCGAGTACGCATCGAGCGCCTCGTCGTCTGGATCGACCGGCCCTTCCCGCATCTGATTACCCTATTACATGCGGGTGAAGAGGTGGTTCTCACACCCCGCCCACCCGCTGTGATATCACGGTGCTCCCCTGGAGCCGAGATGAGCGAGACAGCGAACGACGCCGGGCGCCTCGTGGCGCTTCGGGGCATCGCCTTGTCCGCGGCCGGCTACGTCGCGGCGATCGCGATCTTCCTGTTGCTGGACTGAGCCTGATGCTCGAGATCGGGGAGCTCTTGATCGGGTCGCTGAACGTCGAGATCGACGGACGAGCCGTGAGCCCCGAGGTCGCGTCGTCGACGGCATCGGCCTTCGGACATTTCACGGCCATGCAGGTGCGTGGCGGCCGGACCCGAGGACTGGCTCTGCACCTCTCCCGATTGGAGGGCGCGAACCGGGAACTCTTCGACGCGGGGTTCGACGGCGAGCGCGTGCGGGTCCTGATCAGGCACGCCCTCGGCGAGACAGAGGACGCCTCGGTCCGCGTCTACTCTTTCGAGGCCGACCCGGACCCCGCGGTCATGGTCACGGTCAAGGAGTCCGGCGGGGTCCATTCGCCGCAGCGCCTGCGGTCAGTCCGCTATCAGCGTCCCGACGCGCATCTCAAACATCTCGCCACGAGCCAGGGGTACTACTCGCGGCTGGCTCGCGACGAGGGTTTCGACGACGCGCTGCTGACCGGTGACGGGGGCACGGTGTCAGAGAGCGCCACGGCGAACATCGGGTTCTTCGACGACCGCGGGGTTGTGTGGCCGGATGCCCCGCTCCTGCATGGGATCACCATGCAGCTCCTGGAGGGAAGCCTCCCGGAGCTGGGGGTGTCGTCGCGCCGTGCGTCGGTGCGCCTTCGAGACATCCCCTCGTTCGAGGGAGCATTCCTCTCGTACGCCCGCGGCATCGCCGTCGTCAGCGGCGTCGACGACATCAGCCTTCCGGAGCGGGCGGAGCGGATGAAGACGCTCGCCGATGCTTACGCATCGGTGCCCTGGGACACCGTCTAGCTGGGGGCGGGCGGGCACCCTTGCCCTATGACCAGGCACCACGCGCCAGGAAGCCGCCGTCCATTACCATGGCATATGGCCTTCCAGGGATGGCGAGCTGAGGCCCTCGAGTTCTTCGAAGGGCTCGAGGCGGACAAC
>JBEVGU010000140.1:0-2769 GCA_040511595.1 Actinomycetota bacterium | reverse complement strand
GCTGTAGGAACAGCGTGCCGTACAGCGGGCCGCCCGCGCCACCCACGGTCGACACGAGCGTCATGCCCACGGCCTTGAACAGCGCCCCGACGTCGCCCGGCGCCTGCCCGTCGAGCTTGGCGAGCGCCGCCTGCATGCCGCGGTTCATGTTGATCCCGTGGTCCGCATCGCCGATCGCTGAGTCGAGCTGCGTGAGGTAGTCCTTCTGGTCGGCGATCACGTCCGCGTACGCGCGGATCAGGCGGTCGACGTCCTCGTAGCCAACGCTCACCTCCACTCCCTTCCCGTGGAACCCGTCGCTTGAGCGAGGGCTCCACGAGCCGAGCCAGCCGTTGGCGCCGGGGTGCGAGCCGCAGGCGACCGGCACCCCCGGGCAACCACTCAGACGCCCCAGCGGAGTCCCGCCGTCTTCACCGGCGCGTCCCACAGCCGGAGCAGATCGTCGGAGGCCTTCAGGAGCGTGATCGAGCAGCCTGCCATCTCGAGCGACGTGATGTACGAGCCAATCAGGTTCCGAGAGATCGAGATCCCGCGACCCTTCAGGAACTTCGCGAGCTCGTTGTAGACGATGTACAGCTCGATCAGCGGGGTGCCTCCCATCCCGTTCACGAACGCCAGGACGTCGTCGCCCTGCGCGAACGGTAAGTCGTCCACGACGACCGACGCCATCATCTCGAGGATCTCGGCGACGGGCTTCAGCGTCATCCGCTCCCGCCCCGGTTCGCCGTGGATCCCGATCCCGATCTCAATCTCCTCGTCGCCGAGCTCGAACGTCGGCTTGCCGGCCGCCGGAACGGTGCACGAGGTGAGCGCCATGCCCATGCTGCGACCGTTCGCGTTCACCTCTCGGCAGATGTCGGCGACCTCCTTCAGGGCGCGGCCCTCCTCCGCGGCAGCGCCGCCGATCTTCTCCATCAGGACCGTCGTGCCGACCCCGCGCCGCCCCGCCGTGTAGAGGCTGTCCTTCACGGCGACGTCGTCGTCCACCAGCACCGACTCGACCTCGATGCCCTCCGAGCGGCAGAGCTCCGCCGCCATGTCGAAGTTCATGACGTCGCCCGTGTAGTTCTTGACGATGTGGATGACCCCCGCACCGCCGTTGACGGCCTTCGTCGCGGCCTCCATCTGGTCGGGCGTCGGCGACGTGAAGACCTCGCCCGGGCACGCGGCGTCCAGCATCCCCTGCCCGACGAACCCGCCATGCATCGGCTCGTGGCCCGAGCCGCCTCCGGAGACGAGCGCAACCTTGCCCTGCACCGGGGCGTCGGCACGGACGATGAAGTTGGGCTCGTACGAGACCCGTACGAGGTCCGCGTGCGCTTGCTCGATGCCCTCCAACTCCTCCCGGACCACGTTCTGCGGATCGTTGATCAGCTTCTTCATCGGACTCCTTCCCTCGCGGAAACCTCCTCGGTCCTCCTATAGATTCGCGAACACGGCCGAGCCGACGACTGCGCCGAGGATCCCGCCGATGATCGGTCCGACGACCGGGACCCAGCTGTACTGCCAGTCGGACGTGCCCTTGCCCGGGATCGGAAGCAGGGCGTGGGCGATCCGCGGGCCTAGGTCGCGCGCGGGGTTGATCGCGTACCCGGTCGGCCCACCAAGGGACAGGCCGATACCCCACACGAGAAACGCGACCAGGAGCGGCCCGAGGCCGGCCGAGAGCGTGGGCTCGGGGGTGCCGCCGACCGTGACGATCGCGTAGACCCCGAACACCAGCGCGAACGTCCCGATGATCTCCGTCAGGATGTTCGCGCCGAGGTTACGGATGGCCGGGCCGGTGCTGTAGACGGCGAGCTTGAGGCCCGGGTCCTCGGTCGGCTGCCAGTGGGGCAGGTACGCGAGGAACACGAGCACGGCTCCGATGAACGCCCCGACGAATTCTCCTGCGAGCAAGGCCGGCACGTCTGCCCAGTCGAGGTCTCCGGCCACCGCGAAGCCGATCGTCACGGCCGGGTTGATGAGGCCGCCGCTGTACGTGGCCGCGAAGACACCGATCATCACGGCCATCGCCCATCCCGTGGTGATGACGATCCAGCCGCCGTTCTCGGCTTTGGACCGGTGGAGGAGCACCGCCGCCACGACGCCGTCGCCGAAGAGGATCAGCATCCCGGTGCCGACCATCTCGGATACGAAGTTGTTGTCCATGCCTTCCCCCCCTCAGGCGCCACGGCGGCACCGGATCTCATCACAACTCCGTTCGGTGTGCTGAGTCAAGTCCTGAGCATCGCCGTAGCCACCACGAAATCCCGGCGGATCGTTCGGTATGGTCGAACATGGCCGCGATGGCGCGTAGGATGCATAGGTGAGTGGGGGGCAGGGGTTCGGACCCCAGTTCGTGCGCCGGTGGGTTGGGCGCACGGCCGAGGGCGTGCATGACCAGCGGGATTTCCTCACCCAGCTCGACGCCGCCATCGGGGACGCCGACCACGGGGTGAACATGGATCGAGGCCTCGTCGCCGCGATCGCCAAGATCGACGCCTCGGCAGACGACGGAACCGGCCAGATCCTGGAGACCGTGGGAAGCACGCTGGTCCTGTCCGTGGGTGGAGCAGCGGGACCCCTGTACGGCTCGGCCTTCCGGCAGATGGGCAGGACGCTCGGTGACACCGAGACCTTCGACCCGGAGGATCTGCTGTCTGCGCTGAGGGCCGGGCTCGAGGAGATCCAGCGGCTCGGGGCGGCGACGGTGGGCGACAAGACGATCGTCGACGCCTACTCGCCGGCGCTCGACGCGTTCGCACGTGGGCTGCGCTCGGGCCAGGC
>JBEVGU010000139.1:0-32879 GCA_040511595.1 Actinomycetota bacterium | reverse complement strand
GGCATCATGACCGACCACCAGCACGGGCGTGCGAGGATCGTCGAGATCCGGCCCAAGCGGATCCTCGAGGCGCTCGCGGCGGGCAACGTGGTGGTGCTCGCGGGGTTCCAGGGGTTGAGCGTCAGCCAGTACGAGATCACGACTCTCGGCCGGGGAGGATCGGACCTCACGGCGGTCGCGATGGCCGGCGCGATCGGCGCCGAGGTCTGCGAGATCTGCACCGACGTCGCGGGGGTGTTCACGACCGACCCACGCATCGAGCCGCGCGCCCGCAAGCTCGACGTCGTCAGCTACGACGAGATGCTCGAGCTGGCCGCTGCGGGAGCGAACGTGCTGCAGTCCCGATCGGTGGAGTACGCGCGGCGCGCCGGCGTTCGTCTGCACGTGCGCTCGTCGTTCGAGGTCGCCCAGGGCACCTGGATCCAGGATATGGAGGGACCGATGGAAGGCGTGCTGATCTCGGGGGTCGCGCTCGACGCCGACGAGGCGAAGGTGACGCTCGACCGGGTGCCCGACCGGCCCGGTGTCGCGGCCACGGTGTTCAAGGCCATCGCCGACGAGGCGATCTCCATCGACATGATCGTGCAGAACGTGTCGCACGCGGGCGCGACCGATCTGTCGTTCACGGCGCCTCGGGCGGACCTTCCCCGGGTGCAGAACGTCATGGAGCGGCTGGTGAAGGAGATCGGCGCCGACTCGTTCACGATCGATGACGACATCGCGAAGCTCACGCTCGTCGGGGCGGGGATGAAGAGCCATCCGGGGGTGGCGGCCGACATGTTCGACTCCCTCGCCGGCGAAGGCATCAACATCGAGATGATCTCGACCTCGCCGATCCGCATCTCGTGCGTGATCCGCCAGCGCGACGGCGAGCGAGCGGTGCGGGCGGTGCACGAACGGTTCCGCCTCGACGAGTCCGGCTCGACTCCCGAGATCCCCACGGGTTGATCGTGTCGACGCTCCCGCCGCCGCCAGGGGTGCCGCCGCCGCTCGAGCCGGCCGAAGGCTCGCCGGAGAGCCCCGAGCCCCGCGGTCGTCGCTCGAGGGCGGCAGTCGTGATCGCGCTCCTGCTCACGGTGGTCGTCGGGCTCGGAGGGTGGGCACTGATCTCGTGGGCCCGAGGCGGGGCGACCTGCGAGGCGGGCGCGTTCGAGTCCCAGCGGTTCGGCTACTGCGTGCGCGCGCCGGGCGGGTGGACCGCCGAAGCCGCGAGCGACGAGGGTCCGGCTCTGGATCGCTTCCTCGTGGCGGACGGACCCGGCACGATCACGGTGACCGCGGTGCGGTTGTCGAAGGGTCAGGATCTCGCCCGCTTCGAACAATTCGTCCGTGGCTTCGACGAAGACGCGGGCGCCACGCTCGGGGAGAGCAGCCGCGCAGAGGTCGACGGGGCGGCCGGGGTCGTGTTCGACATCACGATGGAGGATGGCGACGGCACGACGCTCGGGCGAGAGGTGCTCTTCGTGCGCGAGGGCACCGCGTGGCGGGTGCAGCTCGCTGACGACGAACCGGGGTTCGAGGCGAGCGTCCGTCAGCTCGACGACATGCTGGCCACGTGGCGTTTCACGTGAGTGCAGCGGTCGTCGAACGGCCAAAGGGCCACTGGTAACGTGGATCGACCATGAAGGTTGCCGTCGTCGGTGCCACCGGGGCCGTCGGCCGGGAGATGACTCGGATCCTCGAGGAGCGCGACTTCCCCGTCGACGAGTTCGTGCCGCTCGCGAGCGCCCGGTCCGCGGGAAGGGCCGTGCCGTTCCGGGGCGAGGACCACGCCGTGAGCGAGCTCTCCGTCGAAGCCCTGCGGGGGTGCGACGTGGCCCTCGTCTCCGCCGGAGCGGTCGTCTCGCGCGGGTTCATCCCCGAGGCCGCGGCGGCGGGCACGAGCTGCATCGACAACTCGAGCGCGTTCCGGATGGACCCGAGCGTGCCGCTGGTGGTGCCGGAGGTGAACCAGGAAGCCCTCGAGGGTTCCCCCCGTATCGTCGCAGTGCCGAACTGCACCACGATCACCGCGCTCCTGGCCGTGGCGCCGCTGCACCGCGCGGCCCGCCTCCGGTCGCTCGTGCTGAGCTCGTATCAGTCGGTGAGCGGCGCCGGACACCGAGGCGTGAGCGAGCTGCTCGATCAGGTCGAGAAGCTCCACGGCGACGAGGAGTCCCTCGCGCGTCCCGAGTACAACGCGTTGCCCCGGGGCGAGGTCTTCGGCAAGCCGATGGCCTACAACGTGGTGGCGAAGATCGGCGAGTTCGAAGCCGACGGGTTCACGGGCGAAGAGGTCAAGATGATGGCCGAGTCGCGCAAGATCCTCGGGCTGCCCGACCTTCCCGTCGTGGCCACCAGTGTGCGCGTGCCGGTGATCGTGGGCCACGGTGTCTCGGTGCTCGCCGAGTTCGCCCGCCCGATCGACGTGGCCGAGGCCAGGCGCGCGATCGAGTTGGCGCCCGGCGTCGAGCTGCGCGACGATCCCTCGGCCGGTGTCTACCCGTCGCCCGTTGAGGCCGCGGGCCTCGACGTGGCCCTCGCGGGTCGAATCCGCCAGGTACCCGGCCGCGACGACGCCCTGGTGCTGTTCAGCTGCGCCGACAACCTCCGCAAGGGAGCGGCGCTGAACGCGGTGCAGATCGCGGAGCGCCTGTTCGCGAGCTGACGTCGCGGACCGGACGGCCGCGTCGAGCTGGCGAATCAGTTGTCGTCGGCCGGATGGCCTCCGAGCGTGACGTCGTCGGCGAGCGGCTTCACGAACCAATCGCCGTGGTCCCGCCACCCTTCCCGCCGGTAGAAGGCGATCGATGCTTCTCGCCAGGAGGCGGTCACGAGCGCCTTACGGAAACATCCCCGCTTCCGCGCGAGCGACTCGGCGCTCCGCAGGAGGGCCGAACCCACGCCGGCGCCCCGCGCGGCTTTGGGCGACCACTACGTCGTTCACGCGCGCCTGAGGGCGGTGGTCTCCGAGGCGTTGGTGGTACTCCATGTCGATGACCCCCACGACCTTGCCGTCCCGTTCGGCGACGAGCGTGACGTTGCCCAGCTGGCGCAGGTGGGCCGCGAACGACTGTTGATGCGTGGGGTCGCGGGCGGTGCCCGACGCCACGCCGCGTCCGAGCTCGACGAGCAGTCCGGCCACGGCGGGCCAGTCGCCGGGTCTCGCCATGCGCACGTCCACCGAGCTCACCGACGAACCTAGAAGAAGAAGGGGCACCAGGGATCGGGGCCCGAGAGCAGGTGCCCGAACGGCTCGACCGCGGCGTCGTCCCCCCCAAGGCGTCCCAGGCGCACGGCGTCGGCGGCGCGGAGGTAGCCGCTGAACATCGCGGACAGCGTGCCGATGGGGATCGGCGGCGAGCCCGGGGCGAGGCTGTCTTCGCGTTCGATCTCGGCCACCCCGCGATGCACGTGCAGGCGCCACGGGCCTGCGTTGTCGGGGAAGAGCGGGTCGTCGACGGCGAAGACGGCCTCGGCGTCGATCGCTGGCCATCCTCGTTCCTCGAATGCGGCCCGCACATCGAGCAGCCGCAGCATCCACCGGTAGTGCATGTCGATCGAGAGCGATTGGTCGTCCACGAGCAGCCCGATCGGATCGTTGGGAGGTCCGCTCCACTGGAACCACTTGCCGAGCCCGCCGAACCGGCGGACGTAGGCCAGCAACGCACGGAGCGCGGTCTCGGAGGTGGCGACGAACGCCTCGGTCCACAGGCCGAAGGCCACGTCCAGCGGGCCGGGATCGGGGTCGCGCCCGGTCACGAGGAAGCCGGTGACCTCGCCACGCTCACGCACCACGACGGCGCGCCGGGTCTCGTCGTCCGTCCGCACCATGATTCGGTCGGCCCAGTGGCCGTCGGGCGGCTCGACCGGGCCGGTGTGCGCGGCGGCGTACGTCCGGTAGCAGGCGCGCACCCCCGCGAGATCGCGTTCGAGATCGAACAACCCCGGCGTGGGCAGGTCGCGAGGTTGCGGCGGGATGTGGTCGATCGCGACTCGGTGCTTCGTGAACGTGCCGGCCAGCTCGAAGCCGAGCGAGCGATAGGGTCCGACGACGGCCGGGTAGAGCGCGCTCACCGACGCGCCGCGGGCGCGGCCCGCTCGCATCACGGCCTGGGTGACGGCCGAGGCGAAGCCCGACCCGCGATGCTCCGGCAGCGTCGCCACGCCCCAGATCGCCGAGCATGGAAGCGGCCGCCCTCCGAACCACTGATCGAACCGGAACTCCGCGGCGGTCGCGACGATCTCACCGCCGACCGTGGCGCACCGCATGTCCTCGAGCGGGTAGAGATGGGATCGCGCGACCGATCGCTCGCGGGAGAAGTTGAGCGAGATCGCGAGCACTTCGGCGATGCGCTCGCGTTCGGCTTCGTCGGGGGTTCGGACCTCCGGGCCGTTCACGGGAACGGGCACCCGCACGGCGTGCCGCCGCATCGCGGGCAGCCCGCCGAGTAGCGCGCCAACGCCATCTCCAGGTCGACGTCCTCGAGGTTCGCGAGCGACGCGAGCCAGGCGAACACGTCTCCGAACTCGTGCTCGAGGTTCGACCGGTCGCCGGTGCGGAGGGCCCGCGCGAGCTCGCCGACCTCCTCGGCAAGCCATCGGAACGTCGCGTCGCGGCCACGCTCGAGATCCCGTTCGGCGTAGAGGGCCCGCATCGTCGCCTGGAAGTCCGACACCTGCATACTCGCGGAGTCTAGTGACCGTCCGGGCGCCGATGCCTGGGCCTCGAGCACCGGTGAGTCCTCGCATTGGGGTTGTCTACCGGTCGGTAGAGAGGCATAATCTGCCGCATGGTAGAGAGCGACGCCCGCTCGCCGGCGTCTCCGTCGATCGTGGATGGCCTCTCGGGCAAGACCATGTTGCTGACCGGCGTGACCGGCTTCCTCGCGCAGGTGGTGTTCGAGCGGCTCCTGGCCGACTTCCCCGAGACCCGGGTCCTGCTGCTCGTGCGCAGCCAGACCGGCGCCACGAGCCGCGAGCGCGTCGAGTACCTGTTCCGCAAGCCGGCTTTCGACGGGCTGCGCGAGCGCGTCGGCGAGCGCGGTCTCTCGGCGATGCTCGACGAGCGCGTCGACGTGATCGACGGCGACTTCGGGCGCGGGCAGCCCGACCTGCCGGCGGGCATCGACGTCGCGATGCACTCGGCGGCGGCCGTGAGCTTCGACCCGCCGATCGACGAGGGGTTCATGACGAACGTGCAGGGGGCGATGAACCTCTACGGCGGCGTGGTCGCCGGCGGTTCGACACCGGCGCTCGTACATGTCTCGACCGCCTACGTGGCCGGGGTGCGCAAGGGGGTGATCCCCGAGGGGCCGCTCGAGCACCGCGTTGACTACCGGCTCGAGCTCGAGCTCGCGCTCGCAGCCCGAAGCGACGTGGAAGCCGCGAGCCGCAAGCCCGAGTTGCTGAACGCCTTCATGGACCTCGCGCGCGACGAGCACTCCCGTGCCGGCCCCGCGACCGTGGCCGAGGACGCCGAGGAACGGCGTCAGCGGTGGGTCACGAAGCGGCTCGTCGAGTACGGGCGCGCACGAGCGCGCTCGCTCGGATGGCCCGACGTCTACACGTTCACGAAGGCGATGGGCGAGCGCGCGGTCGAGGAGCTGGCGGCCGAGGCGAACCTTCCGCTGAGCATCGTTCGGCCGTCGATCATCGAGTCGGCGTACACGCATCCGTTCCCGGGCTGGATCGACGGGTTCAAGATGGCCGACCCGATCATCCGTGCGTACGGGCTCGGGCAGATCCCCGAGTTCCCGGGCATCCCCGAGGGCATCATCGACATCATCCCCGTCGACTTCGTCGTGAACGCGCTGCTCGCGGTCGCCGCCCACCCGTCCCCGCCCGGCACGGTGCACCACTACAACGTGAGCTCGGGCTCCCGCAATCCCTTGCGGTTCTTCGAGCTGTACGAGTGGATCCGCGCCTACTTCGAGGAGCATCCGCTGCCCGAGCGTGGTCGGGGCGAGCACAAGGTGCCCGAGTGGGACTTCCCGGGGAACCTCACCGTGGAGCGCATGCTCCGGCGGGCCGAGCGCCTCACCGACATCGCCGAGCAGGTCGTGACCCACCTGCCGAAGTCGAAGGCGATGCGCGACGCCGTGCGCCGTCTCGACCGCGACAAAGCCCGCGTCGACTTCGTGAAGCGGTACAGCGACCTCTACGGCATGTACACCGAGACCGAGGTCGTCTACACCGACGATCGCACGCTCGCCCTCTTCGAGTCGCTGAGCGCCGAGGACACGGCGCGGTTCCCGTTCGACGCCGCCATGGTCGACTGGAAGTACTACTTGCAGGACGTGCATTCGCCGGCGGTGACTCAGTCGTTGCGCGAGCTGTCGACGCGCGACCGGGAGCGACCGACCGTGAAGATCCGTGAGCGAGAGGAGCCCGTGCTCGCCCTGTTCGACATGGAAGGCACGATCATCACGTCGAACGTGGTCGAGAGCTACGTGTGGGCCCGGATGGCCGATCTCACCCCCGAGGAGTGGCCCCGCGAGCTCGTGAGCGTGTTCGGACGCATCCCCGGATACCTGCAGGTGGACCGGCGTGACCGCGGCGACTTCCTGAGGACGTTCTTCCGCCGTTACGAGGGGGCGAGCGTCGAGGGCATCGACAGGCTGATCGCGAACCACGTGGCCGAGTTCATGCTGCAGAAGGCGAGCGCCGCGGCGATCCGACGCGTCCGGGAGCATCGCGCGGCCGGCCATCGCACGGTCCTGATCACGGCCGCGGCCGAGCCGTTCGTGCGCCCGCTCTCGCCCCTGTTCGACCTGGTGATCGGCGCCGAGCTCGAGGTGCGCGACGGTCGCTACACGGGGTTCATGTCGGCGCCGCCGCTCGTCGGCGAGGCGCGGGCGGCGTGGCTGCGCCGCCACGCCCTGCTCGAGGGAGTCGAGCTGAGGCACTCCTACGCCTATGCCGATTCCTACTCCGACCTGCCGTTGCTGCGAGCGGTCGGCAACCCGGTCGCCGTCTCACCCGACTCGTCGCTGTTCCGCTACGCGCGACGCCGCCGGTGGCCGATCGAGGAATGGGGAATGACCAAGGGCATGCCCAGGGTGCGGTTCCCCAAACCGGCGGTGCGGACGTGAAGGCGGCGATGGGCTGATGGCCCTCGCGCTCGAGTACTTCCGCTCGATCCCGCGGTACGTGGGCTCCAAGGTAGCCGGCCGCAGGGTTCCCGGGCTCGTGGCCGGCGGGCCGCTCGCGCCGCTGCGCCTTGTCACCCACGCGGATCCGGAGCCACGCGGTGAGGGCTGGGCTCGCCTGAAGCCGTCGCTCGCCGGCATCTGCGGCAGCGATCTCTCGACGATCGCCGGGGAGTCCTCGTTCTACTTTTCGCCGCTGGTCTCGATGCCGTTCGTGCCTGGACACGAGGTCGTGGGCGAGCTGCTCGACGATTGCGGCGAGCACGAGGCCGGCCAACGCGTGACGCTCTCGTCGGTGCTCGGGTGCGCCGCGCGCGGCCAAGCCGTTCAGTGCGAGCACTGCGCGGCGGGTGAGTACGGACGGTGCGACGGCGTGACCCTCGGGTCGCTGAAGCCCGGCTTGCAGACCGGGTTCTGCTCGAGCACCGGAGGTGGATGGAGTCGCTTGATGCTCGCGCACCGCTCGCAACTCTGGGCCGTGCCAGACGGGATCGACGACCGCACCGCGGTGCTGATCGAGCCGCTCGCGACCGCGATCCACTCGGTGTTCCGGGCCAGGATCCCCGAGGGCGCCGACGTGCTCGTGATCGGGTCGGGCACGGTCGGGCTGCTGACGCAGGTGGCGCTGCGGCGGTTCGCCCAGCCCGGCCGTGTGATCGTGGCGGCCAAGCACACCGCGCAGCGAGCCGCCGCGAGGATGGCAGGCGCCGACGAGGTCGTGCGGCCGGAGCATGCGTTGAAGGCCGTGCGACGGGCTGGACACGCGGTCAAGCTGACGCCGGAGCGGGGCCAGGAGTTCCTGCTCGGGGGCGCCGACGTCGCGTTCGAGTGCACGGGCTCCAAGCGCGCGCTCGACATGGCGCTTCGCACCACGAAGGCCGGAGGGCGAGTGGTCGTGAGCGGCATCCCGTCGACGGGCGCCGATCTCACGCCGCTGTGGTTCCGCGAGCTCGAGCTCGTGGGCGCCTACACCACCGGCATGGAGGAGACGGCCGATGGCCGGCGCCACTCGTTCGCGCTCGCACTCGAGCTCGCGAACCAGATCGGTCCGATGCTCGCGCCGATGGTCGGCACGGCCTATCCGCTCGCGCGGTGGCGCGACGCGATCGACCACGCCATGTCGGCCGGCCGCCTCGGCACGTTCAAGGTGGCGTTCGCGCCACAGGAGAGCTCGACGACCCTCGCTCGATCGACCTAGGAGACGACACCGATGCCCAGACCCGGATTCGTGTTGCAGGTGGATGAGCGGACGCCCCCGCTGCTCGTGCACGAGGGTGAGGGCTACCGCATGCAGAAGTTCCCGCTCGGCACGCGCGTCGTGTACCCCCCCGACGCGCTCCCGGGCATCCGCGACGTCTCGGCCGCGGTTCGCCAGGCGCTGTTGAATCCCGTGGGGGACTCGAAGCCGCTCCCCGAGCTGCTGTTCGCGGGCATGAAGCTCACGATCGCGATCGACGACATCTCGATCCCCCTGCCGCCCATGCGGACACCCGATGTGCGCCAGCCGATCCTCGAGCACGTGATCGAGCTCGCGGCGCGCTCGGGAGTCGAAGACGTCGAGCTCATCGTCGCGACGGCGCTGCACCGGCGCATGACAGCGGCGGAGATCCGCCGGGCGGTGGGCGAGCGCGTGTATCGCTCCTTCTACCCCGAGCACCTGAAGAACTTCGACGCCGAGGATCCGCAGGGCCTCGTCGAGATCGGCCACACGTCGGAGAACGAGCTGGTCGAGATCTCCAAGCGAGCGGCCGAGAGCGACCTGATCGTCTACGTGAACCTCAACCTCGTGGCGATGGATGGCGGACACAAGTCGGTCGCCGTCGGCCTGGCCGGCTATCGGTCGCTGAAGCATCACCACAACGTGCACACGATGATGCACTCGAAGTCGTACATGGACCCTCGCGAGGGCCACAGCGCGATCAACGACTCGGTCAATCGCATGGGACGCGTGCTCCGCGACGCGGACGTGAAGATCTTCCAGATCGAGACGACGGTGAACGCCGAGACGTTCCCGTCGAACCTCGGCTTCTTGAACAAGCGCGAATGGGAATGGAGCGCCTCAGACCAGGCGCTGATGATCGCCGCCAGGAAGGCGAACGACCTGGCGCCGCCGCGCGCGCGACGCGAGTTCTTCCGGCGGATCGAGGCCCCGTACAAGCTCACGGGCGTGAACGCCGGCGAGGTCGAGGCCGTGCACGATCGCACGCTCACGAACCTGCACCGCCAGCAGCTCGTGGAGGTGCAGGGACAGAGCGACGTGTTGATCATGGGCGTGCCCTACCTGGGGCCGTACAACGTGAATTCGATCCTGAACCCGATCCTCGTGCACTGCCTGGGACTCGGGTACCTGTTCAACATGTATCGGAACAAGCCGCTCGTGAAGCAGGGCGGCGTGATCATCCTGCACCACCCGGTGCCGTGGGAGTTCCACCAGATCCACCACCCGAGCTACATCGACTTCTTCGAAGAGGTGCTCGCCGAGAGCACCGACCCGAAGACCATCGAGACGAAGTTCGAGGAGCGCTACGCGACCGACCCCTGGTACGTGCACCTGTACCGCACGAGCCACGCGTACCACGGCGTGCACCCCTTCTACATGTGGTACTGGGGCGCCCACGGTCGCGACCACGCCGGCGACGTGATCTTCGTCGGCGGGAACCCCTCGAGCGTGGGTCGGCTCGGCTACCGGCGCGCGGACTCGATGCGCGACGCACTCGAGATGGCCAAGGATACGGTCGGGGCCTCTCCCTCGATCACCTACTTCCATGCGCCGCCCGTGATGATCGCGGACGTGCACTGAGGAGCCGAACGATGGGCGTGCGCGACGAGCTGAAGACGATGGCCGAGGGGTTTCGGTGGGGTCGCCGGCCGATGGTGCCCCGCAGCGCCGAGGAGCACATGCCGCCTCGCGATGACCCCGTCTTCCCGACCGACTGGGCCCGCACGGGCGCCGGTACCGCCGCCAGGCTGGTGATCCTGAACCTCGGGCTCGGACCGGTGCTGCGGAGCCAGGTCGCGCTGCGCGTGTACGGCCTCGAGCACCTCGCCGCGATCGACAGGAGCGTGATCTTCTTCTCGAATCACTCCAGCCACCTCGACGCCACGATCATCATGACGGCGTTGCCCGAGCGCTGGCAGGAGAAGACCGCCGTCGGCGCCGCGCGTGACTACTTCTTCGACGTGTGGTGGCGCGCGTCGTTCACGGCGCTCGCGTACGGTGCCTTCCCGATCGATCGTTCGCGGGGCGCGCGCAACGCGGTGACGAAGGCGCGGGAGCTCCTCGACGACGGGTGGAGCCTGGTCGTGTTCCCTCTGGGAACACGCTCACCCGACGGGCACGCAAAACGGTTCCGGCACGGCACGGCCCGCTTGTGCATCGAGTCCGGGGCCGGAGCGGTGCCGATCGGCATCCGCGGCGCCTACCAGGCCATGCCGAAGGGCCGCTGGTGGCCCCGGGCTGGCCGCCCGCCCGTGCGGGTCCGCATCGGGGCTCCCCTGTTCCCCGAGCCGGGGGAGACGCACCAGGCGTTCACCGCCCGAATGTTCCAGGCGGTCTCCGAGCTGCTCGACGAGGACCGCACGACGTGGTGGGAGGCGCTGCAGCGCGCCGAACGCGACGAGACTCCGCTGCCCTACGGGCCGACCGGGCCCGAGTGGTTGAAGCGGTGGGAGGGCACCCGCCCGATCGAGCGTCGCGGCAGTACGAAGACCTGGAGGTAGCCGATGCCCCGGACCGGTGGCGAGCAGCGGCGCACCACGATCGTGGCCGAGGCGATCCACCAGTTCGGCCGCGACGGCTACAAGGGCGCGAGCATCGAGAGCATCGCGACGGCGGTGGGCGTTCGCAAGCAGACGCTCCTGTACTACTTCCCGAACAAGGAGGCGCTGCTCGAGGCGTGCCTGCAGGCTGCCGGAGAGCGCCTCGCCAGTGAGCTCGCCGTCGCCCTCGAAGGCGCCGAGACGTACTGGGAACGTGCCGAGGCCGTGATCCACGGCGTGTTCGGCCTGGCGGCGGAGTGGCCCGAGTTCCCGATGTTCGTCCGCGAAGCCGCCCGGCTCGGCCCCGCCGCCTTCGACCGGTTCGCCGACGTGATCGACCCGCTTCGTCTGCGCGCGATCGAGTTCCTGCAGGCGGGTATGGACTCCGGCGAGATCCGCAAGCAGGACCCCGCGATGTTGCTGTTCACCCTGTACACCGCTGTCGTGGGTTCGCTCACCGAGGCGAGCGTGCTGAACGCGGTGGTCGGTTCCGACACGGGCCAGGCGTCGCTTCGACGGCGCGAGCGCGAGGTGCTCCTGTTCGTGCGCGCCGCGCTCCGCCCCGCGAAGGACTGAACCCAGGTGTCGGGCGTCCGATTGTCGGCCAGGCTTGGGTATCGCAGGATGCCTGGGTGGACGTCCGGGATGAACGCAGGGTCGTCACCGCGCTCTTCGCCGACCTGGTCGGATCGACCGCGCTCGGCGAGCGTCTCGACCCCGAGGAGCTGAAGCTCGTCGTCGGCGACGCGGTCGCCCGCATGGTGACCGCGATCGAGGCCTACGGCGGCACCGTGAAGGACCTCGCCGGAGACGGGGTGCTCGCGCTCTTCGGTGCTCCCGTCGCCCACGAGGACGATCCGGAGCGGGCGGTCCGCACGGGGCTCCGCATCGTCGACGACATCGAGGACTTCGCGCGCGAGGTGGCGGAGGCATGGGGGGTCGACGCACTGAACGTGCGCGTCGGCGTGAACAGCGGACCGGTCGTGACCGGGGCGATCGGGGCCGGCGAGCGCGTGGAGTTCGGCGCGATGGGCGACTCGGTGAACGTCGCCGCGAGGCTGCAATCGGAGGCACAGCCCGGCTCGGTCCTCGTCGGGGAGGCGACGAGGCAGATCGTCGGCGACCGCTTCACGTGGGACGACGGGGCGACGTTCCGGCTCAGGGGCAAGGTCGATCCGGTGACCGCGTTCACCGTCACCGGCGCCGGCGGGCTCGGCCTGGCGGACGCGGGCTCCTCGACCCGCACGATCGGCAGGGATCGAGAGCTCGCCAGGGCCCGCGAAGCGATCGACGCGGTCGGCTCGGGGGCGGGCGGGGTCGTGTTCGTCAGCGGCGAGCCCGGCATCGGCAAGACCCGCATGGTGCACGAGCTGCGGCGTGCCTTCGGCGCCATGACGCCCCAATACGGCCGGTCGCTGTGGCTCGAAGGCCGATGCGTGAGCTACGGAGGTTCGATCCCGTACTGGCCCTTCCGCGACCTGCTCCGGTCGTGGCTCGGGGTGCGAGGCGACGAGCCGGAGCTTCGGGTGCGCGTCGCGCTCCGGCGCCAGGTCGGCCGGCTCTTCGAGGAGCGGTCCGGCGACATGGTTCCCTACCTCGCGGCGCTGCTCGGCCTCACGCCCACCGCTGCCGAGGCCTCGCGCATCGACGAGCTCTCGCCGGAGGCGTTGCAGTACCGCACCTTCGAGGTGGTGCGGCACACCCTGCAGGCGCTCGCGGCCGAGGGGCCCGTGGCGGTCGTGCTCGAGGATCTCCACTGGGCCGACGCCACGTCGCTGCAACTGCTGGAACGACTGGTCGGCGACACCGAGGACGAGGCGCTCGTCCTGATCTGCACCCTGCGCCCGGAGCGCGACCATGCGTCGTGGCGGCTGAAGGAGGACGTGGCGCGCACGCTTCCACACCGGTTCCGGGAGGTCACGCTCGAGGCGCTCACGGGCGACGCCGGACGCGAGCTGCTGACGGCGCTCGTCGGCGTGGGGACCCTGCCCCCGGACGTCGAGGCCCGCATCCTCGGGTCGGCGGAAGGCAATCCGTTCTTCCTGGAGGAGCTCGTGCGCTCGATGGTCGACGGGGGCGCGCTGGTCCGGGAGGGGCAGGACTGCCGGTTCGACCACGAGGTCGCCCTGCAGGTGCCTCCCACGGTCGAGAAGGTGATCCTGGCGCGGATCGACCGCCTCGATCAACCGGGGCACGACGCCGTCGTCGCGGCGTCCGTGTTGGGGCGCACGTTCAGCCTCCCATTGCTGCACGCCGTCGCGAGCGGGAACGACGTGCGCTCGACCCTCGGCGAGCTCATGCGAGTGGATCTCGTGCGTGAGGGCCGTCGCTGGCCCGAGCCCGAGTATCGGTTCACCCACGCGTTGATCCAGGAGACGGCGTATCGGACGCTCGTCGCCGAGGACCGACGCCGGCTGCACGGGAAAGCGGCGATGTGGCTGGAGCAACACCACGCCGGGAAGGAGGACGAGGTCGCCGGCCTGCTGGCGCACCATTGGCTCGGCGCCGAGGACGAGGCCAAGGCGATCCGCTACCTGACCACAGCGGGCGATCGCGCGCGCCAGGAGTACGCCCTCGACGAGGCGATCGCCTACTACCGCGAGCTCTTGCCGCTGCTCGATCGCCGCGGGGAGGACCGCGAGATGGCCCTCGTGCTCTTCAAGCTGGCGCTCGCGCTGCACGTGTCGCTGCGGTTCGCCGAGGCGAACGAGACGTATCAGCGCGCCTTCGAGTGCTGGGCGCCGCCCGACGGCCCCATCGCGGTGCCCCCGGCCACGCTCCGCGTCGCGACGAGCTTCTTGCCCGACGACCCAGATCCGCGGTCCGCGATCGCGTGGCCGAACATCCAGCTGTGCATGCTGCTGTTCGATCGCCTGGTGGAGCAGTGGCCCGAGCGCACGATCGTGCCGTCGCTCGCCGAACGCTGGGAGATCTCCGACGACGGCCTGCGCTACGTGTTCCACCTGCGCGACGGGCTCACGTGGTCCGACGGGCGACCGCTCACGGCGCACGACGTGGAGTTCGGCATCAAGCGCGTGCTGAACCCGGATGCCCCAGGATCCTCGGTCGCGATCTACTTCGTGATCCAAGGCGGCCAGGAGTACTACCTGGGCGAGGAGACCGACCCCTCGAGGATCGGCGTGCGCGCGCTGGACGACCGCACGGTGGAGTTCCGGCTCGCCGCACCGGCGCCGTATTTCATGAGCGTCATGAACCGGCCCGACGGTGGCCCGCAGCCCCGCCACGCCATCGAGGCGCTCGGCGACGGATGGACCGAGCCGGGGAAGCAGGTCGTCTCGGGCGCCTTCGCCGTCGCCGAGCGATCCGAGGGAGAGCTCTTGCTCGGGCGGCGCGGCGATCGCAACGTCGATCGCGCCGGGAACGTGGCAGCGGTGGCGTACGTGCAGGCCCGGATCGGCGAGGCGCTGGGGCCGTACGAGCGCGACGAGCTCGACCTCATCGTGGCTCGGTACACCCCGCGTCTCGCCGACCTGATGTCACGCGATCTGCCCGACGCCACGATCGGCCCCGCCGGGTGGTCGGGCTACCTCGCGTTCGACCACGCGAGCGACGTGGGCTCGAACCTCGACCTTCGCCGCGCCCTCGCGCACGCGATCGACCGGGACGCCCTCGCCACCGCGATGCCCGCGAACCTGGTCGTGGCGACCGGGGGCATCGTGCCGCCGGCCCTGCAGGGCCACACCCCCGACATCGCCCCCCGATTCGACCCCGACCTGGCTCGCGAGCTCCTGGCGCGCTCCGCCCACGAGGGTGCGATCGGGCTCGCGATCCTCGACGACGACCTTCCCATCCTGGAACCGGTGGTGACGTCCTGGCGCTCGGTGCTCGGCGTGCATGTCGAGCTGTGGCCGTGGTCGCTGGAGGAGATCGCGACGATGCGGCCGCCCGTGGAGTGGGCGCCGATCTACTTCACGGGCTGGCTGCCGGGCTACGCCGACCCCGAGTACTTCCTGCGGTTGCTGTTCCATTCACAGAGCCGCACGAACGAAGGCGGGTTCCACCACCCGCCGTTCGACGAGCTGATCGAGCGGGCCCGGCAGGAGCGGAGCGACCGAGGCCGGCTGTCGCTGTTCCACGAGGCGGACCGCATGGCGGTGGTGGACCGGGTCGCGGTGATCCCGCTCGTGTACGGGCGGAGCCTCGCGGTCGTGAAGCCCCGCGTGCACGGCTGGTGGGAGTTCGGCAAGACCTCAGCCAACTTCGCGGACCTCGAGGTCGTGGGATAAGCCGGGCCCGCTCGGCCGCCTCAGACCGACGGGAAGTCGTCGTCAGCGAATGACCTGAGCACGTGATCCGCCCCGCCGTCCCGCAGTTGGTCGACGGAGAACTCGCCGGTCGCGACGCCGACCGCGATCGCCCCAGCACCGTGGGCCGCCTCGATGTCCCTCGGCGTGTCGCCGACGACCATGACCTCCGACGGATCGATCTCGCGACCCGAGAGAGCCCCGGCCCGCGCGATCGCGGCGCGCGTGAGGTCGCTGCGCACCGACGAGTCGCTGCCGTATCCCCCGAACAGGAAGAAGCGGCCCAGCCGCGCCCGCGAGATCTTGATGTGGGCCGCGCCCTCGATGTTCCCCGTAACGAGTCCGAGCAGCGTGTCGGCCTCGACGAGGCCGGCGAGCAAGTCCTCGACGCCCGGCATCACCCGGTAGCCCGGTGACGAGTCCACCTCGATCGGCAACCGCAGCACGTACCGCATCATCAGCCGGATCACCTCGTCGGTCGTGGCCTCGCGCCCGAGGGTGCCTCGGAAGGTCTCGCGAGCCACGACGGGGTCGGTCATGCCTACCTCGCTGAACTTCCGGATGTCGCCGTCCACGTTGAACGCGTCACGGAACGCGTGCGACCAGCTCCGTCCGCCCGCCCCTCCGGTATCGATCAATGTGCCGTCGACGTCGAACAACACGACGCGGTGCTCGGTCACGATTCAGACCTCCGATGCGGCTGGTGGGGAGGGTTCGCCTGCAAGTGCCAGCTGGCTGGCGCCAGCAGTTCGTCGGCGGGCGCCGGGCCCCACGTTCCCGGCTTGTAGAAGAAGAGTGGCGACGGTGTCTCGAGCGCCGGCGTCACGATCTCCCACGCGCGCTCCACGCCGTCCTCGCGAGCGAACAGGGTGTGGTCGCCGATCATCGCGTCGTGCAGCAGCCGCTCGTACGCCTCGGCGAGCGCGTCGACGAACGAGCGGTCGTAGTCGAAGTCCATGCGGACCGTCTGCAGCTCGTACCCGGGCCCCGGTACCTTCGCCTGGAACGCGAGCGAGATTCCTTCGTCGGGTTGCACCCGGATCGTGAGGTGGTTCGACGGGATGTGGTCGAGCTCGAGCTCGCGGAACACGACGTCGGGCGCCTGGCGGAAGTACACGGTGATCTCGGTGTCTCGCTCGGGCATCCTCTTGCCGTGCCGCAGGTAGAACGGCACGCCGTCCCAGCGCCAGTTGTCGATCCAGAGCCTCGCCGCAACGAACGTCTCGGTCTGGCTCTCGGGATCGACCCCCTCTTCGCGCCGGTAGCCGTCGTATTGACCGCGAACCACATCGGCCGGATCGATCGGGCGCATCGCCTGGAGCAGCTTCATCGTTTCGTTGCGGAAGGCCTCGTCCTCCAGCGCGCGAGGCGGTTCCATCGCGAGGAACGCGGTCATCTGGAACATGTGGTTCTGCAGCAGGTCGCGGATCGCTCCCGCTCGTTCGTAGTACCCGGCGCGTCCCCCGACGCCGACCGACTCCGCGACCGTGAGCTGCACGTGGTCGACCGCGTCGCGGTTCCACACGCGCTCCCAGATCGAGTTCGCGAACCGGAACACGACCAGGTTCTGCACCGTCTCCTTGCCCAGGTAGTGATCGATGCGGAACACCTGCGACTCGTCGAAGGCTGTGTGGATCGCGGCCGTGAGCGCCTTCGCCGAGTCGAGCGAGTGCCCGAAGGGCTTCTCGACGACGATGCGGGAGTTGGCGGTGTTGGCCCCGATGGCGGCGAGGCTTTCGACGATCGTCGGGAACGCCTGCGGCGGCACGGCGAGGTAGTAGAGCCTCGCGCCCTCGGTTCCCAGGTCGTCATCGACCTCCTCGAGCGAGCGTCGCAGCCTGCCCAGCGCCTCCTCGTCCTCGGCGGTGCCCGAGATGAACGAGAGCGAGGCGGCGAACGGCTTCCATACGGCCTCGTCGAGGCGCGTGCGCGAATGCGCCTCGATCGATGCCCGCGCGTGCGACCGGAACTCGTCGTCGTCCCAGTCGCTCATCGCGAACCCGATCACGCAATACGACGCGGGGAGCATCCCCCGCACCGCCAGGTTGTACAGGGCCGGGATGATCTTCTTGGTCGCGAGATCGCCGCTCGCACCGAACACCACGATGGCCTGGGGGCTCGGTGCTCGAAGCGTCATCGCTCCTCGCTCCCTGGTGCGGCGCGCGTGCGAGCCGTCATCCGATCGCCGCCAGCCAGCCGGCAGCGCCGATCAGGCCCGCGTCGTCCCCGAGCGAGGCGCCCTCGATCCGGATCGGATCCGGTAGCGCCTGCGGCCCGTAGGTCGCCACGGCGGCGCGCATCGGCTCGTAGAGCAGGTCTCCCACGAGGCCCAGCCCGCCCCCGACCACGATGAGCTGCGGGGAGAACAGGTGCGCCAGGTTCGCCACACCGAAGCCGGCGGCCTCGCTCACGTCGTGCCAGACCGACAGGGCCGTCGAATCGCCGTTCTTCACCAGCTCGACGAGGGCGGGTCCGCGAGCATCGAGGCCGGCGAACTCCGCCGATCGACCCAGGGCGGTGCCGCTGGCCGCGCCCTCCAGCGTGCGTCCGGGGCCCCGGTCGTGGCGATCGATCGTCGTGTGACCGATCTCGACCATCGATCGACGGCCTCGCACGAGACGTCCGCCGATGATGGCCCCGCCGCCGATGCCGGTCGAGATCGTCACGTACACCATGTCGTCGACGCCGCGCCCGGCGCCGAAGCGGTGTTCGCCCACGGTGGCGAGGTCGGCGTCGTTCGCCAGCGCGATCGGCAGACCGGTCGCCTCGGCGAGCCACGCCTCGGTCAGGCGCTCGACCCAGGTCGGCGGCAGGTTCGGCGCGAACTCGAGCTTGCCACCGGCGTGGTCGACCCGTCCCGGCACGCCCACCACCGCGTGATGGACGTTGCTGCCGTTCGCCACGCGGCGGATGTGCCCGATCAGCTCGTCGGGATGCTGATCCTGACGGGCCGTGGGTTCCACGTCGTGCGCGGTGATGGTGCCGTCGGGCGCGATGAGCGCGACGCGCGTGTTCGTGCCGCCCAGGTCGATCGCGAGGCTCTGCGCCGTGTCGCTCACGCCGGTGCGACGCTAGGAGTAGTACTCGACGATCAAGCGCTCTTCGACGGCGACGGGCAGCGGGACCTCGTCGCGTTCGGGCTCACGGGAGAGGGTCCCCTGCACCTGCTCCTTGTTGCGGTACAGGTACGGCGGGGGGTCGGGTGTGATCTCGAGGGCCTCACGCACGGCGACGAAGTTCCTCGCCTTGCCCGAGATCTCGATCGCCTGCTCGGGCTTCACCCGCGCGCTCGGGACGTTCACCCGCTTGCCGTCCAGCAGCACGTGGCCGTGGGAGACCAGCTGGCGTGCCTGGCGCGTCGTGAGGGCGAAGCCGAGCCGCAGCACGACGGTGTCGAGTCGGGTCTCGAGCCGGCGGATCAGCTCCTCGCCGGTGACCCCTCGACTCGCGGTCGCCTGGTCGTAGTACCGGCGCATCTGGCTCTCGCTGACGCCGTAGATCGCCCGGAGCTTCTGCTTCTCGACGAGGCGGGTCTGGTACTCGGAGATGCGCTTGCGCCCCCGGCCGTGTTGGCCGGGCGGGTAGGGACGCTTGTTCGACGGGCAGTTCGGGCGGCCGCAGAGCGGCTCGCCGACCCGTCGGCACGTGCGATGCTTGGGTCCGATCTTGTCCATGGTCTCCGGGTTCCTCCAGCCCTCATCGGGTGTTCCCGCTGGCCAGGGCGCGTGGGCTGGGTCGGGGCCCCTGACCGTGAAGACGTCGCCGAGTGCGACAGGCGCGCTGCGAGAACTCGTGCCCTGACGTGCCCAGAGAATGTACCAGCCGACCTGCGAAGATGCCGTCCGTGGAAGCGGCGCTCGACCGCATCGTCGGCGGCATCCTGGGACTCGCGCTGGGCGATGCGCTCGGGGCGCCGTTCGAGTTCCGGCGCGCCGCCGACGTGCCCGACCCACTGCCCGCGTTCCAGCGGTCGTGGATGGGGCTGCCTCCCGGCTCGACCACCGACGACACCGCCATGGCTCGCAACCTCTGGACGAGCCTGATCGCGACCGGGGGCGACCTCGACACCGCCGACGTGCTCCGGCGCCACCTCGAGTGGTTCGCGGCCTCACCGCCCGACGTCGGCACGATCACCCGTCGCGTGCTGTCGGGGTGGCGCGACGGCGAGCCCGACCCGGCGCGCGACTACCTCGCGCGCTGGGGCCCCGAGGTGAGCGCGGGCAACGGCAGCGTCATGTACTGCGTGCCGCTCGGCCTCGCATACGCCACGAGACCCGACGACCTCGGCGCCGCCGCGCCAGCGTTGAGCGCGATCACCCACGCCGACGAACGGTGCGTCACGGCATGCCTGGCCGTGACCCTCGTGGCCGCCGCCCTCGTGTGCGGTGAAGAACCCGAACGTGCCGTCCTGGACGCGCTCGCTGCGGTCACCGGGCGCGAGGGCGCCGAGGAGCTCGAGCACCTGGTGGGTGCGGCGGGTGTCGAACGTCCGATCGACGGCCCCGACCAGGGGTTCGTCTTCTTCACGGCCGGCGTCGCGCTGCGGAGCGCGGGCGAGGGCCGGCCCTTCGAAGCCGGCTTGCGAGACGTGATCGCGCTCGGCGGCGATGCCGACACGAACGGCGCGGTCACGGGCGCGCTGCTGGGTGCCCTGCACGGCGCCTCGGCCCTGCCGAGCGGGTGGCTCGACCGCCTGGCGGATCGGTCGTCGACCGAGGCGGAAGCGGAGACGCTCGCCTCGCTGGTGGGGGGCTCCAGCGACTAGACCGCCCGAGCAGGAGGACGGATCCTCAGTCGTCGCCGCCGGCGACCGTATATCCGTCACGTGCGTCGCCGAGCCGATGCACCATGCCGGCGTCGGCGAGCTGCGCCAGCACCTTGCCCGTGAGCCCCGCCGAGAGGCCGAGCGAGGTGGCGAGGCTGTCCCGTGTCCACACGTCGTAGGGGTCGCGGTTCAGGGCGCGCACGATCGTGCGTCGTGCCTCGTCCTCGCTGCTCTCGAGCTCGGTCCGCACGCCTGGCTCACCTCCCCGGTGGTGTCGTCCCGTCCAGTGTCCGACGACGGCGCGGGAAAGGGGAACGGCCCGAGGGGAACGTTCCCGCGCCGTTCGTCGGACGTTCACAGCCACATGCCCCCAGGCCGGTCTCGCGTGACGCGCCGACGTGACAACGGTGGCTGCCCCGATCGAGTGGACTCGCGGTACGGTTCGGATGTTCCCCCCGCTGGGTGCCTGCACGACGGACGGAGGGGTGGACGGCCGCAGGCGAAGGGAGCGCGCCATGGAACCGGATGAGATCTTCCAGCTGATCGTGAAGGCCGACGAGCGGCTGAAGTACGCCACCGCCGGGAAGGGAGACGCTCGGGCGCGGCAGGCGGCCGACCTGCTCGGCGAGGCCCAGCGGGAAGCCGAGGCGATCGGCAACGAGCAGCTCGCACAGCAGGCGAAGCTGCGCCTGGCCGACCTGGAGGCCCTGCTGTCCGAGGGATAGCCGGCCGGATCGAGGTGCTGCCGGTCCGGCCGATGCCCCGGCGACATCGCTATGAGCGACCGCTCGCCGTTTCCCTCCACCGAAGGAAGAAGTGACGCGTCGCCTCGCGCTGGTCACGCGGGACCGGGTCCTCGGGGAGCTTTCCGGTGATCTCGATCGTCGTTCGGAACTGCGCGAGCACCCTCGTGCACCCGAGGCACTCGGCGAGGTGGCGCTCGATGCGCTCGCGCCCGCCGGCGGTCGACGCGCCGTCGAGGTACTCGGTGAAGCGCTCGACCACCTCACGGCAGGTCAGGTCGTCGTCCGGCTCGCTCATGTCCGTGCCTCGATCGTGAACTCGGGCTCCAGGGCTCGGCGCACCTTGGCGCGGGCCCGGTGCAACAGCACCCGCTGGTTGGTCTCGGTGAGGTCCAGGGCGTTACGCACCTCTTCGGAAGACCATCCGGCCACGTCTCGCAGCCTGATCACCTCCGCCTGCATCGGTGGCAGGGTCTCGATCGCGCGCCGGACCACCGCGAGGGTCTCCGCGGCCACCAGCCGGTCCTCGGGAAGCCCGAGCCACTCCCCGGGCACCGTCGACCAATGGCCCGACCACTCCTGGCCGGGACCGAGGAACCGGTCGGGGTCGAAGGGCGGGGCGTCGACGTCGTCGCCGACGAGGGAGGCGAACGGCACGCTGCGGGACTCCCGCCGTCCCTTGGTCTTCGCGATGTTGGAGACGATGCGCAGGATCCAGGTCCGGAGCGACGATCGCCCCTCGAACCGCTGGATGCCCTGCAGCACGCCGATCCAGGCTTCCTGCACCACGTCCTCGGCGACGGCCTGCGACTGTACGTACATGCGGGCGACACGCAGCATCGCCGGCTGCAGTCGATCGACCAGCGACATGAACGCGTCCTCGTCACCGGCACGGAGTCGCTCGATCAGATCGAGCTCGTCGACGGGAGCGGCGGTCGCGTCCACCTCGCGGAGCCTAGCGGTGGGAAGGACTCGCCGGGACGCGCTGGCTCGTGGGGCGGCTAGGTGGGCCGGGTGACCTTGACAACCGGAGTGCCGTAGCCGCCGACGGACCCGATCTGCACCTGTCCGCCGGGGCCCGGGTTCCGCGCGTGGATCATCATGCCGCCACCCAGGTACAGGGCGACGTGGCTGACAGGCGAGTAGAAGAACAGCAGGTCACCCGGCTGCGCCGAGCTGTACGAGACCTCGGGAAAAGACGCGGCCTGTGCGGCGGAGGAATGGGGCAGGTACACCCCGGCCTGCGCGTAGGCCCAGCTGGTCAGGCCCGAGCAGTCGAACGTGTCGGGGCCTGCGCTGCCCCACACATAGGAGGCGCCGAGCACGGACTGGGCGGCCGCGATCGCGATGCCGGCCGCGCTGGCGTCGGGCGGCGGGGTGAAGACGCCTCCACCGCCGGTCGTGGTGCCTCCGGTGCTGCCGCCGCTGGTGCCGGTGTTCCCGGCTGCCGTGGATTCGGCGGCCGCGGCCGCTGCGGCCGCCGCCCGCTGCTGCTCGAGATAGTCCTGGTAGTCGCGGTTCAGCTGCTCGTACAAGGAGCGCTGCTGGTCGAGCATCGACTGGATGTCGGAGCGCTCGGCGGCCATCTGATCGAGCTCGGCCTTCTTCTCCTCGATCGTGTCGGCGTACCGCTGGGCCGCCCACTCGGCCTGCTGCTGCGCGTTCTCGGCCCGCGTCGCGATGTCGGCGTCGTTCTGCGCGAGCGCGCCCATGAACTCGAGGCGGTCGCTGAACTCGGAGAGGTCGTCCGCCCCGAGCAGCACATCCATCTGCGAGCCGGCTCCCGTGTACGCCTCGACCGCCCGGTCCTCGAGCTGGCCCATCGCCTCGGCCGCGACGGCCTCGGCGGCTTCCTTGTCGTCGAGCGCGTCGGCGAGCTTGTCCTGCACGCCCTGCAGCCGAACCCGAGCCTCGTTGTACTGCTCGATCGCGACCTCGAGGTCGTGGCTCACATCCTGGAGCTTGGCCTTGGCGGCGTCGACCTCGGCCTTGGTGGGTGCTGCGACCGAGGGGGCGGTGCTGACTCCGGCGAGGAGGGTGGGGACGACGAGCACGACGGCTACCGCGAGCCGTGTGAGTCGCTTCGGGCTACCGCTCATCGTCTCCCGTGGGGTCGTGGACAAACGAAAAGGCTCCGGTTCTCCGGAGCCACGGACAGGAGGCTACCCGCCAGGACCGAGGTCGTCAAACCTCGGTCTCGGTAGGGCGAACCGTTTTTGCCTCGGAGCCCGGCCGGCCTCGGGGAGAGCAAGGAACCGAAATCGGCGCCGAGCTCGCGGCGGTCGGCCGGCCCCGGGAACGACGGAGGGCGGTCGGCCGGCCCCGGGAACGACGGAGGGCGGGCCGCCAGACGCGACCCGCCCTCGTGGTGTGCTGGTCGGGACGGCGGGATTTGAACCCGCGACCTCAGCGTCCCGAACGCTGCGCGCTACCAAGCTGCGCCACGTCCCGAGCACCTGCGAGTGTAGCGACTCGCCGGAGCTCCAGCAGGGTCGCCTCGGGCCGGCAGGCGAACCGGAAGGGCGCGAACTTGCTCGTGCCGAGCCCAGGCGAGATGTGCAGGACCGCGTCGCCCATGCGCATCAGGCCGCGCGCCAGCCGTCGAGGCATCGAGCAGTTGGTCACGAGGGCGCCGACCACCGGCATGCACACCTGGCCCCCGTGCGTGTGGCCGGCGACCATGAACCGGTATCCCAACGCCGCGGCTTCGGGCGCGGAATCGGGCGAGTGCATCACCGCGATGCCGAACCGGTCGGGCGCTCGCCGGGGGGCGACACGGAGGTCGTGCCAGTGGATGTGGGCATCGTCGAGACCCAGCAGCTCCACGGGCAGCCCGTCGAGGTCGACGTCCGCACGCACGTTCGTGAGGTCCTGCCAGCCGGCGGCCTTCAGCCTCTCGACGAGCTCGGCGGATCTGCCCGTCCGGGCACGGCGACGCTTCCGCCGCTTGCGGAAGTATGCGAGGTAGTTGAGGGGCCGCGGCGAGAAGTAGTCGTTGGAGCCGAGCACGAACCACGAGGCCAGTCGCCCCCGGTTCGCGTTCACCGCCGCCACGACGGTCTCCACGGCTTCCGGCTCGGCGAGGAAGTCGCCGGTCACGACCGTGACGTCGGCCTGCGGAAGCCCAGCCAGGAACCGCGCCTTGCGCTGGTCGCGACGCGTGAAGTGCAGGTCGCTCAGATGGAGGACCGTGAGGGTCTCGCGTCCCTGCGCCGGTAGGATGTCGAGCCGGTGCCGGACCAACCGATACCAACGGCGCTCGATCGCCACCCCGTAGGCGACGCACGCCACGCCGAGCGCCACGACGACGCCCAGTCCGACGGCCAGCGATCGGGGAAGCACGAGGGGAGTCTAGTGACCGAGTCTTCGCTGAAGACGGAGATCCACGAACGCATGACCGCAGCGATGAAGGCGCGCGACGAGGTCCCGCGGGGAGCGCTGCGCATGCTGATCTCGGCCATCCGATACAAGGAAGACGAGCTCGGCCACGAGCTCTCGAACGACGAGGTGCGTGCGGTGGCGGGCAGCCAGGTCAAGAAGCGGACCGAGTCGATCGAGGCGTTCGAGCGGGCCGGACGCTCGGAGCTCGCCGCGAAGGAAGAGGCCGAGCGAGCGGTGATCGAGGTCTACGCACCCGAGCAGCTCAGCGACGAGGCGGTCGACGCGCTCGTGGAGCAGGCGATCGCGGAGACCGGCGCGAGCTCGATGCAGGAGGTGGGCAGGGTCATGGGCAAGGTCATGGGTACGGCCAAGGGGCAGATCGACGGCTCGCTCGTGCAGGCGAAGGTGCGAGCTCGGCTCGGCGGCTAGCCGCCCTTCCTGCCCACCACGATCCTGACGGTCGAACCCTCGGCGGCGGGGGTATCGCCGGGCGGGTCCTGGCGCAGCACCGTCCCGTCCTTGTCCTTGTCCTCGACCTGCTGGAAGGCGATGTCCACGACGAAGCCCGCGTCCTCGATCGCGGATCTCGCGGCATCCTCGGACATGCCGATCACGTTGGGCACGGTGGTCCTCGGCGGCTTGCCGTTGCTCACCTCGAGCCGGACGGTGATGCCGAGGTCGGCGGTCGAGCCACCGGCCGGGATCTGCCTGACGACGATGCCCGCGGGCTCGAGGGACTCGACCTCGGTCACGGCGGCGTTGAAGCCGGCCGCATCGAGCTGCGCCACGGCGGCTTCGCGGTCGAGACCAGTCACGTCGGGCACCGTGGCCGTGGGCGGCGGCGGCGGCTCGGGGAACCCCAGCGCGGGCTGGCCCTGCATCACGCGGATCATGTACGCCCGCCAGATGGGCGCCGCGACGGTGCCCCCGAACACCGAGCCGAGCGAGTACGGGTTCCCGTTCGACCCGACCCAGACGGCGGTCGCGAGCTGCCTCGTGTACCCGCAGAACCAGACGGCCTTGTTGAGGTCCCCCGTGCCCGTCTTCCCGGCCAACGGCCACGGTCCCCACCCCAGGCTGAACGCGCTCGCGGCGGTGCCGCTCACCGGGACGCGCTGCAACATGGCGGAGATCAGGTGGGCGATGTCGGGACGCAGCACCCGCTCGCAGTCGGGTTCGTGCTCGTATACGGGCTTCCCGTCGCGCACGATGGTCTCGATCGTGTACGGGGTGCAGTGCACGCCGCCGTTGGCGAGCGTCGCGAACCCCACCGACATGTCGAGGGGCGATACCTCGGCCGAGCCCGTGGCAAGCGACGCCACGGGCGGCAGGTCGTTCGTGACGCCCATCTTCGACGCCACCGGGGGCACCGTCTCGGGACCGATGTCGAGGATCAGTTGCGCGAACACGACGTTGATCGAGTCCTCCGTGGCGGTCCACAGGTCGACCCTGCCCTTCCCACTGCCCTCGGCGTTCGAGACGCAGCCGTCCTCGTCCTGCCAGAGCGGGCTGCAGAAGGGCGAGGTGCTCGAGTAGGTCTGGGTCGGCGGCACCCCTTGCTCGAACGCGGCGGCGAGCACGAATGGCTTGAAGGCCGATCCCGTGGGGTGGGGATCGGTCGCCAGGGCCAGTTCGTCACGCCGGAAGTTCTTGCCCGACAGCATCGTGCGGATCGCGCCCGTCCTCGTGTCGACCGTGACGATCGAGGTGTCGGGGTGCGCCTTTCCGTTCGAGGGCAGGCCCACCGAGTACGGCTGGTCCGCCGCCTGTTGCGCGTACTCCTGCCACGACGGATCGACGGTGGTCGTGATCTTCAGCCCGCCCTCGAAGAGCGTACGCTTGCGGGCCTTGACGCTGCGCCCGAGCGCGTCGAACTGTCCGCTCGCGTTCTCGAGCACCTGCTGGATCATGTAGCGCACGAAGAAGGGCTGGTGCTTCTGGGAGATCCTGCCGACGCCCTCCGGCAGTCCGAGCGGCCGCGCCTTCGCCCGTTCCTCCCGGATCGAGGAGATGCCCACCGGCGAGTCCGGACCGAGAGCGCCCATGCGGACGAGGACCTCGTTGCGGCGGATCACGGCCTTCTTCGGGTGGTCGATCGGGTCGTAGTACTCGGGCACCCTGATCATGCCGGCGAGCGTGGCTCCTTCGGTCAGCGTGAGCCGGCGGGCAGGTTTCTGGAAGTAGAACTCGGCCGCCGTGCCGATGCCGTAGACGCCGTTGCCGAAGTAGACCTGGTTCAGGTACAGCTCGAGGATCTCGGGCTTCGTGTACTTCTCCTCGACCCGGATCGCGAGCGCGAGCTCCTGGAACTTGCCCTCGAAGCTCTGGTCGAACTGATTGAGGCCCAGGGTCGCGCCCACGAGCTGCTGGGTGATCGTGGAACCGCCCTGCACCACGTCGCCTGCCTTCGCGTTCTCGATCATGGCGCGCACCATGGAGCTCCAGTCGAGGGCGCCGTGCTCGTAGAAGTCCGAGTCCTCGATCGCGAGGACGGCCTTCTGGGCGACCGTGCTCACGTCCTTCAGCCGGATCAGCTCGCGGTTGTCGAGGTACACGGTCGCGAGCTCGGTCTCCCCGTCGTTCGCGTAGATCGTCGATCGTTCCGGGAACCTCGGAATGCGGGTGAAGTCCGCGCCGAGCGTCGACAGCTTGGTGTCGACCCGCATCACGCCGAGCGCGACGCCGACGAACGGCGGCGCGATCACGAACGCGAGCAGGCCGCTCGCCAGCAGGATGACCGGCACGAGCAGCAACAACGCGAGCGGCTTGAACGCCGGCCGGTCGGAGATGGGCCGTGGGTCCGGACGGCGGGGAACGGTGTTGGAAGGCATGGGGTTTCGCCAAGGATACGCCCCGCTGCCTGCGGGTACGATGGAGAACATGCGTCGAGTTGCCGTGTGTTCCGTCGTGCTCGTGGCCCTGGCGTGGGCCGGAGCGCCGGCTTCGGCAGCCGACGCGACGCCGATCGTGGTACTGCGCGTGGACGGGGCGATCGATCGCCCGATGCTCGGCTACCTCGACGGTCGGCTGACGCGGGCCGAGCGCGACGGAGCCATCGTCGTGTTGCAGCTCGACACCTCCGGCACCCTCGGTCAGGACGGCGTCGCGCTCGCCCAGCGCGTCGCCGACCTCGACGTGCCGGTTCTCGCCTGGGTGGGTCCGACGCCCGCGAAGGCGAGCGGCGCCGGGCTGCTGCTCATGTACGCCTCGTCGCTCGCGGGGGTCGCGCCCGGATCCCAGACCGGGCCGCTGCGCCCGATCGATCTGCTGCACCCCGACGAGTCTCCGCCCGGGCTGGAGGCGACGATCCAGGGCTGGCTCGACGAGCGTGGGAAGGAGACCGAGATCGGGCTCGACGACCGTCCGCTGCCCGCCGGCGACGCGATCGAGCTCGGCATCGCGTCCGTGGCGGCCACGTCGGTGACCGGGTTCCTGAACGAGGTCGACGGCCGCACCGTACAGACCCCGCCGGGTGCCGTCACGCTCGAGACACGCATCGCGACGAGCGAGGCCGAGACCGGCGGGGGCACGGTCGAGATCCGCTTCGACAACATGGGCCCGATCCAACGCGTGGCGCACGGAGTGGCCACGCCGTCGATGGTGTACTTCCTGCTCGTGCTCGGGCTCGGGGCCCTGGCGTTCGAGATCACCCAACCGGGGTTCGGGTTCGCTGGGTTCGCCGGTGTGGGCATGCTGGGCCTGGCCGGCTACGGGCTCTGGGTGTCACCGCCGACGTCCTGGGTCGGCATGGCGCTGCTGCTCGGCGGCATCGTGCTGCTCTGCCTCGACGTGCGCATGCGCAACCTCGGGCTCCTCACGGCCGCCGGCCTCGTGGCGTTCGGCGCGGGATCGGTGCTCGCCTGGTCGGGGGTCGCCGACGCGATCCGCATCTCGCCCTGGCTGATCGCCGGCGCCGTGGTGGCAAGCCTGCTGTACTACGGCTTCGCGCTCACGGTCGCGCTCCAGTCGCGCGACCGCATCGTGAACACCCAGCAGGGGCTCATCGGTCTGACCGGCGAGGCCCGTGGCAAGCTCGCGCCCGAGGGGCCGGTCTACGTGAAGGGCGCGATGTGGCGCGGACGCGTCGCGGGCGATCCCATCCCCCCCGGCACCACGGTCAGGGTCCGCGGCGTCGAAGGTCTCGTCCTCCGCGTCGAGGCCGAGCCCGGAGCCGAGCCCGAAGGGGCCACAGCCGGTGCCTCGGAGGGCGCCTGACCGGCTCGAGCCCGACCCGCGATCCGTGTCGCATTCCGGTGATGTTGCGGGCGTTCCCGTCCGTGGGCAATCCGCTCCCTCCGGTGCGTCCGAACAACCAGATGAGATGTGGAACGTCGAGGAAGGTTGGCAGCACTCCGCCGCCTGTCGAGGCCAGGACGCGGCCTATTTCTTCGCCCCGAACTACTTCGAGCGCCGATCCGAGAAGAACGCTCGTGAAGCCGTCGCGAAGTCGTTCTGCGCGAGGTGCCCGGTGCGTGACCAATGCCTCGAGTACGCCCTCGCCTCCAACGAGGGCCACGGGATCTGGGGCGGCCTGAACGAGATGGAGCGTCGCCGCCTGTTGCGCGAGCGCGCGCGTGTGGCCAGCTGATGGGAGGCCCGGCCCGCGCCTCAACCACCATCGGGAGCCGATCCCGGTCGCTTCCATCCCCAGGGCGTGCGAGGATGCGCCGATGGACGACCGGCGGATCCTCGACCGTATAGCCGAGCTCGGCCTCGAGCTGCCGCCTGCGCCGCTCCCCGTCGCCTCCTACATCCCCGTCCGCGTCGCCGGCACGATCGCCTACGTCGCCGGGCAGGTCCCGTTCGTCGACGGCGCCGTCGGATTCGCGGGGCGTCTGGGCGATCCGGCCACCCCGGTCACCGTCGAGGAAGCCGCCAGGGGCGCCCGCCTGGCGGCCCTGCAGGTGCTCTCGGTCCTGCGCGATGCCCTCGGGTCGTTCGAGCCGCTCGCCGGCATCGCCCAGGTGACGGTGTACGTGGCCTCCGCTCCCGACTTCGTCGATCACCCGCAGGTCGCCAACGGCGCCAGTGACCTGCTGGTTGACGTGCTGGGGGAGGGGGGACGTCATGCTCGGGCGGCGGTGGGCATGTCCTCCCTGCCGCTCGGCGCGTCGGTCGAGGTCGCGGCCACCGCCGTGCTCGCCTGACGGCGGGCCCTTCAGCGAGGGAACCTGAGGTCGCCGTCGCGCCGGCTGACCCCGGTGCGATCGAAGTGCTCCAGCAGCGGCAACGCGTACTTCCTGCTCGTGCCCAGGGCTTCGCGGAAGGCACTCACCGTGATACCGCCGGGCGCGGCCCGTACGAGCGCCTCGGCGCGGGCGATGAGTTCGGGCGTGACGACGAGGTCGCTCGAGATGCGCGCCACGAGGCCGGCATCCGTGGCGGCCTCGACCACGTCGCGCCCTACCCCGGACCGTTCGAGCTCGGCCACCGTGGGCGGCGCGGCCTCGTGCTCGCCCCCGATCGCGGCCAGGAGCCGGTGGACGTCGGGGTCGTGCTCATCGAGTGCCACGCGATGGCCGGCCAGCCGGACCGTCGTGGACGAACGCTCCACCGCTCCGCTCGCCGCGACGGCGTCGATCATCGCGTCGAGGAGCGTTCGGTCGGTGGGTGCCCCCGCGTCCCGCAGCGCGCGGGCGACGAGCGATCGCACGTCACCGATCGGGGCTCCGGGGGCCAGGGGCTCCCGCGCGTGGAAGGCCGCGAGCTCGTCCGTGAGCGCCCGGTCGACCCTCGCGAGGAGGTCCGGGTCGATCGCCCACCCACCCTCGACCGTGGCCGGGTCCGCCCCGATCCCCACGAGCCGTGGCACCTGCGCCGCCGCCACGGCTCCTCGTTCGTGGAGGAGGAGCGCGGGCAGCCCGTCGGGAGACGCGGCGGCGCGAGCGGCGAGCCGCTCGGGGGCGTCGCGCGCCCGGCCCGGCGCGAGGTCGAGCACGACCCCGCCGGCGACCGTTTCGCGGCGTCCGGCGTCGCGGAGCACGACACGGTCGCCGACGGCGAGGACCAGCGGCTTCGACGTTCGGAGGCGGGCGAACGATGCCCCTCCTGGCTCGAGACGGTTCCGGCCGAGGAATCGCACCCGTGCGTCGGCCTCGGCGGCGCCGGCGTATGCCTTGAAGGCGCCGCGGGAGGTGAGGGGCTTCGTGACGCCCCGCACCGGCCGCAGCTCGACGTCGAATGTCGAGGTCGGTGACCAGGCGCCCGGGCGAGAGAGCACGTCGCCGCGCTCGAGATCGCTGCGATCGACGCCGGCGAGGTTGGCGGCGACCCGGCTGACCGGGCACGCTCGATCCTCGGTCTGTCGGTGGGTCTGCAGCGAACGAACGCGCGCCCGGCGATCGCCCGGCTCGATCGCGAGCTCGTCGCCGACGGCCATGCAGTCGCCGGCGAGCGTGCCGGTCGCCACGGTGCCGGCGCCCTTGATCGAGAACACCCGGTCGACGAACAGCCTCGGCGCACCGCTGGGTGGTGACGGAGCTGCGGCGAGCATCGCGTCCAGCGCGTCGCGGAGCTCGCCGAGACCCAGGCCGGTGACCGACGACACCGGCACGATGGGCATGTCGGCGAGCGTGGTCCCCTCCAGTCGCTCCCGGATCTCCTCCTCGGCGATCGCGAGGGTTTCGTCGTCCACCAGGTCGCGCTTGGTGAGCGCGACGATGCCGCCCGCCACGCCCAGCACGTCGAGGATCTCGAGATGCTCCTCGGACTGCGGTTTCCACCCTTCGTCGGCCGCGACGACGAACATGACGAGCGGCGCCGGGCCGACCCCGGCGAGCATGTTGCGGATGAACCGCTGGTGGCCGGGCACGTCGACGAAGCCGACCTCCCGGCCGCTCGGGAGCTCGCACCAGGCGTAGCCGAGGTCGATCGTGAGCCCCCGGCGCTTCTCCTCGTCCCACCGGTCGGGGTCGATGCCCGTGAGCCGCACGATCAACGACGACTTGCCGTGATCGACGTGGCCGGCGGTCGCGACAACGCGGTGCGACGACCGGCCGCCACTCACCGTCGCGGGCTGGTCCCCGGGCACGTCCGCCTGCACGTCAGGCCTCGTCGTCGAGGTCGTCACCTTCGAGGGCGTACTGGACCGCGCGAGCGAGATCGCCGACCTCGTCGTCGGCGACGGTGCGCAGGTCCAGCAGCACGTGATCGCGCTCGATGCGGCAGAAGACGCTGGGGCTGCCCGTCCGAAGGCGCGCCGCGAAGAGGTTCGGATCTGCCACCGTCACCCGCACGCCCCACGACGCCAGACCGGCGCCGGGCATCGACCCGCCGCCGACCACCGACTCGCACCGATGCACGTGCGCGTGCTCGAGGTCGCCCCCGATCGTCTCGCTCAGGAGCTGTGCGCGTGTGCGCACCGTCTCCGGCGCTTCGCGCAGCATCCGAGTCACGGGGACCCGGTCGTCCTCACCTCTGGCGGTCATCGCGAGCACCTGCTCGAGCGCGGCGACCTGCATCTTGTCGACACGCACCGCCCGGGCGATCGGATGGCGACGGAGCTTCGCGACGAGATCGGGGCGACCCACGACGACCCCCGCCTGCGGTCCCCCGAGCAGCTTGTCGCCCGAGAACGTCACGAGGTCGGCGCCGTCGGCGAGGGCGGCGGACACCGTCGGCTCGTCGGCCGGCATCGGGCTGCCGCTCCGGAGCAGCCCCGACCCGATGTCGTAGAGGAACGGCACGCCGGACCGGTGTGCGAGTCGCGCTAGGTCCGGCGCCGGTGTCGAGGCCGTGAATCCGACGACCCGGTAGTTCGACGGATGCACCTTGAGCACGGCCCCGACCCGGTCGGTGAAGGCGGTCCGGTAGTCACCGAGACGGGTGCGATTGGTCGTGCCCACCTCGACCAGCTTCGCCCCGGACGCGGCCATGATGTCGGGGATGCGGAACTCCCCGCCGATCTCGATCAGCTCGCCGCGGGAGACGAGCACCTGCTTGCCCTTGGCGAGCGCCGCGAGGCCGAGCATCAGGGCGGCGGCGCAGTTGTTCACGACGAGGGCGTCGTCCGCGCCCGTGAGGGCGATCACCATCGCCTCGGCTCGGGAGGATCGCCTCCCTCGCATCCCGGTCTCCCGGTCGACCTCCAGGTCGCTGTAGCCGCGAGCGGCGCGGGCTGCAGCTTTGATCGCGCGTTCGGGAAGGGGCGCCCGCCCGAGGTTGGTGTGCAGGATCACGCCGGTCGCGTTGATCACCGGGCCGAGGCCCGTCGCGATGCGTGAGGCCTGTCCGATCGCCCGGGCCAGGATCTCGTCGTCGGCCGGCCGTTCCGACCCGTCGACGCTCTCGGCGCGGAGCCCTTCGAGCACGCCAGTGACCGTTCGCTTCAACAGCGGACGGCTGACCGTCTTCGCCGCTCGCCGGCCGGGCTCCGAGCGCATGAGCGAGTCGACCGAGGGCAGCGAACGCCTCGGGTCCGTCATGCCGCGGATTGTATGCGCCTCGGGCGACGAGGATCCGCCCCCGGGCGGGGGCGCCGCACCGACCCGACTACGGGTCGACCGCGACGCGCGAACCTGCCTTCCGCAGGAGATGCCACACCCGTATCATCAGCCCACCCCGGACCCCCGAAAGGCACGGTCCGCAGTCGAGAGGGGTGCGTATGTTCGAGAGCCGGAAGGCGATGGCGGCGTGCGCCGTCGGGGCGATCATCGCGATGTCGGTCGCAAGTGCGGCGACGGCGCAGAGCCCAACGTCGGAGGAGGAACCCGTCACGTTCACGGTCGGCGTGACGTTCGACCTCAACTCGGCGAACCCGTTCAAGCAGATCGACACCGCCGAGGCCTTCCTGTCGGGCCTGATGTACGACGATCTGCTCACGCTCGGTCAGCAGGAT
>JBEVGU010000138.1:0-22366 GCA_040511595.1 Actinomycetota bacterium | reverse complement strand
ACTACGGGTCAGCGGGGTGCCAGCACTCCGGAAGGGCCGCCCATGGACATCAGGAGCGCAACCGTTCCAGCACGGCCGCCTCGATCTCGTCGACCTGTGCGTCCTCGACGACCTTGCGGCCGAGGGCGTCTCGCACGTAGAAGGCGTCGACGACCCGGCCGGTGTAGGTGACGACCTTCGCCAGGTGCACGTCGAGCATCAGGCCCGCGAGCGCGCTCGTGATGTCGTAGAGCACGCCGATACGGTCGGGGGCGCCCACCTCGATCACGGTCGAGTAGTCCGACGCGTCATTGTCGACGACGACGGTGACCAGCGCCTCGGAGCGAGGCACCGGATACCGGGCACGCTTGTCCGCGACGCGATGATCCAGGGAAAGGCGCCCCTCGACCGCCTTCCGCAGGACGCCCCGGAACTCCCGCCATCGCGCCTCGTCGACCTCGGGTTCGAAGATCCCCGCGACCTCGAACAGGTCGACCGCGACCCCGTCGTCGGTCGTGAACACTTGGGCGGTCAGGATCGACAGGCCGGCAAGCGCCACGGCGCCCGCGATCCACGACAGCAGCCCCGGGCGGTCGGCGGCGACGACGAGCACCTCGTACGTGCCCGCTTTGGCGCCGGGGCGAGCGGCCGCACGAACCTCGGTCGATCCCACATCGGGTGCGATCGTCGGGTAGTGCGTGGCGATCCGTGCCGGGTCGACGGAGAGGAAGGAGCTCCGCGGCATGCGGAACACGAACCGTTCGACGGCGTCGTCGGGCTCCGCCGCGAGCAGTCCTCGCACGGCGTCGATCCGGTCGGTGAGCTGCTGAGCCAGCTCGGTGCCCATGTGCCCCCGCTCGTACACGCGCTGCACGCGCGTGACGAGCTCCCCGAGGAGGCTCTGCCGCCACGGGGTCCAGGCCGCCGGCCCGGTCGCGATCGCGTCGACCCTCGCCAACAGCGCGAGAGCGGCCAACCGCTCGGGTGATCCGATGCGCGCCGCCACGTCGAGGATCAGGTTCTCGTCGGTGAGGTCCCTGCGGGTCGCGGTGTCGGGCAACAGCAGGTGCTCCCCGACCATGAACGCCGCGAGGTCCCGCGAGTCCCCGCGGATCCCCATGTGATCCAGCGTCTCAGCGGCGATGCGGGCGCCCACCGGCACGTGCCCTCCTTCCCCGGTCTTGCCGATGTCGTGCAACAGGGCCCCGAGCAGCAGCCCGTCTCGGTCGGGAACGCCTGCGAGCGCGCCGGCCGTCAGCGGGTCGTCCACGTCGGGCGTCGTGAGCAGGCGGCACATCTCGGCGAGCGCACCGGTGAGGTGGGTGTCCACCGTGAACCGGTGGTACGGATCGCGTTGCGGACGGCAACGTACCCCGGCCCACGCAGGCACCAGCCGTGAGAGCAAGTCGAGCCGATCGAGCGCATCCAGCGCCGCGACCCCTGCCTCGCCCGATCGCAGCAGCTGCAGGAACGCCTTACGGGTTCGGCCGGTCCACTCGATCGGGGACGCCACCGGCGTGGCCTCGATCGAGTCCAGGAGCCGAGCCTCCGGACGGAGGCCACGTTCGGCGACCGAGGCCAGAGCATCCAGCGCGCCGTCGACATCGTCGAACGGCGCCGGAGGATCGGTGGGCATCGAGGCGCCGGCCTCGGCTCTGCCGAGCACGTTCTCGGAGATCCACCAGACCACCTTCGCGCGCTCGAACACGGCCCGCATCAGCCCGTCTTCCGCGATCAGGCGCGGCTCGTCGGTGAAGCCCAAGGCGCGCGCGATGGGAGCCTGCAGGTCGAGCGGGAGCCGGTCCGTCCGCTTGCCCGTCTCGAACTGGAGGGCGCTCCGGACCCTGGTCAGGAACTCCTCGGCGGCCTCGAGCGCCTCACGCTCGGCGGTCCGAAGCACGGCCTGACCCGCGACCGAAGCGATCCATCGGACCGCGTGCGCATCCCGCAGGCCGCCGGCGCCGCTCTTCAGATCGGGCTCGAGCAGGTGAGCGGTGACGCCGTAACGCTCTGCGCGAGCGGCGGCATCGAGCTGCAACGCCCTGGCGAACGCCGGCACGTCGTGGGCGACGAGGGACCGGACGACTTCGGCGCAGCGCTCGACCACCGAGCGATCGCCCGCGACGGGGTGCACGTCGAGCATCGCCGTGAGCGCGTCGATGCGCCCGCGGGCGGCCTGCTCGCACTCCGACGGCGTGCGCACGGCCTGCCCGACCTCGAAGCCCGCGTCCCACAGGGGGTACAGGAGCCGTTCCGTGAGCTCGGCGACCGCATCGGGGCGGGAGCCGTCATGCGCGATCAGCAGGTCGACGTCGGAGCGCGGCAGTTGTCGGCGCCGGCCGTAGCCGCCGATGGCCGCGAGCCCGACCCCGGAGGGGGGATCGGCGGCCTCGAACAACGAGACCAGGGCGGCATCGAACATCTCCGCGCGTCGCGCCGCCGACCACAGGCCGTGGTGACCGGGCGAGTAGGCACGGTCCAGCGCATCGAGCTCCTCGCGCAGCTTCGTGACGGGCTCGGCGAGCGGGGCCTCCATCATCGAGCCCGCCGGTCAGACCGCGTCGGGACCCATCTCGCCGGTGCGGATGCGGATCACCTGCTCGGCCTCGGTGATCCAGAGCTTGCCGTCGCCGATCTTGCCGGTGCGAGCGGCCTTCACGATCGCGTCGACCACGCCCTGAGCCTCACCGTCGGACACGAGGACCTCGAGCCTGACCTTGGGGACGAAGTCGACCTGGTACTCGGCGCCGCGATACACCTCGGTGTGCCCACGCTGACGGCCGAACCCTTCGACGTCGGTCGTGGTGAGGCCGTTCACCCCGAGGTCGCGAAGGGCTTCCTTGACCTCGTCGACCCGGTGCGGCTTCACGATGGCGGTCACGAGCTTCACGACTGGATCCTCCCGGACGGGGGCATCAGCTTACGCGCCCGTGAGCCGCTTCTCGTATGTGTCGAAGCGACGGCGCACCCTCATACCGGCCCCTTCGTAGAGATGGGTGGCACCGCTCTCGTTCTCGATGTCGACGCCGAGCCGCACCTCGTGGTGCCCACTCGCGGTCAGGGCGGCGAACGACCGGACGAGCAGAGCGGACGCGATGCCCGTGCGGCGGAACCGGGGAAGGACCCCGAGGTCCCCGACCCAGCCCGCGCCGTCGTCCGCAGTGAAATTCACCGACACGCCGGCGAGCACGCCGTCTGCGAAGGCCAGTACGGCGAGCCCCGGATCGTACCCGGGTGCTTCGTGCATCCAGCGGCGCCACTCGCCGAACGGCACCGGTTCGTACCCGAAGTGCTGTCGGAAGGCCTCCATGAGGACGGCGTGGACCAGTGGCTCGTCGCCGGCCCTCCCCGAGCGGAAGTCGATGCCGTCGGGGTCGGGCCGCTCCAGATCGTCGGCCGGCAACGACCGTTGCATGAGCCACGACGACCGGACGTGGCGGTAGCCGCGATGCGTGAAGAGCCTGCGGGCCGCCTCATCGGTCGAGGGCGTGCTCGACCGGAACGGCGACGTGATGCCTGTCGCGAGCCGCTCGGCGGCGCGCCGTTCCTGCTCGGCGAGGATCGCCGAGCCCAGCCCGCGACCAGCGTGGATTGGGTGGACTCTCCCCATGGCGGCGACTTGCACTGCCGGGTCGAACGCCAGCACGACACCATAGGCCGCGATGGACCCGTCGGCGGCCTCCGCCACGACCGTGTCGCGCTCGAGCTCGACGAACGACCCGGCCCAATCCTGCAGGATCTCGTCGCGCGCTTGGTCGACGAAGCCCACGTCGACCAGGTCGCGAGCCTCGAGCAACTCGACCAATGCGTCGAGGTCCTCGTGCCGCGCCGGGCGAGCCCGGAACGGCTCGGGGAACGTCACTCCCCGACGGCCTTCTTGCGCGCGGGGGTCTTCTTCGCGGCCGCCTTCTTGGCGGTGGACTTCTTCGCCGTGGACTTCTTCGCGGACGACTTCCTGCCCGCGGGCTTCTTGTCAGAGGCCTCTTCGGGTTCGTCGGCTTCCTTCTTCGCGGCAGCGACGCTGGCCTTCAACGCGGCCATCAGATCGACGACCTTGGCGGTGGGCTCAGCCTCGACGACCTCGATCTCCTCGCCGTTGATCTTCGCCTCGACGATCTTCAGCATGGCCTCGCGGTACTCGTCGGTGAACTCGGTGGGATCCCACTCGGCCGTGAGGTTCTCGATCAGCTGTCGGGCCATCTCGACTTCCTGTCCGCGCGCCTTGGCGCTCACGTCGACGTCGCCGAGGTCGGCCTCGCGGATCTCGTCGGGCCAGTACATCGTCTCGAGCACGAACGCGTCGCCCGAGAACCGCAGGGCCGCGAGATGCTCCTTGTCGCGGAAGCTGACCTTTGCGATGCCGACCTTGTTGTCCTGAGTCATGGCCTCGCGAAGCAGCGCATAGGCCTTGGCGCCGGTCTCGTCGGGCGCCAGGTAGTAGGACTTCTTGAACATCATCGGATCGATCTCATCGAGGTCGACGAACTGCTGGATATCGATCGCCCGGCTCGATTCGATCGGCACGGCGTCGAAGTCCTCGTCGGTGAGGACGACGTAGCGGTCCTTCTCGTACTCGTAGCCCTTCACGATGTGCTCGTAGTCGACGACTTCGCCGTCCTTCTCGCACACGCGCTTGTACCGGATGCGCCCCGTGTCCTCGTCGTGCAGCTGGTTGAAGCGCAGGGTCTTCTCCTCGGTCGCCGGGTAGACGGCGACCGGGATCGTCACGAGGCCGAACGAGATGGCCCCCTTCCACATCGCTCTTGGCATGGGAATCCCTCCGAGGGAGTCGCGTTCCCGCCACGCGGCGGGCGGAAACCCAGAGTCTATCCTCTGTCGCCGACTCGCTTTCGGGTCCTACCCGCCGTGATCGGCGTCGATCGCCCGCTCCAGCTCGCCGACGGCCGACGCCAGCGCCGACGCCCGGTCCTCACCCGCCGCGACGCGGCGCTCGACGGCTGCGCCCAGCAGATAGGTCGCGATGGGCGTGAGCTTGCGCTCCACGCCGTGGGCGACGTCTCGCGCCACGCCGAGCAGGCGTCGCTGCGTGTCGTCATCGAGCGCGTCGACCCCGAGCGCGCCCGCGGCCTTCGCCAACCAGTCGTCCATCGTCCTCTCCTTCTCCAGGCGATCGGTCGAGGCGGGGGTCCGCGGGGACCGGCCCACCGCCTGCCCCGCTAGCATCGAAGCCATGTCGGCCAAGCGCAAGCGGGCGCGCACCTCGAAGGAGGCCTTCACGGTCGAGATGCCGCACGCTCTCGAGGCAACCCGTGACGGCGACGCGTGGTGGACCGAAGTCGACGGCCGCGAGCTCCGCCTGTCCAACCTCACGAAGATCTTCTGGCCGGACGAGGGGTATACGAAAGGCGACCTGGTCGCCTACTACTTCAACGTCGCGTCGCTGATCGTGCCCCACCTCACCGAGCGGCCGCTCACGATGAAGCGCATGCCGGACGGCATCGACGGACCGTTCTTCTACGAGAAGTCGGCTCCCTCGCACACGCCGGACTGGCTCGGCCGGTGCGTCGTGCACAGCGAGGAGGCGAAGGGCGGCGAGATCGACTACCTCACGATCGTCGACGCCGCGGGGCTGTTGTACATCGCGAACCTCGGATGCATCGAGTTCCACCCCCTGCACTCCCACTGCGCCGATGTCGGCCACCCCGACTACCTGTTCTTCGACCTCGATCCGTTCGAGCCCTACACGTACGAGGACGTGCTCGTCGTCGCCCGACACATCAAGGTGCTGCTCGATCAGCTGGGCATCACGGCGTTCCCCAAGACGAGCGGAGCGACGGGCCTGCAGATCTACGTGCCGGTGACGCGAGGCACGTACTCCTACGACACCGTGCGAGCGTTCGTCGGCAGCGCGGGCCGGCTGATCAGGGACGCCGACCCCGACCGGGTGACGATGGCGTGGAAGATCGCCGACCGCACCGGCAAGATCTTCATCGACCACAACATGAACCGCTCCGGGGCGAACATCTCGGCCGCCTATTCGCTTCGTCCGGAACCGCGGGCCCCGGTCTCGACACCGCTCACGTGGGACGAGGTGTTCGAGGGTGGCTTCGAGCCGACGGACTTCCGAATCGACAACGTGTGGGAGCGGTTCGGACGCGTCGGCGACCTGTTCGAGGGCGTCCGCACGGTGGCGGTGGACCTGACGGCGGCGCTCGAGGCGGTCGGTGTCGACCCGTCGGACGGAGACGGCGCGGTCGCAGGCATCGACGCCCCGCTCCCCCGAACCGCGGCGAAAAGCGTCGCCGACCGGACGTCCGAGGAGATCGCGGCCGCCTCGAAGGACCCGGCCTTGTTCGAGTACGTGCGCCGTCGGGACTTCGGGCCTGAGGGCACCACGGAGCCGGCGCCGGGCGAGGTCACGCCGAGCGGCAACTCGTTCGTGATCCACAAGCACCGCGCGACGCGCCTGCACTACGACGTGCGGTTGGAACGCGACGGCGGCCTGCCCTCGTGGGCCGTGCCGAAGGGGCTCCCGACGGCCAAAGGCGACAAGCGGCTCGCCGTGCAGACCGAGGTGCACCCGCTCGAGTACGGGAAGTTCGAGGGCACGATCCCAGAAGGGCACTACGGAGCGGGCGAGGTCCGCATCTTCGACGACGGCTGGTATGAGCCGATCGAGTGGACCGACACGAAGGTCTCGTGCATCTTGCACGGCCGCCGGTATCCCGGGCTCGAGTTCCATTTCGTGAAGACGAACCGCGACTGGCTGGCGTTCCTCGCGAGCGCACAGACCGCGCCCTTGATCGCCGCCCCGCCGCGCTTCGAGCCGATGCTCGCCGAGGGCGGGTGGGAGACCTTCGACGACCCGGGGTGGTGGTTCGAGCCGAAGCTCGACGGCATCCGGTGCGTCGCCGAGCTCTCGACCGGCGAGACCGTGCTGCGCACGCGAACCGGGCGCGACGCGACCGAGCAGTACCCGGAGCTGCGCATGGTGCACGAGCTCGTCGACCAGGTGAACGCCGTGATCGACGGCGAGATCGTCGCCTTCGACGACGCGGGCCGGCCGTCGTTCGAGGTCCTGCAGCAGCGCATGAACCTCACGGGGCAGCGCGCGATCGCCCGCGCAGCCAAGTCGACTCCCGTCTCGCTGGTCGTCTTCGATCTGCTCTGGCTCGACGGACGGGAGACCACCGGCCTCACCCTCGAGCAGCGCCGCGAGCTGCTCGAGCTGGTCGTGGAACAGGACCACCGGCTCCAGGTGACGACCCACGTCCAAGGAGACGGCAAGGACTTCACGAAGACCGCGAGCGGACTCGGCCTCGAGGGAGTGATGGCGAAGCGGACCGGCTCGCCGTACCTCCCCGGGCGGCGCAGCCCCGACTGGCGCAAGATCAAGATCATGAACACCCAGGCCTGCGTGATCCTGGGATGGACACCGGGCAAGGGCGGGCGCGCCGGGTCGTTCGGGGCGCTCCTCGTGGGCGCGATCGACGACGGCGAGCTGCGATGGGTCGGGCAGGTCGGGTCGGGCTTCACCGATCGCATGCTCGGGGTCCTCATGGCGGAGCTCGAACCGCTCGCGCGACCGGACGCGCCGATCGACGACCCGGACCTGGCCGCCGTGAAGGGCGCGACCTTCGTGGAGCCGGAGCTCGTCTGCGAGGTGCGATACCTCGAGATGACCAAGAGCACGCGGAAGATGCGCGCGCCGTCGTTCCGCGGCATGCGGGCCGACGTGCCGCCAGAGGAATGCGTCATGGAGCCGCCCCTCGGATCCCGGCGCGTGGCCGGCGCGACGAAGGGCCGGTGAGGGCGGTGCTGCGATCCGGTCAGAACGGCTCGTAGCCGGCGCGCACCAGGAGCGCCCGCACGTCGCGCTCGTCGAAACCCCGCTCGAGCAGCTCTCGGTACAGGCGCACCGTCGCGAGCGTGCGGCCGCACGTGGGGCAGAACGCGAACCCGTCGTCGAACGGCGTCTGGCACCATGGGCACCGCGTCACCTCGATGCGCCGGTCCGGCTCGAGGCCGGTATCGGCGAGCGCGTCGACGTAGCCCTTGCCGTAGTCCCACTGGATGTATTCGTCCTCGGCGAGCTCGAAAGCCGGCTCATGCGGACGCGGCTCGCCGGTCGTGAGCATCTGCTCCAGGTTGTCGCGCAACAGTTCCCACTCGAAGAAGTGGTTCGCGCCGCAGTCCTGGCACGCGATCACCACGCCCTTGACGCCCTGCGGCGAGAAGACCGTGCGCATCGCCGAGAGGTCGTCGAGGTCGGCCTCGATGTCGCGGCGTTCCTCGACGCTCAGCTCGAAGGGCTCATCCTGCTCGTGGTCCATCTCGAAATCCATGCTCACCTACTCTTCGTCGTCTGAGAAGCGGAACGTCTTGAAGGCTTCCGCGTACTCGACGCCGGCCTCCTCGCCCACCTGCCGGGCGCGCTCGCGGACCCACGGCGCTGCGGCCTCTCCCTCCTCGGAGGCGTGCTCGGCGAGGGCCGCGATCTTCAGGTCGATCGTCTTCGTGATGTCGACGTAGTTGTCGGGCTCGTTGGTGGAGAGCCACAGGTTCGGGATCTCGAACGGCTCGATGCCCTCGTCTTCGAGCTCCTGGAACATCACGCGGGTGGGCGCGTCGGGCATGACCGCGGTGAGCGCGAGCAGCCCGGCCTGCTTGTGATCCCAATGGTTGATGTAGCCCTCGCCCGACCACAGGCGGCCGGGGTCGGCGGCGACGAGCACCTCGGGGCGGAGGCGGCGGATCTCGCGGGTGACCTTCTTGCGCGTCGCCGGAGTCACCTCGAGCAGACCGTCGGTCTCGCCGAGGAATGTCACGCTCGTCACGCCGAGCACGGCGGCCGCCGCGCGCTGTTCCCGCTCCCGGATCGGCGCGACGTCTTCACGCCGGGCCCCGGGCTCGTTGGATCCGGCCGAACCGTCGGTGCACACCACGTAGTGCACGTCGCAGCCCCCCTCTGCCCACTTCGCGACGGTGCCACCGCACATGAACTCCGCGTCGTCGGGGTGCGCGAACAGCACGACCGCGCTGGCGAACGTCGGTTCCTGCATCGTTCCAGCCTACCGACGCCCGGCGGAAGCGGCGCAGCTTGCGGGAACCGACGCGGCGGCCGTGGTTCGATGCCTCGGTGAGCGACGACGAGGCGCGCATCCACGAGCTCGAGCGCCGGTTCCGGCGCGACGGGCTGCCGAACCTGATCCTCGACTTCTCCCCGGCCGAGGACGTGTTCACGCGTGCGATCCCCTTCCTCACGATCGTGTTCGTGCTCGAGGTCGTCAACGCGATGGACATCGGCAGGCGGGCGTGGGAGAACCTGCTGCTCGCGCTCGGAGGCCTCGCGATCTTCGTGTCCTCGTTCGGCGTGTTGAACCTCCTCCGCGGGCGGCGGTTCCTCTCGGTCCCAGACCGCGTCGGCGTGCCCGAACTCGCCGCCTTCGTCGTGCTGCCTGCGGTGCTACCAATCGTGTTCAACCGGCAGTTGCTCTTCGGGTTCAACACGCTCCTCGTCAATCTCGCCCTGCTCGGCCTCGTGTACCTCGTGATCGGGTTCGGCGTGGTCTCGCTCGTTCGCTGGACCGGACGACGGTTCTTCGCCCAGCTCGGCGCCTCGCTCTCGGTGCTCGTGCGCGCCGTACCCCTGCTGCTGTTCTTCTCGCTCGTGATGTTCTTCACGACCGAGATCTGGCAGGTGTTCACCACGCCGGGGCCCGGCGCGTTCTGGACGGCGATGGGGCTGTTCGTGCTGCTCGCGATGGTGTTCCTCGCTGTGCGGCTGCCGGGTGTCGTGCGCGAGGTCCAGTCCGAGTCTGCGGTGGGTGACGTACCGCTGCGCCGGAAGGAGCGTCTGAACCTCGCTGCCGTCGCGCTGATCAGCGAGATGCTGCAAGTGTCGTTCGTGAGCGCTGCGATCTGGTTGTTCTACGTCGTGCTGGGCGCGCTGCTCGTGAACGACGAGGTCCGCCAGGCGTGGCTGCTCATCCCGGACGACGTCGACGTCGCGATCTCTTGGTTCGGCGACCATCTGCAGATCAGCGAGGGGCTGTTCCGCGTGGCGACGGGAGTCGCGGCCTTCGCCGGGCTCTACTACGCGGTCACGATCCTCGTTGACGCCGCCTACCGCGACCAGTTCGTGGACTCGCTCACCGTCGAGCTGCGAGACACGTTCCGACGGCGTGCCGAGTACCTGGAGCTGCAGCGCAGACGCGGTATCCCCGTCACGCCAGAGGAGGCCGGCGAGGTCACGCCGGGCGAGTCATCCGCAGGAATGTGACCTCGTTCCCGCTCGCGAACCTTCGCACGTACACCTCGCCTCGCTCGAATCCCACGTGCTCGTAGCAGCGGATGGCGCGCTCGTTCCACGGGAACACATCGAGCGCGAACAACCGTGGGTGCCAGCGTTCGCGGGAGAACGCGAGCCCTGCCTCAACGAAGCCAGATCCGAGGGCACGCCCGGTCAGATCGGGGCGCAGGCCGAGCCCGATCTCGACCTCCGGCACGAAGCCCCGGTCCGGGTCGGGATCGGACGCCACGAGCTCGTAGAAACCGACGAGGTCGCCCGCCTCGGCGTCGTCGACGGCGAAGTACGAGACTCCCCAGCGATCGGGATCGAAGAGCTCGTCCTCGAGCGACGGATCCTCGGGCACGTCGTAGACGTCGTAGGGCGCCGGGTACCGCCAGCTCGCGACCGCGACGGCGTCCGTCTCGGTCAACGGCCTGATCGTGAAACGCATGACGGTCGACGCCAACTCATGCTCGCGCCGCTCTCACTCCTTCGTGGTTCCTCCCGCACGGGCGCCTCCCTCGCTTATGAGGCCGGCGAGGGCGTCGGCCTGCGCCCGCACGCTCTCGGATGACGGGCCACCGGCGATCGTTCGGGCCGTCACGCTGCGATCGGGGTCGAGGAACGCGGCGCCGTCGGGAACTCCGAACTCCTTCCACTCGACCTCGGTCAGGTCGGCGAGCTCGCGTCCACCGCGCTGGATCCCCCTCAGCAGCTCGCCGGTGCGGCGGTGGGCCTCGCGGAACGCGACGCCGTCGCGGACGAGCGCCTCCGCGAGGTCGGTCGCGTAGAGACTCTCGGCCGAGCACGCGGCCCGCATCGCTTCGACATCGAACCTGGTCGTCGCGACGGCACCCGTGAGCGCCGGCAGCACCAGCTCCAACGTGTCGGCAGCGTCGAACGCGGGCTCCTTGTCCTCCTGCAGATCGCGGTGATAGCCGAGGGGCAGACCCTGCAGGAGCGCCGTGATGGTCACGAAGTCCCCGGCGAGACGGGCCGCCTTGCCACGCGCGAGCTCGGCTGTGTCGGGGTTCCGCTTCTGGGGCATCATGCTCGACCCCGTCGAGTAGGCATCATCGAACGACGCCCATCTCAGCGACTCGTCGGTCCAGCGCGACAGGTCGGCCGCGAGCCGCGAGAGGTGCGTCGCGCAGATCGTCGCGGCCGACAGGAACTCCTGCACGAAGTCGCGATCGCTCACGGCGTCGATCGAGTTCGAGAACGCTCGCCGCATGCCCAGGCGGGTCGCGGTGGCATCGGGATCGAGGCCGAGGGTGGACGTCGCAATCGCGCCGGCGCCGAGCGCCGACGTCGAGGTGCGCACCGACCACTCGCTGAGCCGCTCGAGGTCACGCGCGAGCGCCCAGCCGTGGGCGAGCAGGTGATGGCCGAGCGTCACCGGCTGCGCGAACCGAGCGTGGGTCGTGCCCGGCATCACGGTCTCTGCGTGCTCACGTGCCCGGGCGATCAGGGCATCGACGAGTTCGACCAGATGCCCGTCGATACGCCGTCCGGCCGCGAGCAGCCACAGCCGCAGGTCGGTCACGACGAGGTCGTTCCGGGAACGGCCGGCGTGCAGCTTCGCGCCGAGGTCGCCCAGGCGCTCGGTGACGCCGCGTTCGATCGCCGAGTGGATGTCCTCGTCGGCCTCATGGAACGCGAACCGACCCTCCGCGATGTCTGCCCCGACCGCGGACAGCGCGTCTTTGAGCGTCGCGGCCTCTCCAGCTCTGAGAAGGCCGGCGTCCTGCAGGGCATGCACGTGCGCGATCGACGCGCCGATGTCGACCGATGCCAGCCGCACGTCGAACGACAGTGAGCGACCGAGCGCCTGGGCCTCGGGCGCCGGCGGAGTGGAGAAGCGTCCCGACCAGAGCGGGGCGTCCTCTTCGCTCACGCGCCAGTCCCCTGTTTCGCCGACCAGACCTTGAGCGGCAGGCCGTACAGGCGCACGTACCCCCGAGCGTCGGACTGGTCGAACGCGTCGCCGCCTCCGTAGGTCGCGAGCGACAGCTCGTACAGCGAGTGACCGCTGCGGCGACCCACGACCGTGCACGAGCCCGGCTCGAACCGCAGCCGCACCTCGCCGGTCACCTGCGCCTGAGTCACGTCGACGTACGCGTCGATCGCCGAGCGCAGCGGCGAGAACCACTGTCCGTCGTAGACGAGGTCGGCCCAGCGATGCTCGAGCTGCGGCTTGTGGTGGGCGAGGTCGCGCTCGAGCGTGAGGTCCTCAAGCGCCTGATGCGCCCGGATGATGGCGAGCGCCCCCGGCACCTCGTAGAGCTCGCGGCTCTTGATGCCCACACGGCGGTTCTCGATCATGTCCACCCGGCCGAAGCCGTAGGAACCACCGAGCACGTCGAGCCGGCGGATCAGCTCGGGAAGGGTCGCGGTCTCGCCATCGAGCGCGACCGGCAGGCCGCGGTCGAACGACACGGTGATCTCGGCGACATCGGTCGGACGGGCTTCCGGCGGCGCCGTCCGATCGAAAGCATTCTCCGGGGGCGCCACCCACGGATCCTCGAGCGGACCGCATTCCGCCGTGCGGCCCCAGAGGTTCTCGTCGACCGAGTAGGTCGTCACGACGTTCGCGATCGGGATGCCCCACTCGTCCGCGAACACGATCGCCTTCTCGCGCGGGATGTTCGCGTCGCGGATCGGCGCCATCACCTCGAGGTCTGGCGCGAGCACGCCGAAGGAGACCTCGAACCGCACCTGGTCGTTCCCCTTGCCGGTGCAGCCATGGGCCACGACGCCGGCACCGACCTCGCGAGCGACCTTCACGACCTCCTCGACGATGCAGGGGCGCGCGAGCCCCGAGACCATCGGGTACTTCCCTTCGTAGAGGCCGTTGGCCTTGATCGCGGCCGTGAGGAACTGCGCGGCGTAGCGGTCGACCGCGTCGGCGACCAGCACGCTCGCCGCGCCGGCCTTGGCGCCGCGCTCGACGATCTCGTCGAAGTCCTCGCGTTGGCCGACGTCGACGACGACCGCATGCACCTCGTAGCCCCGCTCCGTCAGCCACCGGATCGTGACCGACGTGTCGAGCCCACCGCTGTAAGCGAGCACCGCCTTCTTCGACTGCGGGTCCATCAACGTGCCTCCGTGATCTGGATGAGAGTCCGTTCGAGCGCGGGCGGCTTCACGCCCTGGCGCCCGAGGACCAGGATGGTGTTGTCGCCGGCGATCGTGCCTGCCACCCCATCGAGCCCGGCGCGGTCTATGCCCTCGGCGAGGGCGGCGGCGGCGCCGGGCGAGGTTCGGACGATGAGCCCGGCGTCGCTCGCGACGAACGAGAGCGCGAACTCGTCGAGCAGGTGGCGCAGGAGCGCCATCGGCCCGTATGAACCCGCCTCGCCCGGCACGACGTATCGGGTTCCATCCACGTCGTGCACGCGCGCGAGCCCGAGCTCCTCGACGTCCCGGCTGATCGTGGACTGCGTGGCCTCGATGCCCATGCACGCGAGCCGCTCGCGGATCTCCTGCTGGCTGGCGAGGTGCCCGCGGGCGAGCAGCCCGATGATCGCCTGCTGTCGCTTCGACTTCGTCGCGCCGTTCGAGCGGGTCATGTCGTCGCCTCCCCGGCCGGGGCGAGTACGGCGACGGCGGCGCCGAACGCCCGAGCGGCCTGGGCCACGTCTTCGTCACCCGCGGTGAGCGGCGGCGACATGCGCACGACGTCAGGCCCGGCCGGACTCGCGAGCACGCCCTCGTCGATCATCGCGAGCACGACGTCGTTCGCGGCCGGCCGCGCGAGCTGGAAGCCTCGGCCACGGTCTTCCCGGTCGAGTCCTTCGCTTCGAGGAACGTCACGTCGGCCCGTCGATGCCCGGCGAGCAGACGCACGAGCTCCCCTCCGGCGTAGCCGGAAGCACCGAGCACCGCGACACGGGTGATCTCCGCCATCGTGCATAAGTATGCACGTGCTGGATAACCATGTCACCGCACCGCGGGAGCAGGAACCGGATTCAGACGCCGCGGCAGGTCCTGCGCCAGGGGCCGAGCGCCAGTCGCTTCTTCAGGAAGTTGAAGTCGTGCGCGTTCGCGTCGGGGCAGAACTCCGCGAGCTCGAGCTTGTACTCCACGCCGAACACCGCCTTCCCCGCGTCGACGAAGGGGTCCAGGCGCCCGCACTCGTCATACTGATGGCACTGCTCGTTCAGCGCCGCGTCGAAGTAGGGCAGCAGCGCGCGGATCTGTCCGAGGTCGTTCTTGAGCAGCGCCGAGAGGCCCCGGCGGTGCGCTTCGTTGGCCAGCATCACGTTGTACCGGAGCTGGTCGCGCCCCCGCAGCGGGAGGCCCGTGCGGTTCGCGTACCCGTCGACGTTGTCGAACTCGACCGCGTCGAAGCCCTTCCGAGCGCACATGTCGAGCCGGCGTTCCATGATCGGGCGCAGCACGGCCCGGCGGCGGATATCGAGCCACCGCTCCCCCGGCCACCCGTTCGGCTTGCCGAGCACGCCGTCGGGGAACCGGCCGGCGTCGGGCCGCCATCGTTCCCACGAGCCGGCGCTGATGTAGCAGACGACGGCGGCGCCCCCGTCGTGCAGCCTCGCAACCACGCCCCTGGGTACGTCGAACCCGTCGACGTCGTACATGTCGACGTCGAAGGACCGATCGATCCGAAACTGCAGCTGCCACTGCCAGCTGGTCTCGAGCGCGGGGGTCCAACAGCCTGGGCATGGCTCCGGATCGGGGAGGTCGACGGATCCGAGCGACGTCGCACCGGCCGCCCACGCGGAGCCCGCGGAGATCGTCGCCCACATCGCCGACAGGGCGAGGCACAGGGCGAGCCCACGCATCGCCGACGGGAACCATCGCGCCGTGATCCTCTTCACTCGGGCCGGTCCAATCGGATCGTCGACAGCATCGCCTCGGTCTGCTCGACGGCGCTCACGAGCCACGCGCCGTCCTGCGGGCCGCGCAGGTCCGCGCGAGGGTAGACGAACTGGTTCAACGCCTCGTCGGAGCCCATCTGGATGCCGCGCCCCACGAGGTAGTCGCCGAGCGCGAACTCCCAACTGAACATGGCCGTCCCGTCGTCGAAGGCCTGCACGGTGTAGGTCATGAACGCGTTCGGGTGCGCTTCGTAGCGGCGCTCCGACGCGGCAGCCAACGACCGTTCCTCGCTGGGGCGGAAGCCGAGACGGTCGAGCGCGTCGTCGAAGTCCATGTCGGCAAGCTTCGCATGCCCGCCCGGCCGCCGTCGGCAGCGAGTCTCACCCGACGACGGAGAGCGACCCCAGGTCGTCGCCGTCGGCACCCGAAGGGTCGCCGGGCGGATCGACCCGCGGCTCGACGGAGGCCTCGGACGAGGAGCGGGCGCGCGCGATCGACCCGCGCGCCTTGCCGAGCTGAGAGCGGAACTCGTCGGCGCCGTTGGCGATCATCGTGCCGGCGCGGGCGAACCGGTTCTCCACCACCGACTCGAGCGAGTCGAGCACGGAGCCGATCTCGGCGAGGCTCGCTTGCACGTCGGCGGCGTCGCCGAAGCGTTGCACGAGCGCGTAGAGGAACAGGACGATCGGGAGGGCCGAGGAGTAGGGCACGATGACCACGCCGCTCGCGTACGCATCGGCGTGGGCGCGACGCAGCACCTCGTAGGCCGAGTCGGGCACCGCGGCCACGGCGACCGGGGCCGTGACCGCGGGATCGATGTACTGGGCGACCTCCTTGGCTCGGAGCGTGACCGCCCTCTCGACCGCGCGCGCACACGCGTCGCGATCGACGCCCTCGGCGGCGGCCTCGAGCGCTTCGAGCTCGGCCAGCGCGGTCCACTTGGAATCGACGGGGAGCCTCCTGCCGTCGGGAAGGAGGAGGCCGAACTCGACCACCTTGCCTCCCACCCGGAAGTCGCTGATCAGCAACGCGGGCGGGAGCGCGCGCAGGTGGTCGCGCAAGACGTGTTCGCCGGCGCGTCCCTTGGATGCGCCGCCCGCGAGCACGGTCGAGAGCCTGCGCACCACCTCGCGATGCTCGGCCTCGGAGCCCCGCCGCTCCTGCTCTCGCGCCGAAAGCTCTTGGAGCGCCCGACGGGCGCCCTCGACCCCGACGCGCATCTGTTCGCCGGCCAGATCGCGGGTCGCGGCGGCATCGGCGAGCCGGCGAAGCTCGGCGGCCTGCACCTCGAGGCGGGCCTCGAGGCGCGCCGTCGCGACCTCGCCCTCGGACGCGCCTCCGATCACGCCGGAAGACGAGGACCCGCCAGGACGCCGGTGGAGCGCGACCGCGATTCCGATGGCCAGGCCGCAGGCCACGGCCAGGAGCACGATGCCGATCTGCTCGCTCACAGGTTCCTCCTCGGATGGGGATGCCGGGCGGGACCGCCGAGCACGATGCCGGGCAGACGCCGGGAAGCTGTCGCTGCGAACCGTAGCCGCCACCACCGACATCGGAACGACCGGTATCGTCGCCCCCGTGCGAAGCGACGCCGACGGGAGACGCACCACCCGGCCACGCCGAGACGGCGATCTCGTGGGCGATCCTCGCCGAGCCCTCATCGCGGCGGCCGCGATGCTCGCCGTGGCGGGCCTGCTCGCCGTCCTCGTGGCTGCCGGCGCCGCCGATCCGCCGTTCCTGCAGGGGCTCGACGACGCCTGGCGGGTCCGCGTGCTGGCATGGCCCGACTGGACCCGTCGCATCGGCGAGGCCCTCGAGGTACTGGGGGCCGGCCTCGTCATGGTGCCGCTGCGGATCGCCGTCGCCGTCTGGCTCGCGTTCCGGAGGCGGCGGTGGGACCTCGCAGCCTGGCTGCTGGCATGGGCGGCGGCGGACCTGCTCACCTTCTTGCTGAAGCCCGGGCTCGGGCGGGAACGGCCGACCGCGACGGATCCGCAGAACCCCCTCACCTCGTTCCCGAGCGCGCACGCGAAGACCGCGGCGCAGGTCGCGATCGGGCTGGTGCTGATCGGCACCAGCCCGTGGCGAGGGCGAGGCCGGGCGTACGCGGTGGCCGCCGCGTACATCGTGCTGATGGCGCTCTCGCGCACCGTGGTCGACCACCACTGGCTGACCGATGTCGTGGCCGGCTCGCTGCTCGGGGCCGCGGCCGCGGTGGGGGTCGCGGCAGCGGTGCAGTGGATGCGAGATCGATCCGGTTAGATCCGCTGCACGAGACAAGCGGCGGCCCGCTGCGCCACGATATGGGCCGGTGCTCCGACATCTGCGCGCGACGATCGAGCCCCATCGCCGGACGATCGGCCGAGTCGTCTTGGCGTGCGCCGGCGTGGCCGTGAGCCTGCTCGTCGTGGGCGGCTCGATCAGGGTGCTCGGGCCGCAGGACCCCCCCTCGGCCAACGCCCCGACGAGCGGCACCACGACGTTGGGCTGGACCGCCCAGGTCGAGAGCGCGGTCACCGGCCTGGCGCTCGAGGAGGACGCCCTGTACGTGACGGGCGCCCAGCTCACGGTGTTTCCCACCTCGTGCCGGACCGTCGACGACGTGTGCACGACGTCGTGGCGGGCGACCGTTCCCGACGGGCCACTCTCGGCGCCCTCAGTCGACGGCGGCAGGGTGTTCGCGGGCTCCTCCCGGGGCGAGGTGTACGCGTTCCCCTCGACGTGCGATGCTAGCGGCTGCCCTCCGGAATGGGTCGGTGTGGCCGGTGAGGGACGCGTGTCGCAGCCGGCCGTGAACGACGACTTCGTCTACGTCACGTCCGATCGCCTCTACGCGTTCCCCGCAGCGTGTGCGACCGACGACATGGCGTGCCCGCCGGCCTGGACCGCGAGGGTGCCGGGAGGTCCAGCCGCCGGACCGCCCGCCCTCGGCGACGGCCTCGTCGTGGTGGCCTCGTCTTCGACCCGTGGCGGCATCGTGGCGTTCCCAGCCGTCTGCGGCGAACGGTGCCGCCCCGTTTGGACGGGCCGGACCGACGGGCCGGCCACGTCCGTCGCGATCGGCGACGGCGTCGCCTACGTGGTCGCCCGCGGAGGGCTGATGGCGTTCCCACTCTCCTGCTCGGATCGGTGCCAGCCAGAGTGGCGAGGCGCGTTCCTGCCCGGGGCGCCGTTCGCGACCGGCGCGTCGTCGCCGCCGGTGGCCGCCGGCGACCGCGTGCTAGTTGGAGACGACCGCGGCATGCTGTGGGTCTTCCCTTCGTCGTGCGACTCCTCCCGGTGCGAGCCCTTCGCTTCGTTCGAGGTGGCCACCACGCCGTTGCACACGCCGGTGGCCGACGGCGACGTCGTCGTCAGCACGTCGGCGAACGGACGGGTCGTCGTCGTCGATCTCGCGTGCCGCCCCGACGAGACCCAGTCCCCGGTGCCACAAACGGCGGCCCCAGGATCCACGGCCACCGAGGCCTCGGCGAGCGTCGCACCCACCGAGGAGCCGTGCGAGCCCCTCGCGGCCCGCATGCTCGGAGCTCCCTCGAGCGCCGGCCCCGCCGTGGACGAGGAAGCCGTCTACGCTGCCGACGAGCGCGGGACGGTGCTCGCCGTGCCGCGCGCCTGATAGACCTAGGCCATGAGCGCCCTCGGCATCGTCCCCGCCAAGGTCCGGGACCTGAAGGATCGAGAGGACGCGCGGTTCCGAGATTCCCACCCCCTCTCGATCGACGCCTTGCGCCGTGGCGAAGCCGTCATGCCCAACGGCGTGCCGATGTCGTGGCTCCGAACCTCCTACGATCACCCGCCGCTGTGGGTCGACGAGGCGAAGGGCGCCCGATTCCGCGACGTCGACGGCCACGAATACGCCGACTTCAACATCGCCGACATGTCGATGTTCGCGGGCTACGGCCCCGAGCCCGTCGTGGAAGCCGTCTCGCGTCGCATCGCCGGGGGGTCGCAGTTCCTGCTCCCCAGCGAGGACTCGATCTGGGTCGCGGGAGAGCTGGGCCGCCGCTACAGGCTCCCCCAATGGCAATTCACGCTGAGCGCGACCCACGCGAACCTCGAGGCGATTCGGGTGGCGCGCGTGATGACCGGCCGGGAGAAGGTGCTCTTCTTCGGAGGGAAGTACCACGGCCACTTCGACGAAGGCCTGGTGCAGCTCGAGCAGGGCGAGCTCGTGCCCGAGGAAGCCGGGCTGCCGCGCGACGTCACCGACAAGGTCGTGATGGTGCCGTTCAACGACGTCGACGCGCTGCGGGCGGCGCTCGAGACCGGTGACATCGCGATCGTCACGACCGAGCCCGCGCTCACGAACGCGGTCGGGCTGCTCGTGCCCGAGCCCGGGTTCCACGATGCGCTGCGCGCCGCGACCCGCGAGACCGCCACGCTGCTCTGCTACGACGAGACCCACACGCACGTCGTCGGCCCCGGCGGGCTCACCGCGATGTGGGGGCTCGAGCCCGACATCGTCTCGATCGGGAAGTCGATCGCCGGCGGCGTGCCGCTCGGCGCGTACGGCATGACCGATGAGGTGGCCGAGACGCTGCGGCGCCCGGAGGGGCGCGACGACGCGAAGAAGCCGCTGGTCGCTACCGGCGGCACGCTGTTCGGCAACCCGCTCTCGATGGCCGCCGCGAAGGCCACGATGGGCGAGGTGCTCACGCCGGAGGCCTACGCGCACACGCAGGCACTCGGCGCACGACTCGCCGACGGCATCGAGTCGGCGGTGGACCGCGCGGGCCTTCCCTGGACGACCCATCGGTTCTGGCCGCGCTCGGGCGCCACGTTCGGGCCGTCGATGCCGGCGAACGCCGACGAGGCGTCCGAGACGCTCGACGTGCCGCTTCGCCGCCTGATGAGGGTGTACCTCGCGAACCGCGGCGTCTGGGAGGCCATCGTCGGCGCCGGCCCCACGTGCTCGGTGCCCGCCACCGAGGGCGACGTCGACGCCTACGTCGATGCCTTCGGTTCGTTGATCGAGGAGCTCACGTCGTGACCCCTCCGCAGCGCATCGACGTCATCCGGGTGGCCGGCGCGACCCACCGCGAGGTCGGACGCGAGCTCGGGGAAGCCGCCCGCGAACGCATCCACGCTGAAGCCCCCAGACATACGACGATCTGCCGGCCGGGCGAACGAGGGAGCAGCAGCGCGCTCTCGCGCAGGAGTACCTGGCGTTCACCGAGCCGCGGCTGCCCTGGCTCGTCGACGAGCTGCGCGGCATCGCGGAAGCCGCGGACATCGACCCGCTCGACCTCTTCGCGGCATCGATCGAGGAGATCTGGTACGAGCCGCGCGCCAGGCTGACGCAGGGACGCTGCAGCGACGTCGTCGCCGGCCCTGCCGCGACCACCGACGGGCATCTGCTCGTGGGACACAACAACGACCTGCGTCCCTCGGCCGAGGAGCACATCGTCGGCATCGAGAAGCGGGTCGGCGACGACCCCGTGATCTTCCAGCTGGGCGGCGTGCCGTGGTTGAGCGTCGGCTGGAACTCCGCGGGCCTCTCGCTCACCGGCAACGAGCTCTCACCGAACGACGAGCGCCTCGGCATCTCGCGCTCGCACCAGGTGCTCGAGATGATGCGGGCGAGGTCGCTCGGCGAGATGGTCGGCATGGCGATGCGGCCCGACCGCGCCTCGAGCTACAACAACGTGCTCACGAGCTCCGACGGCGGGGTCGCGAACGTCGAGGGAAGCGCCACCGACGCCGAGGTCACCGGCCTCGACGACGACTGGCACCTCGTGCACACGAACCACTACGTCTGCGATCGGATGCTGCCGTACGAAGGTGATCCGGCGTACGCCGAGCGTTCGAACGTGCGGTTCGAGCGGGCGCGCAAGCTGATCGCGGCGCAGCCGCCTGGCTCGGTGGATGCGAGCGTGATGCGATCGATCCTGAGCGACCACGAGATGAAGCCCGACTCCCTCTGCCGGCACCCCGAGTTCGGGGTGGCCGATTCCAAGACGGTGTTCTGGTGCGTGGCCGACGTGACTGAGGGCCGGGTGACGTTCGGGCGCGGCAACCCGTGCGACTCCGAGGAGCAGGAGTACGTATTCGAGGAGTACGCGGGACGGCGCTGATCGGGCGGCCGAGTCTCGCACCGCGGGCCGACCAGAGGGGTTCGAGCGGACGACTCGTCAAGGGCTTCCGTCTGCGTACGGCGAGGAACTGCGGAGCAGCCTGACAGCCGCCGCGGCGAACCACACTGGGAGCCGCCCAAGCCGTTGACACGTGGACCCGATTCAACCGCGCTCAAGCACGGCGACGATCGCGGCGGCCGTCGCCGCGTCGCCGCTCGCCCGAGCCATCTCGAGCACACCCATGCCCTCGTCGTTCACCGCCGCGATGTCGCCGCCCGAGGCCAGCAGCAACGTGACGCTCGCGATGTCGCCGTTCCGAGAGGCCGCGTGCAACGGGGTCCATCCCCCGGACTGCCGCGCGTTCGGATCGGCGCCGGCCTCCAGCAACATGCCGACGACCTCACTGTGCCGTGCGCTCGCGGCCGAATGCAACGGCGTGCCGGTCATCCACCCGGTGCCGGGCGCGTCGACGTCGGCGGCGCGCGTCACGAGCAGTCGCGCAGCGGCCCCTTGGCCGAAGAACGCCGCGAAATGCAGGGCCGTGAACCCGTCGCCGCTCCGCGCCTCGATCGAGGTCGGGTCGGAGGCCAAGATGTCCGTCAGGCGGTCGAGGTCGCCCGCCGACGCCGCCTCGAACAGATCCATCTCTTCCACCCGAGACTGCACCGCCTCGACGATCCCGCGGTCGAAGCGATAGCGCGCCCGCATCAGCGCCGACACACCCTCGGCATCCCGCGCGCCCGCGAGCGACGGATCATCCTCCAGCATCGCGCTCACGCGATCGACGTCGGCGGCTTCGATCGCCGCGAACAACTCCCCGGATGTGCTTGCCATCGGTCGCCTCCTCGGGTTCTATTTGCGTAGCCTAACTAAATATGACACCGTACGCACGGTGACCACGCCAGGACGCACTTCCCCAGCGCGAGACGTGGATGCGGTGGCCGACCGGCTCCACTCGGCCGCGATCCACCTGTTGCGCCGCCTGCGCGTGGAGGACGAGGCGCTGGGCATCTCCGCCCCGCGTCTCTCCGCACTCTCGGTGCTCGTGTTCGGGGGGCCTCAGCGCATCGGAGATCTCGCGCGGATCGAGCAGTTGGAGCCGCCCACGATGACGCGGATAGTGGACGGTCTGGTTCGGGACGGTCTCGCGGTGCGCGAGCCCGATACGGACGACGCGCGCGCGGTGCGGGTCCGCGCTACATCCGGCGGTGTCAGGACG
>JBEVGU010000137.1:0-21120 GCA_040511595.1 Actinomycetota bacterium | reverse complement strand
GAGCCCTTCGATCGTGCCGTTCACCGGACCGCCCTCTGTCTGCAGCTCGATCACATCGCCGACGTCGAACTGACCCTCCAGCGCGATGAAGAGCCCGGCGAGCGTGTCTCGGACCAGCGTCTGTGCGCCGAATCCGAGCGCCACCCCCGCGATCCCGGCACTCGCGAAGAGCGGGCCGAGCGGCACACCGAACTCCGCGAGCACGTAGAACCCGATCATGATCCAGACGATCACCTGCAGCGTCGCCGATACGAGGCCGGCGATCGTCGCGATGCGTCGACGACGCGGACCTTCCAACGAGTCGTCGGCCGTGTCTTCCGACCGTCGCTCGGACCGGCGCACCCAAGCGCGCAGCAGCAGCGTGACGGCGAGCGCGATCACCACCGAGAGCCCGAGCTTGATACCGAGGTCGCGCCACCACTCCGTGGAGTAGCGGGCGGCCACGTCGGTCGTGACTTGCGCGAGCAGCGACATCGACCCCATCCAACAGACGAGGAGCGACGTCGTCAAAGTTCCGCTACGAGAGCGCCTCCTCGAGTGCGCGCCGCACGAGCACCTTCGAGACCTCCTTCCGGTACTCCGCGCTGGCGAACGCGTCGGAGGGCGGCGCGGTGCCCTCGTCGGCGCGAGCCGAGGCGGTCGAGGGGTCGGCCCCGCCCGCCAGCGCCTCCTCGACGCCGGCCGCCCGTATCGGGGTGTCCCCCATGTTCGTCAGGGCCACCGACGCCGAGCCGTTCTGCTGCACGGCGGCGACGCCGACCATCGCCCAGTCGATCGCTCGGCGATGGAACTTGATGTAGCTCCACCCCCCGCTCGTCTTCGGTACCCGGATCTCAGCGAGCACTTCGTTCGGAGCGAGATCGGCGTGGAACAACCCCTTGAAGAAGTCGCCGGCAGCGACCGTGCGCTCGGTGCCGCCCGCATTCCGGATCACGAACTCCGCGCCGAGCGCCACCATCACGGTGCCCATGTCGCCCGCCGGATCGGCGTGCGCGATCGACCCGCCGATCGTGCCGACGTGTCGGACCTGGGGATCGCCGACCTGCTGCGCCGTGTCGGCCACGATCGGGGTCGCTTGCTGCAGCAGCTCGCTGTTCGCGACGTCGTGATGCCGCGTGAGCGCGCCGATCGCGATCACGTCGGAGTCCTCGCGGATGTACGACAGGTCGCCGATGCGCCCGATGTCGACGAGCAGCGAGGGCTGGGCGAGCCGGGTCTTCATCAGTGGGAGCAGCGAGTGCCCGCCGGCGAGGATCTTGGCGTCGTCCGCGCTGCCGAGCAGCTCGATCGCGTGGTCGACCGACTCCGCCCGTGCGTACTCGAAGGGCGCCGGGATCATGCCGCGCCTCCTCCCCCGTCGCGAGCGTCTCGGATCGCCCTCCAGACGTTCTCGGGAGTTGCGGGGCGCTCGATCTGGGTGACCCCGAGCGGGTTCAGTGCATCGACGACCGCATTGAGCACGGCCGGCGGCGACGCGATCGTGCCGGTCTCGCCCACGCCCTTGATCCCGAGCTCGTTCGTCGTCGACGGCGTGACACTCCCCATCCCCACGGCGATCGGCGGGACGTCGGGGGCCCCAGGGATCGCGTAGGTGGTCATCGTCGACGACACGAGGTTCCCGTCGTCGTCGTAGACGGCCTCCTCGTACAGCGCCTCCGCGATCCCTTGGACCACGCCGCCGATCACCTGTCCCTCGGCGAGCATGGGGTTCAGGACCGTGCCGATGTCGTCGACCGCGACGTACTTGAGCACCTCGACCTTGCCGGTCTCGGTGTCGACCTCCACGGCGCAGATGTGGGCCCCGAACGGGAACACGAGGTTCTCCGGGTCGAAGAACGCCGATGCCTCGAGCCCCGGCTCGACGCCGTGCGGGAGGTTGTGCGCGCGCCACGCGGAGAACGCGGTCTCGGGGATCGTCTTGGCGACGTCGGGTGCCCCCCGCAGACGGAACGCCCCCTCCTTCCACTCGAGCTCGTCGAGAGGCACCTCGAGCTCGTGCGCCGCGATCTTGTGGGCCTTCTCACGGACCCGGGCGGCGGCCTGCGCGATCGCGGGCGCGCCGACGGCGGCCCCGCGGCTCCCGTAGGTGTCCCAGCCGTTCGGGGAGATGTCGGTATCACCGAAGAGGACCTCCACGTCCTCCACCTTGATCCCGAGCTCGTCGGCCGCGACTTGCGCGTAGACGGTCTCGCCTCCTTGCCCGTGCGGGGTAGCGCCCGTGATCACGACGACCTTCCCGGTGGGATGGCAGCGCACCGTGGCGGCCTCCCAGCCGCCGCCCGCGTACTGCAGGACGTTGCCGATCACCTTCGACGGCCCCCACCCGCAGTTCTCCAGGTAGGTGGAGAAGCCGATCCCGATCTGCCGGACGTCGCCCGAGTCCCGACGGGCCTGCTGCTCCTTCCGCATCTGCTCGTAGTCGAACATCTCGAGCGCTGCGTCGAGCGTGGCAGGGTAGTTGCCGGAGTCGATCATCAACCCACCGATCGACTGCGTGGCCTCGGTGAACGGAGGCATGAAGTTCATGCGTCGGATCTCGACGACGTCCTTGCTCACGCGGCGGGCGAGCGCGTCCATCGCCCGCTCGATCGCGTTCGTGGACTCGGGCCGGCCGGCGCCGCGGTACGCGTCCACCGGCGTCGTGTTCGTATACACGCCCGTGATGCTCACGTGGTAGGCCTGGCCCATGTACGCGCCGCAGTACAGGAAGCCGCCCAGGACGGGCGTGCCCGGCGCGATGATCCGCAGATACGCCCCCATGTTCGCAAGGATGTTGGCCCGGTACCCCAGGATCTTGCCGTCCTCGTCGGCGGCGATCTCCATCTCCTGCACCTGGTCGCGGCCGTGGTGCGTGGCCACGTAGTTCTCCGAGCGCGTCTCGACCCACTTGATCGGTCGCCCGAGCTTCTTGGCGACGGACAGCGCGAGCGCCTCCTCCGGATAGACCTGGAGCTTGGAGCCGAACCCTCCGCCGACACGTGGCGCGACGATCCGGAGCTTGGACTCGGGGATCCCCGTCGCGAGCGCCATCGCGGTGCGGAGCACGTGGGGGATCTGGGTGGAGCTCCACATCGTGAAGTGGCCCGAGGCGGCATTCGGCTCGACCAGGATCGCGCGCGGCTCGATCGCGTTGGGGATCTGCCGCTGGATGCGGTATCGCTCCCGCACGACGACCGGCGCGTTCGCGAACACCTCGTCGACCTTGCCGTTGGTCAGGCTCCACGTGTAGCTCTCGTTCGTGCCGAAGTCGTCGTGCACGATCGGCGCACCGTGCTCCGTCGCGACCTCGACGTCGGTGACGGCGGGCAACGGGTCGTAGTCGACGTCGACCGCCTCGGCGCCGTCCATCGCGGCCCCGCGCGACTCGCCGATCACCACGGCCACGCCGTCGCCCTGATAACGGGCCTTGTCCGCGGCGAGCGGCATGTGCGGAGCGTTCTTGAGGTCGTCGGTGACGGGCCACGCCATGAGCAGCGGGCCGGCCCACTCGAAGTCGCCCCCGGCGAAGGCCGCCACGACGCCGGGCACGTCGAGCGCTCTCGACGTGTCGACGCCCTTGATGCGAGCATGGGCGAAGGGGCTCCGCACCACGGACATCCACAGCATCCCGGTCACTGACAGGTCGTCCGTGTACCGTCCCCGCCCGGTGAGCAGCTCCGGATCCTCCTTACGGAGGATCGGCTGTCCGACGTACTTCTCGGTCGTCGCCATCTCGATCCCCCTCCTCAGGCCTTGGCGCCGCTCATCGAGCCGGCGGCGTCGAGTATCGACGTCACGATGTTCTGGTAGCCCGTGCACCGGCAGAGGTTGCCCTCGAGCGCCTCACGGACCTCTTCCTCGGTGGGCGAGGGGTTCTCCTCCAGGTAGCTGGCCGCGGCCATGATCATGCCAGGCGTGCAGTAGCCGCACTGCAGACCGTGATGGCGATGGAACGCGTCCTGGAGCGGATGCATCGTGCCGTCGGGCTGAGCCATCGCCTCGATCGTCGTGACCTCGCGGCCGTCCGCCTGCGCGGCGATCAGGGTGCAGCTCTTCACCGACTCGCCGTCGAGGAGCACGGTGCACGACCCGCAGGTCGAGGTGTCGCACCCCACGTTGGTCCCGGTGAGCCCGAGCGTCTCTCTCAGGAAGTAGACGAGCAGCGTGCGTGGCTCGATATCGGCCTCACGCGACTGCCCGTTCACGGTCACGGACACGTTCGTCACGGACGTTCCCCCCTTCCCGCGGCGGTGCATGCGCCTGAACGCGGAAATCCCGGCGTCGGGCCGGAGTCTAGACCTGCTGTGGAAAACGCGCGAGCCGACCCTCAGCGGGCGGCGTCGAGCGCCGCTTCGACCACGCGCATGACGACGCGCCCGTCCTCGCCGTTCGGGCGCGGCTGCCTGCCCTCGGCGATCGCCCCGAGGAACTCGGAGACCTGCGCCGTGTACATCGGCTGCGTGCAGTGCTCGTAGTCCTCGCTGGGGGCCTCGCGCGGGAAGACGCGGGTGTAGCCCTCGGTGCCGTACACCTCCGTGTCGGCCTCCATGCCTTCCGTGTGCCGGTGCCACCACCCGCTCTCGACGATGGAGTTCGTGCCCTGCGCCCACGAGATCAACAGGATGGCGTCGTCGTCGACGTCGTACGTGCCGTACCGGGTGCCCACCGTCGCGCACACCGGTCCCGGCTCTGGATCCCCGAGCAGGAACCGTGCGGTGTCGATCGCATGCACACCCATGTCGAGGAGCGCCCCGCCCCCGGCGAGCTCCGGGTCGGCGAACCACCCGCTCGGCCCCCAGTTCACGTGCACGCCGTAGCCTCGCGTCTTCACGACGTCACCGAGCTCACCGGCCGCGATGCGGTCGCGCACGGCGATCACCTCCGACCGGAACCGCCAGCAATGAGCGACCATGAGCGGTGCGCCCGATGACCGCGAGGCCGCGATCATCGCGTCGCAGGCCGAGACCGAGGTCGCCATCGGCTTCTCCACCAACACCGGCTTCCCGGCGTCGAGCAGCGCGATGGACTGCGGCGCATGCAGCGCGTTCGGCGTGGCCACGATCGCGGCGTCCACCTCGGGGTCACGCGCGAGCGCTTCCCAATCGGTCGTCATACGGCCGATGCCGTGCCGTTCGGCGAAGGCGGCCGCGCTCGGCTCGCGGTGGTTCGCGACCGCGACCAACTCGTCTCCGTGGGCGAGCACCGCGCGCGCGTGGAAGTCCTGCACCCACCCACATCCGAACAACGCGACCCTCATGCGACCTCCCATTGCCAGCTGCGCGCCGACACTAGCCCTTGACGCCGGTGAGGGTGACGCCTTCGATGAACACCCGTTGGGCGAGGAAGAACAAGACGATCACGGGCAGCATGAACAGGACCGACGCGGCCAGCATCAGGTTGTACTCCACCTGATGGAGACCCCGGAACTCGTTCAGCCCGATCGCAAGCGTCCACAGCTTCGGGTTGTCGCTCAGGAACAGGAGCGGCGCGAAGAAATCGTTCCAGGAGTACAGGAACTGGAACAACGCCACCGCAGCGATCGCGGGCTTGGCGAGCGGCACGATCACCCGAGTCATGATCTGCCACTCGCTCCCCCCGTCGACCCTCGCCGCGTCGGAGAGCTCCTCGGGGATCGTCATGAAGAACTGCCGCATCAGGAAGATCGAGAACGCGTCGCCGAAGAACAGGGGCACGATCAGGGGCTTGAACGACGGGATCCATCCGTATCGCGCGAACACCACGTAGAGGGGCACGATCGTGACCTGATAGGGCAGCATGATCGTCGCGAGGATCACGACGAAGGAAGCATCGCGGCCCCGCCAGCGCATGCGGGACAGGGCATAGGCGACCGGGATGCTCGAGACCAGCACCCCGACCGTCGACAGCACGGCGATCGTCATCGTGTTGAACGCGTATCGGAACACGGGGAGCCTGTTGAACACCTCGGAGTAGTTGGACCACTGGAACGGTGAGGGCCACAGGTGGGTCGTCAGGGCCTGGTCGGTCGTCATGAGCGAGGTGAGGACCACGAACACGAATGGCAGCGTGAACATCGCGGCGACCGCGATCAGCAGCGAGTGGTTCGCGACCGACACCAGGAACCGGCGACGACGCACGTCGGGCGGCACGGGCCGAGGCACCACACCGCCGTGCGCGACCACGGCCGGGCTTCGATCCACGGAGACGGTCGGCGCAGCTATCGGAGCCCACCTCCATAGTGCACCCAGCGCCTCGAGTTCTTCAGGATCACGAGGGTGCAGACCATCGTGACGATCAGCAGCACCCACGCGAGCGCGGACGCGTACCCCATCTTGAAGTTCTGGAAGCCCATCTGGTACAGCCGCGACGTGAAGAACAGGAGCGAGTTCTGCGGATGTCCGATCTGGGCGGCGTCACCCGTCAGCCAGAAGCTGATCACGTAGGGCTGTGTGAAGTACTGGAACCCGTAGATCACACCGATCACCAATGAGAAGAAGATCACCGGCGAGATCAGCGGCAGCGTGATCGACCGGAACTTCTGCCAACCGCTCGCTCCCTCGATGTCCGCGGCCTCGTAGAGCTGCCGGGGCACGTCGAGCATGCCGGCGAGGAAGATGATCATCGCATCGCCGACCCCCCAGAGGATCAACAGCACCAGCGTCGGCTTCGACCACTGGGCGTCGAAGAGCCAGAGCGGCGGGTTCTTGATGCCGATCGCGCCGAGGATCTGGTTCACCGGCCCGATCGCCGGGTTGAACAGATACAGGAAAGCGAGCGCGGCCGCGACCGCCGGGGCGAGCGTCGGCAGGAAGAACATGGTGCGATAGACCTTGACGCCGCGCCGGGGACGCACGAGCAGGGAGGCCGTGACGATCGCGGCCACGATCCGCGCCGGCACGCCGACCACGATGATCCATGCGGTGTTCTTGATCGCGGTCCAGAACAGCGGATCCTTCGTGAACATGAACCGGTAGTTCTCGATCCCGATCCAGTGAGGCGTCGAGAGTAGGTCGTAGCTCGTGAACGAGAAGTACAGGCTCGAGAGCATGGGGTAGAGCGTGAAGGCGACGAACCCCACGATCCACGGCGACATGAACAGCAGCACCAACAGGTAGCGCTTCCTGGTCTGGCGCCGCCGAGCGGGGGACGCTCGTCGCGCCCCCCGCTCGATCGCCGCCGCTGCCGTGGTGGCGTTGGTCGTCGTCGCCTCGCTCCTTACAACGCCGCCTGATCGAGGGCGTCCTGGGTCTGCTGCGTCGCCTGCTCGAGACCGGCCTGCAGGTCGGTCGCATCGCCGGCCTGCCAGTCCGAGGCGAAGTTCACGAGCGCCTGCTCCAGTTCCTCGCCGATCACCGTCGTCGGGCGGTACGCCGACGCGGGGTGGTTGAACGCATCCATGAACACGCCGAACTGCTCAGGCAGCTCGAGATCGGGGGAGTTGATCGCCTCGATCGTCGTCGGCACGTTATTCACGAAGTTCGCCATGTAGACGAGCGTGTCGGTGTTCGTGGCGAGGTACCGCACGAGCAGCCACGCCTCGGCCGGATGCTCCGCTCCGTTCGGGATGCCGATGACGGTGCCGCCGGCGACGCCCGACCCGTAGCGATCCGTCGTCCCGGGCGAGGTCGGCAGTGGGGCGGTCTCATAGTTGAGATCCGGGGCGAAGTCCGCCAAGAAGGCGTTCCGCCATTCCCCGTCGATCATCATCGCGACCCTGCCCTGCTGGAAGTCCTGTGGCTTGCCCCACTCGTTGCCGGCACCGGCCACGAACTTCCTCACCTTGTCGGCGCCGGTCTGGAAGTCCCCGTCGCCGTATACCTCGGCGATGAAGTCGTGCTGCCACTCGAACATCTCCGCCCAAGCCGGGTCTGACGCGTACGCCGGGTTGCCTCCGTCGTCGAGGTACTGCGCCCCGAACATGTGCCCTAGGTTCACCAGGTTGCTGCTGCAGCAGTAGTAGTCGGTGACCGGCATGAACCCGGCGACCTTGATCGAGCCGTCGGCGTTGAACTCGGTCAGCGCCTTGGCGTCCTCGGTGAGCTCGTCGGTCGTCATCGGAGGATCGGTCAGCCCCGCCTTCTCGAAGAGATCGACGTTGTAGTAGATCGCCGTCGTGTCGGTGAGGAACGGCAGCGAGCACTGCTTCCCTTCGAAGCTCGTGTACGTGAGCGCGGCCTCCGGGAACACGCTTCGATCGATGCCTTGCTCGCCGTCGATGTACGGGTTCAGGTCGACCCACGCCCCCGAATCGCAGAAGCGTCCGACGTTGTCGACACCGAACGACAGGAACGCGTCGGGCGGGTTGCCCGCATTGATCGCGGCGATCTGCTTCTCCTCGGTCACGCCGCACTTCGCATCGACCGTGATCCACGAGTACTGGCTCTCGAACCCGTCCTTGAACGATGCCTGCCACTGATCGCACTCACGCTTGGAGGTCCACTCCCCCGTGAGCGTCACGGTCACCGGCTCGTTCGATGCCGAGGCATCCACAGTTGGGGCGGGCTCGTCCCCGCCACCGGCCGTGCACGCCGCCGCCACGAGCGCGAGAGCGGCCGTCGCCACCAGCCAACGTCTCATCCTGCGCCTCCCTCCCCGGGGTTCATCCCGAGATCTCTCCGAGTTCATCGTCTCGTCCATTGCTCCTCGATTACGCCGAGGTCTTCCCTCGGGCGAACAGCTGATCCTGCGCCGCCTGCAGCGCCATGTACACCGATCCGTGCAGCGTCGCCTCTTCCTGCAGCACCGAGGCTTCTACCCGAGGCCGGAACGGCGAGAGCGAGCGAAGCTCGCGCTCCACCGGCTCGAGCAAGAGATCGCCGTTGCCGCCGATGCCCCCGCCGAGGATCACGAGCTCGGGGTCCACGACCGATGCCACGGCGCCGATCGCGAGCGCGATCCGACCGGCCTCGGTCTCGACGACACGCAGCGCCACGCGGTCGCCCGCGCGAGCGGCGGCGAACACCCGCTTCGCCGTCAGCGGAGGCCGCATCCCCATCCTGCGGGCGCTCGCGACCACCCCGGCGGCGCTCGCGGCGGCATCGAGCGGACCACGGCGCCGGCTGGCTCGATCCTCGAGGTCGGTGCCGGCGAGGGGCAGGTACGCGACCTCACCGGCCGCGCCGCTGCTCCCCCGGAAGAGCTCCCCGTTGAGGACGAGCCCCATGCCCACCCCCGTGCCCAGATGCAGGTAGACGAAATTCTCGACGTCCTTGCCGAGCCCGTGCCATCGCTCGCCGAGGGCCGCCAGGTTGACGTCGTTCTCGAACGCCGTCTTGGTGCCCAGCTCCTGCTGCACCGCATCCACGATGCCTTCGCGGCCCCATCCGGGCAGGCTGTAGGCGAGCGCCACCTGTCCACGGTTCGGCTCGAACACTCCCGGACTGCCCACGGTGGCGAACGTCACCTGACGCCACCTGATCCCGGCGTCTGCCGCGAGGGCGTGCGCGATGGCGCCGATCTGGGTGATCAACGCACGAGCGCTCTTCACACGCGCGCGCTCGTCACGCCTCGCGACGAACTCCCCGGTGACGTCGGCGATCGCCGCACGGACCCAGTCGCGCCCGACGTCGATGCCCACGACCCACCCGGCCCGGGGATTCAGCTCGTACAGCAGCGCGGTCGGCCCCTTGCCACCCTTCGAACGCCCCGCCTCCTGCACCAGGCCGGCCCCCTCGAGACCTGCGAGCGCCTGCGACACCGTGGGCTTGGACAACGCCGTCTCACGGGCGATCTGTGCCCGGGAGATCGGTCCGACCCGCCGAACGCACTCGAGCACCGTCCGCTCGTTGATCGCCCGGAGCAGGCTCGGCGTGCCGGCCGGTGCGCGTTCGAGGTCCGTCACGGCCTCCATCCCGAGTGCTAAGGAAACTTTCCTAACTATTCGGCCGGATGCTACGCTCGGCTGCAGACCCGAGTCAAGACAACCGGGACATGAGGGGACGGGGCCCGACGATGACGATGCCGGACACCGCGAGACTGTTGGGGATCGTCCGGTACCGGTCCGAGTGCGACCTCGCTTCGGTGCTCGGCGCCCTCAGGCAGGCGGGGATCCGCTCGCTCGAGGTGACCCTCGACACGCCCGGTGCCCTCCGCGCGATCGGCGAGATCGCGGGTGCGGGAGGGTCGATCGGCGCCGGCACCGTCCTCAGCGGCGACCAGGTGCGTTCGAGCGCCGAAGCGGGAGCACGCTTCGTCGTCTCCCCGGGGCTCGTCGAGGATGTCGTACGGACGGCGCTCGAGCTGGATGTCGAGCCGATCCCGGGCGTGCTGTCAGCGACCGAGCTGCTGCGAGCGCGAGGTATGGGCGCGTCGATCGTGAAGGTCTTCCCCGCCGGACCCGCGGGTGGACCGGCGCTCATCGCCGCGCTCCGCGCGCCGTTCCCCGACGTGGGGCTCGTGCCCACGGGCGGCATCGCCATCGGCGACGTCTCCGCCTACCTCGCCGCCGGCGCGAGCGCGGTCGGGCTCGGGTCGGCCCTCGTCGGCCGGCGCCCTCCGCGCTCGCTCGCGGAGCTCGACTCGCTGCGTGACCGCGCACGAGCGGCGGTCGAGGCCGCGGCCGCGGTGCGAACGTGACGAACGGGCACGAGCCCTACGACGTGATCGCCCTGGGTGAGACGATGCTCTCCCTCGTGGCCAGCGACGGAACCCTCGCGACGGCGAACGAGTTCGTCGCGACGCACGGGGGCGCGGAGAGCAACACGCTCGTCGCCCTCGCCCGCTCGGGCGCGCGAACAGCGTGGGTCAGCAGGCTCGGCGACGATCCCGCGGGCGAGCGCATCCGGTCCGCCCTCGAGTCGGAGGGGGTCGACCTCCGATGGGTCCGCATCGACGCGGATCGTCCGACGGGGCTCATGATGCGCGACACGCGGGGGGGCGTCCGATACTGGCGCAGCGGATCGGCGGCCTCGACGCTCGAGCCTTCGGACCTCGACGGAGCTCCGATCGCCGAGGCGCGCGCGGTGATCACGACCGGCATCACGGCGATGCTCGGACCCGGACCGGGAGCCGCAGCGCTCGAGCTCCTGGAACGCGCGCGTGGGTTGCGTGCGGTCGACCTGAACCTTCGGCCGCGACTCTGGGGGTCCGACCGCGCGCGCGACCTCGTGCTCCCCCTCGTCGAACGGTGCGACGTGCTCTTCGCGAGCGCGTCGGAGCTCGCAACCCTGATCGGCGGCGACCCGGAGGGCTCGGCCCGTCGGTGTGCGTCGCTCGGGCCCCGTGAGGTGATCGTGACCCGCGGGGCGACCGGTGCCGCCGCGCTCGACCCAGACGGGAGCTGGCACGAGATGCGCGCCGAGCCAGTTCAGGAGATCGACCCCGTGGGCGCCGGCGATGCCTTCGACGCCGGCTACCTCGCAGCACGGCTGCGGGGCGCTCCGTGTGTCGAGGCGCTCGCGGACGCCGTCGCGGCGGGAGCGCGCACCGCCAGGGCCCTCGGCGACGTGGGACCGCCGCTCGGATTTGAACAGGTCGCCGATGCGTGAGCGGTCCGTCCTCGAAGAGTCCGCGGAGGCCGTGCCCTCAGAAGAACGTGACCACCGCGTCGACGACCCGGGCGTCGTCGTCGACCACCGGGATCACCCGGCGTCGGTCGAACGCGGCGCACGGATGGGAGATGCCGAACGAGACGAGGTCGCCGACGCGCGGTCCTGGACCGGCTCCGTGCGCGCCTGCGGGCGTCGCCTCGGCCACGTCGCAGATCGCATGCTGGTCCATCAGCCGCCGCACCACGATCGCGCCGGCGTTGGACTCATCGCCGCCCGGCCCTCGTATCCGAAGGGGCACCGGCATGCCGAGGTCCGACGGCACGTCCCGCTTGCCGAGCCCAACGACGACGACGCCCGGCTCGGGACGGGACAGCACGGCGCCCCACGCCTCGAAGGCAGGCAGGAACCGGTCGGCCTCCGGCGACAACGGCGACATGTGCTCGTACCAGCCGTGGTCGTGCGTGAGGTAGCAACCGGATCGGAGCACCACGCGGACCGGCACGCCGTCCGCCGGCCATTCACCGCCCAGCACGCCGACCACCCGATCGAAGAACGAGCTGCCCCCGGCGGTCACGACGACGTCGCCGGCCTCGTCGAAGTCGCCCCGGGCGAGGAGCTCCGAGACGAGCGCCCGAACACCGCCGAGGAACGCGTCGACCGCGGCGAGGCAGTCCGGAGACCGCTCGTCGCAGACCGTGCCCTCGTAGGCCGCCACCCCGGCGAGCCGCAGCTCCGCCGCGCCGCCGACGAGCGCGGCCACCTCGAGCGCCTCCGCCCGGGTGCGACAACCGGTTCGGCCCCGCTCGTGGCCCAGCTCGATCAGGACCGGCAACGGCCTCGGCGCGCCTGCCGACCGCAACCCCCGTCGCAGCGTCTCGACGCCTCGACCGGAGTCGACCCAGCACGCGAGATCGAACGACGGATCGGCGAGCTCGCCGGCGATCCAGCGGATCGAGCCCTCGTCGGCCAGCTCGTCGGCGAGCATGATGTGCGGCACGCCCACCGAGCGCATCGTCCGCGCCTGCACGGGCGTCGCCGCCGTGACGCCGACGGCGCCCGCCTCGAGCTGCCGAGCCCAGAGCTGCGGCGCCATCGAGGTCTTGCCGTGCGGCGCCAGCTCGACGCCATGCGCGCGGCAGTAGGCGGCCATCACGGCGAGGTTGTGCTCGAGCGCGCTCGCGCGCAGCACGACGACCGGGGGCACGAGATCGCCGTGCAGGCTCCACCCCGCCGCGTCAACCTCACCCACGGAGCGATCGGCTCCGGCCGGGAACCCGGTCGTGCGGTCGTCGATGCGGGTGGCGAGGACCTCGCGCAGATCGAGCCCGGCGTCGATCACCGGACCGCCCGGCTTCCCGGGCGACCCAGGGCGGAACGAACGAGGTGCACACGCATCGCGGGCACGCTAGCAGCACAGGCCCGGACCAGGAGAGGAGCTCTCGATGCCTGAACTCGCGATCAACGGCGGCACGCCGGTGCGCTCGGCGCCCTACCCACGGTGGCCGGCACCGGACGAGGAGTACGTGGAGTCCGTCGCCGAGACCGTCCGCCGAGGCGAGTGGGGAGGGTTCCCGGAGCCGGGCGTGAACGCTGCCGCGTTCGAGGAGGCTTTCGCCGCGTATCAAGGAGCTCGTCACGGAGTGCTGATGATGAACGGGACCGTGACGATGGAGGTTGCCTGCAAGGCCCTCGACATCGGATGGGGAGACGAGGTGATCGTGCCGGCGCTCACGTTCGCCGCGACCGCGTACGCGCCGATGGCCGCCGGCGCCCTCCCGGTGATCGTCGACGTCTCGCCCGAGACGTGGTGCATCGACCCCGACCTCGTCGAGGCTGCGATCTCGCCCCGCACGAGGGCGATCGTGCCCGTGCACCTCGGACACCAGATGGCCGACATGGACCGCATCGCCGACATCGCCCAGCGGCACGGCCTCGCCGTGATCGAGGACTGCGCGCACGCGCACGGCCAACGCTGGAACGACCGGGGCGCGGGCTGCATCGGCGACCTCGGCTCCTTCAGCCACCAGTCGTCGAAGATCCTCACCGCAGGAGAGGGTGGCTCGCTACTCACCGACGACGAAGCGCTCGCGCGCCGCGCACATTCGATCATCGATTGCGGCCGGGCGAAGGACGCCGAGGAAAAGGAATACACCTTCGGCGCGAACTACCGCCTCTCCGAGCTGAATGCCGCGCTCCTCGTGGTCGCCATGCGCCGGTTCCCGGCTCAGCAGGAGGAGCGCGCGGTCAACGGGAAGCGGTTCGAGCGGCTGGCCGCCGAGATCCCCGGCGTGCGGGTGATGCCGCACGACGAAAGGATCACCCGGTGGAGCTTCTACAACTACGTCCTCGCGATCGATCCCGACGCGTTCGGCGGCGCCACGAACGAGACGGTCTGCGCGGCCCTCGAGGCCGAGGGCATCGAGGCGGAGGTGCAGTATCCGCCGATGAGCCGCTACGAGCTGTTCCAGCCGGCGCTCTCCCGGCTGCCCGTCGCCGTGGAGCACGCGGACCGCCTCGACCCGCAGTCGATGTCGTTCCCGGTGGCCGAGGCCGCAGGACTCCGCGAGTCCGTCTACTTCATGGAGGCGGTCTTCCGCGACGGCGAACGCGGCGTCCAGGACGCGGCCGAGGCGCTCGAGAAGGTGCGACGGCACGCGGCTGAGCTGCCGGCGGCCTGATGGCGACCACCGACAGGACGTGATCAGCCGGGGAAGAACCTGGGCAGGTACTGCTCGTTCGCAGTCAGTAGCGCCTCGAGCAACGGCCGGGCCCGCTCGTAGTCGCCGACGAGCGGGTTGGCCAGCAGTGCCTTCAGGGCGGTTGCGCGGCTTCCCGACGTCGCCGCATCGATCGCGAGACGTTCGTACGCTTTCGCATGTTGGACGAGCCCCAGCATCTCGGACGCGAGCGGCTCGGTCGCGACCGGATGGGCTCCGAGGGCGTCGATCCGAGCCGGGACCTCCACGACATCGTCGTCGGGAACGTTCGCGATCGCGCCCTCGTTGCGGACGTTCACCACCTGCTCGTCGTCGGTGTCGGCGTGCAGCGAGGCGACCAGAGCCGCGGCGGCATCACTGTAGAACGCGCCACCTCGCTCCTCGAGCAGCTTCGGCTTGATGTCGAGGGCAGGATCCCGGTAGAGCGCGAGCAGCCCGGCCTCGATCTCCATGACCTCCTCGGCGCGGCTCCGACCGGCGCGCTGCTCTCGAAGCACCCGGTCGGTCAGGTAGTAGTACCGAAGGTACGAGGAGGGGATGGCCCCCAGGGTGCGTGCGATCTCGAGCGGGATCTCCCCCTCGAGCTCGTCGAGGTAAGCCCGTGTCGCCGGCTGAGCTTCGGTGGACGCGTCGAGCAGCTCCGGCAGGCGGTCGACGCCGTCGATCAGCACGGCGCGCTCCCACGTGAGGTGGTTCAACCCGACGTGGCCGAGCTGCACACGGCCGGGCTCCACGCCGAAAAGCTCAGCGAGGTCCCGCTGGAAGCCGATCGCCACGTTGCACAGTCCGATCGCCCGATGCCCCTCGTCGAGCAGCGCCTGCGTCACCAGCCCCGTGGGGTTCGTGAAGTCGACGAACCACGCGTCCGGAGCTCCGCGCTCCGCGGTGAGCCGCGCGAGCTCGAGTACGACCGGCACGGTGCGGAGGGCCTTCGCGAATCCGCCGGGCCCGGTGGTCTCCTGTCCGATGCAGCCGAACTCGAGCGGGATCGTCTCGTCGCGCAGGCGCGCCTGGTTGCCGCCCACCCGCAGCTGCACGATCACGAAGTCGGCGCCCTCGATCGCTTCGAGCGGGTCGGTGGCGAGCTTCAGTCGACCTGCCCAGCCGACCTTGCGCATCATGCGTTCGGCCAGCGCGCCGACGATGTCGAGCCGCTCTCGGTCGATGTCGAGCAAGACGAGCTCGTCGACCGGGAACCGATCGTCTCGGCGGACGAACCCCTCCACGAGCTCCGGCGTGTAGGTGCTGCCACCACCGACGACCGCCACCTTCACACCCATGGTCCCGGCATCGTACACTCGCGGCGATGAAATCGTTAGGAAACTTTCCTGACCCATTCATCGCCGAGATCTCCGGCCAGCCGGACGCCCTTCGGCGTGCCGCGCTCGGCCTCGCCGATCAGGCGTCGGTCTTCGACGACGTCGCGCGTGCGGCCGGAGGACGGACCCTCGTGTTCACGGGCATGGGGAGCTCCTACGACGCGTGTTACCCGGCCGTGACCGAGCTCGCGCAGGCGGGTGTCGCCGCGGTCATGCTCGACGCCTCGGAGCTCCTGCACTTCCGCACGAACATGCTCGGCCCGGACACGCTGCTCGTCGCCGTCAGCCAGTCGGGCGAGAGCGCCGAGATGGTCAGGGTGGCCGAGGCCCTCCCCGGCGGAACCGGGCGCCCGACGGTGGTCGCGATCACCAACGGCCCGACGAACACCCTCGCTTCGCTGGCCGACCGATCGATCGACACGCGGGCCGGCCTCGAACGGGGACCGTCGACGATGACGTTCGCCGGCTCCCTCGTGGTCGTCGCGGCGCTGGGGCGGGTACTCGCGGGAGCGCCTGTCGCCGCGACCCTCTCCGGGCTGGCGACGGAGGCAGAAGAGGCGGCGGCGGCGCTCGAACGGCTGCTCCGCGAGCAGGACCTCCCCGACCGTCTGGTCTCGTGGCTGCACGGCCGAGAGACGGTCGTGATCCTCGGCCGCGGAGCGGCCCGAGCCGCGGCGGAGATGGGGGCGCTCACCATCAAGGAAGCCGTCGGCATGCCGGTGGAGTCCTTGCAGACGGCGCAGTTCCGTCACGGTCCGCTCGAGCTCGCCGGCCCCGAGCTGGCCGCGATCGTGATCGCCACAGAGCCGGAGACGCTGACGCTCGATCTGTCGCTCGCCGGCGAGCTGCTAGGGGCCGGTGCAGGCGTCGTGCTCGTCACCATCGACGACGCCGGCCTGTCCGGGGCCATGAGCGTCGCGATCGGCCTGACGGATCGTGCCTTGGCCCCGGCCGTCTCGATCCTGCCTTCCCAGCTGCTCGCGTGGCGCCTGGCGGCGCGCCAGGGCCGTCGGCCGGGCGCGTACTACCGGGCGGTCAAGGTGACGACCCGTGAGTGAACCGGCGAGCACTCGGTTCCGGGTTGCCTTGACGCTCGATGCCGAACACCCCGATCGGTCGGGGTGCCCTCCCGACGCCGCCGAGCGCATCTTCGACGCGCTGCGGGACGAAGGCGTGCGAGCCACGGTCTTCGTGCAGGGACGGTGGGCACGATCGCAGCCGGCCCTGGCCAAGCGCATCGTCGAGAGCGGCCACCTCGTCGGACACCATTCGCACTACCACGCTCGCATGCCCTTGCTGAGCGAGGCCGGCCTGGCCGCCGACGTGGCCGACGGGGCCGAGGCGATCGTCATGACCACGGGCGTCGATCCGCGGCCCTGGTTCCGCCTCCCGTTCGGCGCCGGGCACGACGACGACCGGCTCCTCACCGCCATCGCCAATCTCGGGTACCGCAACGTGCATTGGCACGTCGAGCTCGAGGATTGGGAACCGTGGCGCACCGGTGACGCGATTACCGCCGATGCGATCGACGGCGTCGTCGCTCATGGCGACGGCGCCGTCGTGCTCCTGCACACCTGGCCCGGCGGCACCGCCGATGCGGTGCGACCCATCGTCGCCGGCCTCCGTCAGGCCGGCGCGTCGTTCGTGACGGTCGACGAGCTCGAGGCGCTTCCGTGACTCGGCGCGCCGCGCTCCTCGCGGTCGATGGCGGCGGCTCGAAGATCGACGCGGCCCTGCTGCGACGGGACGGCACGATCCTCGGGGCGGCGAGGATCCCGACGACGGACTTCGAGGAGAACGGGGGATCCCAACACATGCGCCAGGTGGTGGACGCGGTGACCCGGGCCTGCGACGACGCCGGCGTCGACACCGCGTTCCCGGTGGCGGAGCTCGGTGTCTACTGCCTGGCCGGAGCCGACCTGCCGGTCGACGACCGCAAGATCCTCCGGTGGCTCCGGGCCGAAGGCATCACCGACGACCACCTCGTGCGCAACGACACGTTCGCCGTGCTGCGGGCGGGCTCTCCTCGCCACTGGGGGGTCGGCGTGGTGTGCGGGTTCGGGACGAACTGCTCGGCCGTGGCTCCCGACGGCAGGGTCACCCGCTTCCCGGCGCTCGGGCAGATCTCCGGCGACTGGGGCGGAGGCGCCGACGTGGGCCAGGCCGCGTTGTGGTACGCGATGCGCGCCGAGGACGGTCGCGGCTCGAGGTCCTCGCTGGCGGAGCTGGTGCCGAAGCACTTCGGCCTGCGAAGACCGCGGCAAGTGCTAGAGGCCGTCTACTACGGGCGGGTCGAGGAAGACCGGCTGGTGGAGCTCGCGCCGCTCGTGTTCCGTGCCGCGATCGCGGGCGACGGCGTCGCCCGCGGCATCGTCGACCGGCAGGCCGATGAGATCGTCGCGATGGCCACGACAGCGATCAGGCGGCTGAGCATGCAGAAGCGCGACGTCGACGTCGTGCTCGGAGGTGGGATCTTCCGCACCGACGACGACAGGTTCCTGCGGCGCATCCGCGACGGGGTGCGCGAGATCGCGCCCGCGGCCCGAGTCGCCGTGCTGACCGACCCGCCGGTGGTCGGCGCCGCCTGGTTGGGGCTCGATCGGCTCAGGGCCCCGGAGGCGTCGTACCCCCGCGCGCGCCGTGCCTTGACCCACGCTCGCCTCGCCACTCACACTCACCCTCGACGGAAGGAGCGCCGCTGATGGCCGACATCGTCCTGGACCGCGTCTCGAAGGTCTTCGGGAGCGACGTCGTCGCGGTGAACGACATGTCGTTGGAGATCGGCGACGGCGAGTTCATGGTCCTCGTCGGGCCATCCGGGTGCGGCAAGTCGACGATCCTGCGCATCCTCGCCGGGCTCGAAGAGGTCACGGCGGGAGAGATCTGGATCGGCGGCACCCAGGTCACCGACCTTCCGCCGAAGGATCGCGACATCGCCATGGTCTTCCAGAACTACGCGCTCTATCCGCACATGACGGTGGAGCAGAACCTGGGGTTCGGCCTCCGTCTCCGCAAGACGTCGAAGGAGGAGCAGCGCGCCAGGGTCGCCGAGGCGGCGCGCATCCTCGGCCTGATCCCGCTGATGGCTCGCAAGCCGGCCGAACTCTCGGGCGGCCAGCGTCAACGCGTCGCGATGGGTCGGGCGATGGTGCGCGAGCCGCGGGCCTTCCTCATGGACGAGCCGTTGTCGAACCTCGACGCGAAGCTTCGCGTGCAGATGCGCGCCGAGCTGTCGCGCCTGCACGAGCGGCTCGGCACGACCACGATCTACGTGACCCACGACCAGGTCGAGGCGATGACCCTGGGACAACGGGTGTGCGTCCTGAAGGACGGTGTGCTGCAGCAGGTCGACACTCCGCAGAGCCTCTACAACCATCCGGCCAACCTTTTCGTGGCCGCGTTCATCGGGTCGCCGCCCATGAACCTGGTGGAGGCCGACGTGACCGAGTCGGACATCTCGTTCGGAGGGTTCACGCTGCCGCTCCCGGCTCCTCACCCGCTCCCTGATCACGTGGGGTCGTCGGTCATCCTGGGGGTCCGCCCGTCGGACCTGGAGGACTGCGACGTCTGGCACAACGAGGATCTGCCGACGATGGAGGTCACGGCCGAGGTCACGGAAGAGCTCGGGTCGGAGGTCAACATCATCTTCCCGGTCGATGCCCCCCCGGTGATGACCGAGGATGTGATCGCGGCGGCCAGCGACGAGTCCGAGCACGACAACGTGCCGTTGATCGCCGACGAGCAGTTGGTGGCTCGGTTCTGCGCGCGGGTCGACGCCCGCACGCGCTCCAGACCCGGCGACACCGTGCGCTTGTCCGTCGACCCCACCCGGTTCCACTTCTTCGATCCCGACACGGGCGTCGCGATGGGCTCCCGCAGCCAGGCCGCGGTCGGCGCTTGAGGTCCGGCAGACCCGAGTAGCACCGACGTCAGAGCGATGTTCCGAATCCGAGGACGGCTTTCAGACGCCGGTCCGGTCCTTCTCGCCACGCTCGACCAGCACAGCCGGCGTGTCGGGAACGACGACACGGCCGGCTCGCCTCGATCTCATGACGATCACGGCGGCGAGCAGCAGGAACGCGGCCAGCAACCCGCCCGCGACCAGGCGCCACCGGTCGGCTCGACGCTCGGCTCCCTCGAGGAGGCTGCTGTTTCGAGCGGCATCGGCTTCGGCGTGAACCGCCTGTTCGGACGCGAGCGCTGACTCGGCCTTCGCCGTCGCGATCTCGCGCCGGGACCGCATGACCTCGGATCGGAGCTGTCCCCGCTCGGCCCGAAGATGTCGGATCGTGCGGGCGTCGCCCTCGTGTATCCACGTCAGGATCCGGAAACGGGCGAACAGACGGGCCTCCGAGCCGGTCGCGCCCAGCACGATGGTGCCGCCCCCGAGATCGCCGACACCGTGCGAGCATCCGAGGTCGCACACGCTCACCCAGTAGGAACCGGTGGGGACCTCCGGGACGACGAAGGTCGTCGTGGCCACGTAGGGGTACCCACCCGTGTCCGCGATGTGCACCGGACCGAGCAACATCGGCTCGGTCCGCTCCCCGCCGACCTCGGTGTCCAGTGTGATGTAGGCGTACCAGGGTCCCGCGCTCACAGGTGCCTGCTGCCCGTCCGAGAACTCGCTGCGCATCGTCACGGTGGAGCCGACACCCGCATAGGGGAGTTCCCAGGGGCCCATGCGAACGCTCGCACCATCCGAGACGTCCAGCCAGGAACCGCCGGCTCGCGCCGGTTGTGCGACCGCGAGCAGCAGGAGTGCGGTCACCACGAGGTACGAAGCACGACGGCCCATGGATCCCTCCGATCGACGGCTCTCCCCTGAGCAGACCGACGCAGAAGGAGATGGGTTCCTTCCAGGGTCAGCGGCCAGAAGCGGTCTTCGGGCCGCCGACCAGGCCGACGAACCACGTGGAGCCGCCTGCATCGAACGCGGCTTGCCCCGTGCACGGCCGGCCGGTGTCGTAGGTGGTGCCGTCCCGGGGAGAGAAGCGCAGCCGGTAGCAGGTCCCCGACCGTCCCATCACCGCGGCAGCCCACGCTCGCTTGGTCGAAGCGACGCTCACCACACCCGGCATCGAGGACTCGCCGTCGACGAAGACGAGCGACCCGGCGATGCCGCTCAGCCGGCCGGGCCCCGCATCGAGGAACGTGGCGCGCCCGGCGGCGGCCTCGCGAGCCGCATCGAGGACGGCCAGGGCGTCGGCTCGGGCGTCGGCGTCGATTGCTGGGAGAGCAACGACCGCGCTCGTGCGGAGGTCGTCGCCGGAGATGGTGCCGACGATGGAGGCGCCCGCCTCCGCCCGCTCGGCGCGTTCGATGCTGCTGCGCTCGCTCTCGATCACCCATCGGCAGAACGAGACGAGCCCGAGCAGCACGACGAACGCCGCCACGGCGAGCGCGATCGCCCGCGGGTTCAGACGACGACGGAGCGGCACGGGGGCCGCGCGGAAGTTGAAGGTCTGATCCATCGCTCGGTTTTGCGGTTCCATCGGCCCGCCTTGGCCCGAAGTGAAGCCCGATGCCAGGCGGGCCATCGAGCGGTCGCCGCTTGCCCCCGCCTGTGCGACCATCGGAGCGTGAGCGAGATCACCGACGTGTTGCAGGCGATCGAGTCGCTGTCGGCCAAGGGCG
>JBEVGU010000136.1:0-7752 GCA_040511595.1 Actinomycetota bacterium | reverse complement strand
TCCGGCTCGGACGTCGTTGTCATGCAGCCTCCTCCAAGATCGTGATGCCGGGGAGGGCGCGACCCTCGAGGAACTCCAGCGAGGCGCCGCCCCCCGTCGACAGATGGTCGAACGCGTCGGCGAGCCCCGCTTGCTTCACGGCGAGGAGGGAGTCGCCACCACCGACCACGCTGAAGGCGCCGGCGTGCGCGACCGCGGTGGCCACGCCGCGCGTGCCGGCACTGAACGGCTCGAGCTCGAAGACCCCCATCGGTCCGTTCCACAGGATCGTCTTCGCATCGGCCACGATGCGCGCGTACTCCTCGACGGTCCTGGGCCCGATGTCGAGGCCCATGAACCCCCGCGGGATCTCCGCCGCCGGCACCGTGCGGCGTTCCGCCTGCACCGACATCTCCGGCGCCGCCACGACGTCGTGAGGCACCTCGACGAGCACGGAGCGATCACCGGCACGCCGGATCGCGGCCAGCACCTCGTCGAATCGGTCGCGTTCGACGAGGCTGGTGCCCACCTCTCCTCCCTTGGCCGCGATCAGGGTGAAGGCCATGGCTCCCCCGATGAGCAACGCGTCGACGCGATCGATCAGCGACCCGATCACGGGCAACTTGTCGCTGACCTTCGCGCCCCCCAGGATCGCGACGTACGGCCGAACGGGCCCGTGCAGCAGCCGTCCGAGCACCTCGACCTCTCTCTGCATCAGGCGACCCGCCGCAGCCGGGCGTCCGCTGGCGAGCATCAGCGCGGGCAGGGCGGCCACGCTCGCGTGTTCCCGATGCGCCGCGCCGAAGGCATCGTCGACGTAGGCGTCGGCGAGGTCGGCGAGCCGGCCCGCGAACGCCTGGTCGTTGCCTTCCTCGCCCGGGTCGAACCGCAGGTTCTCCAGCAGCACGATCGGGTCCTCGGGCAGCGCCTCCGGCGTCGTCTCAGCGAGCATCACGACCGGTCGGTCGAGCAGGCCGGCGAGCACGCGTCCGACCGGCGAGAGACGGAGATCGTCTCGCGGCTGCCCCTTCGGCCGGCCGAGGTGCGAGGCGAGCACGACGCGGGCGTCTCGTTCGAGGAGCTCCCGGATCGTGGGCACCGTGGCTCGGATGCGCGCGTCGTCGGTGACCTCGCCGTCGGCGAGCGGCACGTTGAAGTCCGCGCGCACGAACACGCGCGCCTCAGCGACATCGCCGAGGTCGTCGAGCGTGCGAAGCGTCACGGCGCCACCGACGAGCGGTCGATCACAGTCTGGCCGCGACGAGCGCGGCCAGGTCCACCAGGCGACTCGAGTACCCCCACTCGTTGTCGTACCAGCCGACGGCCTTCACGACGTTGCCCATCGCCATCGTGGCCGCCCCGTCGAACGTGCACGACGCCTGCGAGCCGACGATGTCGCTCGAGACGATCGGGTCCTCCGTGTAGACGAGCTTGCCTGCGAGGGAGCCGCTCTCGGCGGCCGCGCGGAAGGCCCCGTTCACCTCGTCGACGCTCACATCGCGGGAGACGGTGGCGACCAGGTCGGTTACCGAACCATCGGGCACCGGCACTCGCATGGCCATGCCGTCGAGCTTGCCCCGAAGGTGCGGCATCACGAGCCCGGTCGCCTTGGCGGCGCCCGTGGTCGTCGGAATGATGTTCATCGCGGCCGCCCGCGCGCGGCGCAGGTCCTCGTGCGGCAGATCCAGGATCTGCTGATCGTTCGTGTAGGCGTGCACCGTGGTCATGAAGCCCTGCTGGATGCCGAACGCGTCGTCGATCACCTTGGCCATGGGGGCCACGCAGTTCGTCGTGCAGGAGGCGTTCGAGATCACGTGGTGGTTCGCGGGATCGTAGGCGTCGTCGTTCACGCCGAGCACCACGGTCAGGTCCTCGTCCTTGGCGGGGGCGCTGATGATCACCTTCTGAGCGCCCGCCTCCAGATGCGCCGCAGCCTTGTCGCGGGCCGTGAAGATGCCCGTGGACTCGATCACGATCTCGGCGCCGAGCTCCTTCCACGGCAGGTCCGCAGGGTTGCGTTCCGCGAGCACCCGCAGCTCGTCGCCGTCGATCACGAGGCCGTTGTCGCCGAGTGTGACCTCGCCCGGGTAGCGTCCGTGCACCGAGTCGTACTTGAGCAGGTGCGCCATGGTCGCCGCGTCGCCGAGGTCGTTCACCGCCACGAAGTCGAAGTCGAAGCCACCCTGTTTCGCCGCTCGGAAGAAGTTGCGGCCGATGCGGCCGAAGCCGTTGATGCCGATCTTGACACCCATCTGAGACTCCTCTCGAACCGGGCCGGAGAGAGCATGTCGCGCTTCGAACTCATCCTAGTCAGCGGCTTACGGCATCGGCACCGGCCGAACGTCCCGCGGCAGCCGGGAGCCCTGGCCTGTCCTCCGCTCCGTCAGGAACGAGCGAGATCGCGGTGGGTGACCGTCACGGGGATGCCTCGGTCGGCGAAGTAGCCACCCAGCTCCTCCGAGACGACCACGGAGCGATGGCGTCCGCCGGTGCACCCGACGGCGATCGTGAGGTAGGACTTGCCTTCGGCGACGTAGCCGGGCACGACCACCTCGAGGAGCGCCTCGAGCCGCTCCATGAACGCGTGGTACTGCTGGTGGCTCTCGACGTACTCACGGACAGGCGGCTCCGTACCCGGAAGCGGCCTGAGATCGTCGATCCAGTGGGGGTTGGGCAGGAACCGGACGTCGAGGACCACGTCGGCATCGCGTGGCGTTCCGTACTTGAATCCGAACGACGTGATCGAGACCTGCAACCCCTGTTCGGGAGGGGCGTCGGAGAACGCGTCGCGGATGCGATCGCGCAGGTCGTGGGGCGTGAGCCCGCTGGTGTCGATGATCAGGTCGGCGTCGCCTCGCAGGCTCTCCATCATGAGCCGTTCCTTACGGATGCCCTCGACGACACGGTCGGCCGGAGCCAATGGATGCCGGCGCCTGGTGGCCTCGTACCGGTTCACGAGGTCGTCGTCGGCGGCCTCGAGGAACAGGATGCGGTAGTCGACGCGCAGCTGCTGCAGCTCGTCGAGCGCTTTCGAGAGCTCCCCGAAGAACACCCCGCCGCGTGCATCGACCACGATCGCCACACGGGAGGGACCGCCGGGACGGGACACGAGCTCGGCCATCGTCGGCAGCAGGGCGGGTGGCAGGTTGTCGACGACGAAGTACCCGAGGTCCTCGAGGGAGTGCGCGGCCTCGGATCGCCCCGCCCCCGACAGCCCGGTGATCAGCAGGAACCCGAGACCCGCTGGCGGCTCGTCGACCGTCTCGGCAGGCATGGCCTCGTTCGGATCCCCTGCCGCCTCGGTGGGCACCGGCCTCGCGGTCACGCGCTCACCCTCCCGTCGGAGACCGGCCTCGGAGCCCGTACCAACTCGCGCGGGGGCTCCGGGGCATGCAGCCGCTCGAACACGGCGGCGGCGAGCTCTGGGCCGATGCCGGGCGTCTCGGCGATCTGCTCCGGTTCCGCGCGGCGGAGCCGGGCGAGCGAGCCGAACCGTTTCAACAGGGCCTTCTTCCGCGCCGTGCCCACACCGGGGATCTCATCGAGCGGCGATACGAGCGCGCGCTTCTCGCGCTTCTGCCGGTGATAGGTGATCGCGGACCGGTGCGCCTCGTCGCGCAGGTGTTGGAGCACGAAGAGCGCCTCGGAGCCTCGGGGGATCATCAGTGGCTCCGGGTGGTCGGGGAAATAGACCTCCTCGAGCCGCTTCGCGAGCCCGATGTGGGGGATGCTCAGGCCGAGCTCGCCGAGCACCTTCGAGGCCATGCCGAGTTGCCCCCGGCCACCGTCGACCACGACGAGGGCCGGCGGGTAGGAGAATCGGCGGCCGGCGGCCGGACTCTCGGCCCGTTCCTCGATCAGGCGCGTGAACCGGCGGCGCAACATCTCTTCCATGGAAGCGAAATCGTCCTGTCCGGCGACACCCTTGATGCGGAAGCGCCGATAATCGGAGCGCTTCGGCAGCCCGTCCTCGAACACGACCATCGAGCCGACCGTGTCGGTCGGCCCGAGGTTCGAGATGTCGTAACACTCGATGCGGAGCGGCGCCTGGTCGAGGCCGAGCCGGTCGGCGAGCTCGGTCAACGCCCGCGATCGGGCCCCGAAGTCGGAGGCGCGGCGCAGCTTGTGCCGGTGGAAGGCCTCGGCGGCGTTGCGGGTGACGACCTCGTGCAGCCGGCGCTTGGCGCCTCGCTCGGGCACGCCGATGCTGACCTTGGTGCCGCGACGCTCGCCCAGCCACGCCTCGAGCACCTCGCGATCGGCAGGCTCGGCCGGCACGAGCACCCGCGGCGGCACCTCGTCGCGCTCCATGTAGAGCTGCCGGACGAACGAGGCTACGAGCTCGGGACGGGAGAGCTCCTCGATCCGGTCGACGACCCAGCCCTTGCGGCCAAGCACCCGTCCGCCCCGGACCATGAAGACCTGGAACGCCGCTTCGAGGTCGTCGTCGGCCATGCCGATCACGTCGATGTCGTCGGGACGATCGAGCACCATCTCCTGCGCCTCGAGCGCGCGCCTCGCGGCCCCGAGCTGGTCGCGGAGCTTCGCCGCCTGCTCGTACTCCTGGCGCTCGGCCGCTTGGTGCATCTCACGGTCGAGGCGCTGCATCACCGGCTTGGTGTTGCCGCTCAGGAAGTCCGCGAGCGCGTCGACGTCGGCGCGGTAGGACTCGTGCGTGACGCCGCTCACCTCGGGCACGCACGGCCCGCTGCATCGTCCGATGTCGAAGTAGAGACAGGGCCGCTTGGCCCTGGCGCGCTGGTCGAAGAACGCGTTCGAGCAGGTGCGCACAGGGAACACGCGCGTCAGCGCGTCGAGCGTGTCGCGGATCGCCCACGCGTGCCCGTACGGCCCGAAGTAGCGGACCTTCTTCCGCTTCGCGCCCCGGAGCACCTGGGCGCGTGGCCACTCCTCCCCCACGGTGAGCGCGAGGTACGGGTAGGACTTGTCGTCGCGATACCGGATGTTGAACCGAGGCCGGTGCCGTTGGATCAGGTTGTACTCCAGCATGAGGGCATCGACCTCACCGCTGGCGACGATCCATTCCACGCTCTCGGCGGCCTGCACCATCGCCTCGGTGCGGGGGTGCAGCGGCTTGCCCCAGTAGTTGGCGAGGCGCTTCCGCAAGGAACGAGCCTTGCCCACGTACACCACGCGACCGTCGCCGTCGCGGAAGAGGTACGCCCCCGGGACATCTGGGATATCGCCGGCGGGGGGTCGGGTCGGGGTCACCCCGTCATGGTAGTCGCGTCACCGGACACCCCCGCGGGGTTCGTGGGCCGCTCGCTAGCCGCCGCCGCCCCCACCACCGCCGCCTTCGATCGCGACGAGGTTCCCCGTCATGGTCGGGTGCACGTCACATTGGTAGAAGTACTCGCCCGGATCGAGCGGATCGACGTCGAGTGGCTCCTGCACCGGGCCGGGTGCCACCTCGGTGGCGGCGATCTGGTCGCCGCCCTCCTCGGTGAGCAGGTCGAAGTTGTGCGGTATGCCATCGTCCTGGTTGTCCACGTTCACCGTGAAGGGCTCACCCGCCGGTGCCACCAGACACGTGGTGCTCCACGCGATCCCCGAAGCCACGATGTCGAGTGCGACGGTGCCGTCGGCGCCGCATTCACCGCCGCCGCCGGGCGAGGGAGCGGCCGGGATGTCAGCCGGGTCGATCGTGGGGCTCGGGGCCGCCACCGCGAGCCCGCCGAGGTCGCCCTGCACCCCGAACCGGAGGTTCTCGCCCTCCGGGTCGAACCAGGCGACGAACACGTTGGTGCCGTCGGGCGAGATGCCCACGGACGGCGAGCGGCCGCCGATCGTGTCGAGCGTCTCGACGGGTGTGAACGTCTCGCCGTCGTCGGAGGTCGCCAGCACCACCCCGTCGGCGTCTTCCCACGCCGCAGCCATGGCCCCTTGGTCGTCGACGGCCACGCCAGTCATGGGCGCGAGGTTGCCGGTCGCATCGTCGGACGGGGGCGTCGCGTCGGCGATCGTCGAGACGGACCAGGTCGCGCCGCTCTGCCTGGCGAGTTGCACGCCTCCGTTCCCGTCGTAGAACGTCACCACGGCGTTGCCGTCGGCGTCGACGGCCATGTCGAGGCCTTCCCCGCCCACGTCCCCGGCGACCTCGGTGGCCGTCCAGGTCTGACCCTGAAGCGACGAGACCATGACCGAGCCCGCACCTGTGTCGACCCACGCGACCGTCGGTCCGCCGGAGGTCAGACCGATGCGGGTGGGCAGCGGCTGCGGGCACCCCGAGCACCGTGGGATCGACGCGATCGTCTGTGTGTCCCACCCCTCGTCGGTCTTCTTCGCGACCCGCACCTCCTGCGACCCCGCGTTCACCGTGTAGGCGACCCAGGGCACGCCGTCAGCGTCGACCGCGACCGAGGGCCGCCCGATCGGGCCCGCCCTGCGGAGCGAGGCGCCGTAGCGGTACACGCGCTCGACCGTCGACGTGTCGGCGGCGCTCGCGTAGTAGACGCCGTCCTTGCCGGTCCACACGACGTGCCTCGTGCCCGAGTCGTCGACGGCGAGGTCCGTCCCGTTCGTGTTCTCGGCCGTGGCCCCGATCAAAGACTGCTCGAACGCCGGACCGAAGGGGATGAACACGCCGGCGGGCGTCTCGCGCACCTGGGCCGCGGCGCCCCGGGTCCACACGCCGTCGGCGGAGAGGCTGGCCAGCCCCACCGCGGCTCCGTCCTTCGGTTCCTTGTCGTCCGTGGTGATGTACGGCGCGCCGAGGGGACGTCCGACCGGGATCTCTCCCTCCGCGAGCACGGCCGGGAAGATGAGGTACGACGTGGACGGCACGCCCTCGGCGTCGACGGCGACCGCGTTGCCGAGACCGGCGTCGTCGAGGAACTCCGTCACGAACGGGACGAAGCGTGCGCCCTCCCCCGCCTCGACCTCACCCTCGGGGATCGAGCCGCAGGCGGCCGTCGCCAGGGCGGCGGCGCAGAGGGTGATGAGGAGTCGCTTCGACACGTCGGCGGGGATACTAGCAAGCCGCGACCGCCCTGCTGCGAGGGGTCGCCGGCCCTCAGGGGACCAGCTGCCGGGTCGCCTCGAGCGGCAGCTGCGGACGCTCCAGCACCTCGGCGAGGAATCGCCCGGTGTGTGAGGCGGGCTCGGCGGCAACGGATTCGGGGGTTCCCACCGCGACGACCGTGCCTCCCTGGTCCCCTCCCTCCGGCCCGAGGTCGATCAACCAGTCGGCGGTCTTGATCACGTCGAGGTTGTGCTCGATCACGATCACGGTGTTGCCGGTGGAGACGAGCCGCTGCAACACCGCGAGCAGCTTGCGGACGTCCTCGAAGTGCAGCCCCGTGGTGGGCTCGTCGAGCACATAGAGCGTGTTGCCGGTGGCCCGCTTGTGCAGCTCGGAGCTGAGCTTGATGCGCTGGGCCTCGCCGCCGGAGAGCGTCGGCGCCGGCTGCCCGAGCTTCACGTAGCCGAGTCCCACGTCGGAGAGCGTCTGCATGTGCCGCATGATCGGCGGGATGTGCCGGAAGAACTCGACCGCCTCGTCGACGCTCATCTCGAGCACGTCGGCGATCGACCGACCCTTGTACTTCACCTCGAGGGTCTCGCGGTTGTACCGCTTGCCCTTGCACGCCTCGCACGTGACGTAGACGTCGGGCAGGAAATGCATCTCGATCTTGATCTGGCCGTCGCCCGCGCAGTGCTCGCACCGTCCGCCCCGCACGTTGAACGAGAACCGGCCGGGCTGGTACCCGCGGAGCTTCGCCTCGGGCACCTGCGCGAAGAGCTTCCGCACGT
>JBEVGU010000135.1:0-3486 GCA_040511595.1 Actinomycetota bacterium | reverse complement strand
GAGATGGAGTTCTTCGTCGAGCCGGGCACGGACGACGAGTGGTTCGAGTACTGGGTCGAGCAACGGATGCAGTGGTACCTCGACCTCGGCCTCTCGAAGGAGAAGTTGCGGCTGCGCCCCCACGAGCCGGAGGAGCTCGCGCATTACGCGAAGGCCGCGACCGATGTGGAGTACGAGTTCCCGTTCGGGTGGCAGGAGCTCGAGGGCATCGCGAACCGCACCGACTACGACCTGCGTGCCCATCAGGAGGCCAGCGGCGAGGACCTCACGTACTTCGATCAGGAGAAGGAGGAGCGCTACCTTCCGTACGTCGTCGAGCCGGCGGTGGGGGTGGACCGAGCCTTGCTCGTGTTCTTGCTCGACGCGTACCGCGTGGAAGAGGCGCCCACCGCCAAGGGCGACACCGACAAGCGCACCGTGCTCGGGCTGCATCGCGACCTCGCGCCGATCAAGGTCGCGGTCCTCCCGCTGTCGCGGAACGAGAAGCTCGTACCGGAGGCGCGCCGCGTGCACGATCTGGTCAAGCCGGAGTGGATGACCCAGTACGACGACGCGGGGGCGATCGGCCGGCGTTACCGGCGCCAGGACGAGGTCGGCACGCCGTTCTGCGTGACCGTCGACTTCGACTCGCTCGACGACCGGCAGGTGACGGTGCGCGAGCGCGACACGATGCAGCAGGATCGCATCCCGATCGATACCCTCGTCTCGTACCTGCAGGAGCGTCTGTGAGCGACGGGGTGCACACGCCCGGCCGTCGGCCCCGCGGATGGATGTCGCTCTACGCCGTGGCGTTCGTGGCGATGCTCGCCGCCGGAGCGCTGTTGGGGCTCGCGGCTCGGGAGCTCCTGCGCGAGGACGGTCTGCTGTGGGCCTCGATCGTCCTGTCGGGGCTCTCGCTCGTCTTGGCCGTGCTGAGCCTCGTGGCGCCGAGACGTCGATGAAGCGCCGTCGGGTGGCGCTCGTCACCACGCTGGTGGCGTTCGCGTCGATGGCCGGGGCGTGCACCGGCGACGGCATCCGCATCGAGGTGGGCTCGCCCACGGCGAGCGGCACGCCACCCGCGACTCCCTCTGCGCAGGAGCCCGCCGCCACGGGTCTCTCGGCCGACCCGGTCGACACCGGGGAGGAACGGGCGCTCTCCGCGATGCGCGAGCTCTGCGTCTCGCCGACCCCGGTCAGCACTGGCGGCGACGACGGCGTTCCCTCGGAGCCCCCCGCCGAGGTCGCCGACGTGGAGTCGCAGGTCGAACACGTGCGAGGGCTCGAGTTCCGGCGGCCCGTCGTGACGCAGGCGGTCACCGCTGACGAGATCGCCGGCAAGCTCCGCGACGCGTTCGACGAGACCTACCCGAAGGCGTTCTACGACCGGCGCTCGGTGGCGTGGCAGACGATCGGCGTGCTCCCCCCCACGGTGACGATCCGTGACGCGCTGCTCGCCTACCAGACGGGTCAGGTCATCGGGTTCTACAACCCCGTCGACGGCGAGCTCGTCTACCGGGCGGACGGCGACCTCGATCTCGTGGAGCGGCTCACGCTCGCGCACGAGCTCACCCACGCGATCGACGATCAACACTTCGATCTCGGTCGCATCGACGGCATCGCGGGCGCATGCCGTGACGAAGCGTTCCAGGCGGCCCTCGGTGCGGTCGAGGGCAGCGCTCAGTTCTTCTCGGTGAAGGTGTTGTTCGAGTTCCCGCCGGCCGACGGCGACTTCTCGGGACTCGGCGGTGGGGGCGACCTGCCGGACGGGATCCCTCCGTTCGTGGCCCGTACGATGCTCTGGCCCTATACCGCGGGCCAGTCCTTCATCACCGACCTCGAGGCTCGTGGAGGGCTCGACGAGGTGAACGGAGCGCTGGTGCGTTTCCCGATGACCACCGAGCAGATCCTGCATCCCGACCGATACCCGTCGGACCGGCCGACCAGCGTCGACGTGCCCGACCTCTCCGACGAGCTCGGCCCCAGGTGGGGAGACCTGGACGTGATGCAGGTGGGGGAGGCGTGGCTCTCGACGATGCTCGGGCTGCGTCTCGACCATGGGGTGGCCGAGGCTGCGGCCGCCGGGTGGGACGGAGGTCTCTACCGAGCCTTCACGGACGGCACCGACGCGGCGGTCGTGCTCGTGACCGCTTGGGACACGAGCGCCGACGCCGACGCGTTCGAGCAGGCGGCGCGGGAATGGTTCGCGGTCGGCGACGTCGCGGGCATCGTCGGCCGTCCCTCCGACGCGGCGGTGGGCCTCGCGATCTCCACGTCCGTCGGTGGTCGCGTTCGCGACGTCCTCGAGCGGGCGCTGACCTCCTGACACGCCCGATCGGCCGGAATCGTCACGTTCCTGTGGCGAATGGCCGAGGACCGATGACCGATGACGAGCCACCCGCCGGGCGCGCTACGATAACCGCGCCAAGCCCCCCGACCCTCCCCCGATGGGGGGACCCGCGGCTCCCAAGGAGGAATGCATGTCTAGAAGGTTCCGAATCCTGCTCTCGATGCTCATGGTCATCGGGATGGTGGCTGCGGCACAACCCGCGTATGCACTCACCGTCACCCCCGATGACACGTGGCAGGCCAAGGGCAGGGTGTTCGCCCTGGCGAAGTCCGGGGACACGATCTTCCTCGGCGGCAAGTTCACCAAGCTGCTCGGGCCTTCCGGCAACCCGAAGCCGGCGGCGCTGAACGTCGCCGCCCTGAACATGACGACCGGTGCGCCGGTGCCCGGGTTCGCCGCGAGCGTGACGAACACGGTCGCGAGCGGCGCGGCCGAGGTCCGCGCGCTGGCGGTCTCGAACGACGGCTCGACCCTCTACCTCGGCGGCAAGTTCGACACGGTGAACGGCGAGTTGCACAAGAACCTCGCCGCCGTCAGCACCGCCGACGGCTCGCTGATCCCCGGGTTCCAGGTCGACGCGAACAAGCCGGTGAACGCGCTCCTCACGGGGACGGGCCTCGTGTACTTCGGCGGCGACTTCAAGCGCGTGAACACCAAGCCCAGGAACTTCGTGGCGGCGATGTCGCCCGGCGGCGTCCTCAGCAACGACTGGAAGCCGTCGGCCGACAACACCATCCGCAGTCTCGAGACCGCCACCGACGGGGCGACGGTCTTCATCGGGGGCAAGTTCCTGACCATGAACGGCGGCGCTCGCACCTCGGTCGCGCGCGTGAGCGCCACCGACGGTTCGCTGGACGCGTGGGCGATCCCGCCCGGCGTGATCGACAACGGCAACCCCGCGTGGGACCTGCTCGCCACGGGGAACCGGCTGTTCGGAGGCTTCGGGAACGGCCCGAACTACGCGGCGGCGTTCCGCCTCGACAACGGCAGCACCGGCACCCAGCTCTGGCGGCGCAACACCGTGGGCAACGTCCAGGGGCTCGCGTTCAACGCCGACGGCTCACGGCTGTTCGTGGCGGGCCACTTCGGGACGGCCCGTCTGCAGCAGACCGTGTGCGGCAGCGTGAACCTCCGAGGGCTGATGATGGTCGACCCGA
>JBEVGU010000134.1:0-52226 GCA_040511595.1 Actinomycetota bacterium | reverse complement strand
TCTCCATGGAGTACACGGTGTTCCCGAGGACCGAGACCGGGCTCCCCACGACGTCGGTGCGCGTGGCGTTCAGCGCGATCCGCTGCAGGGCTCCTCCGCAGCACGCGCCGAAGAACAGGTCGCCGCCGCGCGTCCTGCCGAGGCGACACCCGTCGCAGAACGTTGCCCCGGTGATGCCGATCGTGCTCGAGAAGTTGAACTTCGGCAGCCGCCGGGGCGTCGGGCCGTCCTGATTCGTGTCGGGGCAGCTCTCGCCCGGCCCCCAGGCGTAGTTGCCGCCCCGGCGCACGAGGTTGATCTCGTCGTTGCATTCCGGCCCGTTCTCGGTCTCCCACAGCCGTCCGCTGGCGGGGTCGAACGTGAAGCCGAACGAGTTGCGGATGCCGTAGGCGAACATGCGCGTGCGCCGTCCGCCGATCATCGGGTTCGACCGTGGCGCTGAGCCGTCCGGGTTCAGGCGCAGGATCTTGCCCCGCAGGTTCGCGCTGAGATCCTGGGCGTTGCCCGCGTCGTGGCCATCGCCCACGATCGCGTACAGCTTGCGGTCCGGCCCGAACACGATGCGCCCGCCGTTGTGGTACGGGCTCGAGCTCGCCGGGGTCGACAGGATCGTCGTGAGGCCGCGGCCCACGTCGCCGCGTGCGCGGATGCGCACGATCTGGTTGCGGAGCGCCCCACCGGCGCGGCGGGTCACGTAGACGTATACGAACGGCTGCGTCGGCCACCGCGGGTGCAGCGCGACGCCCAGGGCGCCTCGCTCGCCCGATCCGTTCACCCCTCTGATGCGGAAGAAGCGCCGGCTGAACCCGGTCTTGGGGTTCAGGAACCGGACCTCACCCGTGCCTCGCTCCAGGTACACGATCGTGCCCTTGGGCGTGAACGTGAACGCCGCCGGGCCGTTCAGACCGTCGGCGACCTTGTTGGCGCGGATCGCGCCGTGAGCTTGGCTCCCGAGCGCACCGGTCAAGCCGGTGACCGCGATCGTCAGCGTGAGCGCGCGGACGAGCGTTCCCGAGGTCCGGGTGTGCATGGCCGTCTCTCCTCCTTGGACGCCCCACTCAGCCGGGCGCTAGTCGATAGATCGCTGCTGCGTCGCTGAAGTAGATGCTGCCGTTCGGCGCGACTTCCATGGAGTAGACCGCGCGATCGTAGCCCAGGAGCGGCACCCTCAGCGGCGGGCCATCCAACGACCATCGGCCGGCTCCGAGGGCGACGTGCGCCACCGGACCGACCGTGTCCTTGCAGGTGCCGTTGGCGCACCCCATGAACAGCTCTCCCTCGTAGGCGGTGCCGAGGCCGCAGCCCTCGCAGAAGGCGACGCCGGTCGCGGCCACCGGCGCGGCGAACGTCCACTCGGGCAGCACTCTGGGATCGGGACCGTCGCGGTTCGTGTCGGCGGGCACGGCGGGCTGTCCGCACGACTGCGACGGGCCCCACGCGAAGTTCGCGCCCGCCACGATGCGGTTCAGCTCGTCGTTGCACTCGGGGCCGTTCTCGCTCTCCCAGAGCCGGCCCGTGTCCGGATCGAAGGCGAAGCCGATCGAGTTCCGATGGCCGAACGACCACACGAGCGAGCCGAAGGGATTCGTCGCGGGCACCGATCCATCGGGGTCCATGCGCAGGATCTTGCCCCGGGGTTCGCCGGTGAGCTGCTGAGCGGTGCCCGGATCCGAGCCGCCGTCGCCGATCACGATGTAGAGCTTGCCGTCGGGGCCGAACGCGAGGCGACCACCGTTGTGGTTCGTGCGCGACCCGACGGGAGACTCGAGCAGCAACCGACGCTGGAGGGCACGGTGACCGACGATGCGGAACCTGAGCACCTGGTTCCGCAATGCGCCGCCGACCGGGGCGCGCGTGATGTAGACGTAGAGCAGGGGAACACTCGGCCATCGTGGGTGCAGCGCAACGCCGAGGGCGCCACGTTCCCCCGCGCTGTTCACGCCGCCGATGCGATGGAGCAACCTGTCACGACCGGTGCGCCGGTTCAGCCGGCGGATCTCGCCGGAGGCCCGCTCGAGATAGATGATGCGCCCCCCGGGTGTGACCGTGAACCCGACGGGCTGGTCGAGCTCGGCGACGGTCACCACACGCACGGACGGTGCGGCCCTCGCACTCGACGGGCCGGCCGCAGCGCTCCCCGCGAACGCCGCGACGAGGACGACGACCGCGACCACGCTCCTGCGTGCAACGGACAGCCGTCGAATCTGTCCGAGCGTCGTCATGGTCACCCAGCTCCCGTCATGCCCGTTCGAACCCTTCCTCGTCGACTCGCCGTCGTGGGAGCATGGCTCCGTGACGACGGTACCTCCCTCGATGTTCGGTGTGCCGGCGCTGCGTTCCGAAGATCCACGCTTCCTCACCGGGCACGGCCGCTACCTCGAGAACCTGCCGATCGAGGGGGCGGCGCGCGCGGTCTTCGTCCGTTCCATCATGCCCCATGCTCGGGTCGTCGCGGTGCATGCGGACCGAGCACGAGCGTTGCCCGGTGTCGTGGGGGTGTTCACGGCCGCGGACTTCGATCTCGCGCCGTTGCCACCGAGCGGGAACGTGGAGGGCGCCGAGGGTGTGCTCGAAGGTCCGTTCGGGCGCGAGGTCCTCGCTCGCGACGTCGTGCGGTTCGTCGGCGAGCCGCTGGCGCTCGTCGTCGCGGAGTCGCTCGCCCAGGCGGAGGACGCAGCGGAGGCCGTGCTGGTCGAGCTCGATCCGCTTCCGGCCGTGACCGACGTCGAGGCCGCGATCGCCGAGGAGGCCCCGCTGCTGTGGCCCGGGCATGGGTCCAATGTGGCCAGCACGTTCTCGACGGACTGGGACGACGACGTGCTCGAGGGGGCCGACGTGGTGGCTCGGGCACGGTTCGTGAACCAGCGGGTGGCTCCAGTGCCCATGGAGGGCAACGGCATCGCGGTCGACCCCCATGGTGACGGCACGTACACCGTCTGGGTATCGACCCAGGTCCCGTTCGACGTGCGGAATGACCTGGCGGACGTGTTGGGCGTCGAGCGGGACGCGGTGCGCACGATCGCGCCCGACGTGGGCGGCGGATTCGGCGCCAAGCTGCAGGTGTATCCGGAGTACATCGCCGTGGCCGCCGCCTCCAGGCGGTTGGGCGGGCCGGTGCGATGGACGGAGTCGCGCTCGGAGGGGCTCGTGGCGCTCACCCATGGGCGAGCGCAGGTGCAGCTCGTGGAGATCGGCGCCAGGCGCGACGGCACGATCGTGGGCCTTCGCGCCGATCTGCTCGCCGACATGGGCGCGTACCCGATCGGGGCGTTCCTGCCGGACACCACGCAAGAGATGCTCTCCGGCGTCTACGCGATCCCCCGGATCGCCTCACGCGGACGCAGCGTGGTCACGAACGCGACGCCCGTCGGCCCCTACCGCGGCGCGGGCCGTCCCGAAGCGACGGCGTTGATCGAACGGGCCGTCGACCTGGTCGCGTCCGAGCTCGGGCTGGACGCCGTCGACGTTCGCCGCAGGAACCTGATCCCGAGCGATGCGTTCCCGTACCGCACCGCCTCGGGCACGGTCTACGACGTGGGCGACTACGAGCGGGCCCTCGACGCGGCGCTCGCCGCGGCGGGGTACGAACGGCTCCGGGTCGAACAGGGGGCCAGGCGCGAGCGCGGCGACCCGCTCGCCATCGGTATCGGCGTCGCCACCTATGTGGAGATCACGTCGTTCTCCTCGAAGGAGTACGCCTCGGTCGAGGTACACGCGGACGGCTCGGTCACGGTGCTCACGGGCACATCACCCCACGGGCAGGGGCATGAGACTGCCTTCGCGCAGATCGCTTCGTCGGTGCTCGGGGTGGCGTTCGAGGCCGTTCGGGTCGTGCACTCCGATACCGGTGTTGTGAAGCGGGGGGCGGGCACGTGGGGCTCGCGGTCGCTGCAGGCGGGTGGCTCCTCGGTCGTGGAGCGCGCCGCCGAGGTGCTCGAGAAGGCGCATGCGCTCGCGGCGCATCTGTTCGAATCCGACCCGGTCGACGTCGAATCCGCTCCCGGAGGGGGATTCGCGCTCCGAGGTGTGCCCGGCAGCCGGCTGACGCTCGGTGAGCTCGCCGAGGCCACGCTCGACCCCGCCCTCGCCCAAAACGGATTCGGGCCGTGCCTGCGCGCAGAGGGCGTCTACCGCGAACCCGGCTCGACGTTCCCCTTCGGCGCGCACGTCGCCGTGGTCGAGGTCGACACCGAGACCGGCGCTGTGCGCCTGGCTCGCCACATCGCCGTCGACGACTGCGGCCGCGTGCTGAACCCGGCGCTCGTCGAGGGACAGGTGCACGGTGGCCTCGCCCAGGGCATTGCGCAGGCCCTCTACGAAGAGGTGCGATACGACGGGGCCGGCAACCCGATCACGGGAACCCTCACAGCCTACGCGATGCCGTCGTCGGCGGAGCTCCCGTGGTTCGAGACGGGGCGCACCGAGACGCCGACGCCCGTCAACCCCATCGGGGCCAAGGGCATCGGCGAGTCGGCCACGATCGGGTCCACGCCGGCCGTGCAGAACGCCGTTGTGGACGCCCTCGCACCGTGGGGCATCGATCACCTGGACCTCCCGCTCACCTCCGAGCGCGTCTGGCGGGCCCTTCGTGTGGCTCGAGCCGAGCGACGGTAGGGTGCCGCCTGACATGGGAACGACCGTGAGCGACCGCATGCCGGCCTGGGAACGCCGCTTCCGCGCCCCGACGGTGTCGATGCCCAGGTGGGCGCGCGACGCCGAGCACCGACTCGCGTACGTGAGCACCCAGAGCGGGGTCCATCAGATCCACGTCGCGGATCTCGAGACGGGGCTGCGGCGGCAGGTCACCGACCATCCGGTGGGCGTGATCGCGTCGGCGCTCACGCTCGACGGTGAGCGCGTGCTCTTCTGGCAGGACGAGACCGGCAGCGAGGCGGGCCGTTGGTTCGCGGAGCCATTCGCTGGCGGCGAGGCCCAGCCGTTCCTCGCAGGCGTCTCCCAGGGATGGAACCAGGGAATGTCGCAGGCTGCGGGCGTGACCGCGGCCGGCATCAGCGACGCCGGCGGCTTCGCGATCGTCGTGTCGATCGACGGGGATCCGGCGAAGGAGATCTGGCGAAGCACCGAGTGGATCTCGGTGGGCGGCTCCGAGCTCGGAGCGGACGACCTCGGGGGCCTGTCGGCCGACGCGACGATGCTCGCGCTCGAGCACGCCGAGCACGGCGACAGCGTGCACCCGGCCCTCCGCGTGGTCGATCCCCGCACCGGGGAGATGCTCGCCGAGCAGGCCGACGACGGCATGGCCCTGCACGCGGCGTGCTGGTCGCCCGTCATGGGCGACCAGCGTCTGGTGGTGATCCACGAGCGTCGCGGCGAGGAGCACCCGGCGATCTGGGACCTCGCCTCCGGGGAGTGGCTCGACCTCGACCTTCCGCTTGCGGGGCCGGTTGTGGCAGCGGCCTGGTGGCCGGACGCGGCGTCGCTCCTGATCGTGCAGAACGACGAGGGCCGCGACCGCCTCTTCCGGTTCGATCCAGCCCGGGCGACCCTGAGCCCGATCGGCCACGACCCCGGCACGATCGGATCTGCGCGGGTCCGCCCTGACGGCGACGTGTGGTTCCGGCTCTCGCGCGGCGGGCGCCCGCCGGCGATCCTCGACGCGGCGGGCACGGAGGTGTTGCGGGCCGAGGGGGAGCGTGCGCCCGGGGGTCGTCCGTACGAGTCGTGGCATTTCGACAACGGCGAGGGTGACCGGGTGCACGGGTTCTTCGTCACGCCGGAGGGCGAGGGCCCGTTCCCGATCATGATGTTGGTGCACGGCGGGCCGACCGGGCAGGACGCGGACGCGTGGGACCCCGAGGTGCTCGCTTACATCGACACTGGGTTCGCGGTGGCCATGGTGAATTACCGCGGGTCCACCGGGTACGGGCGGCGATGGCGTGACCTGTTGATCGGCGACATCGGAGGCCCCGAGCTGGTCGACGTCAACGCGGGCCTGGCCGATCTGGTGGCTCGCGGCATCGCCGACCCCGCTCGGGCGGTGGTTGGAGGATGGTCGTGGGGTGGCTACATCACGCTGATGGAGCTCTGCAAGCACCCTGACCTGTGGGTCGCCGGCGTCGCGGGCGTGCCCGTGGGCGACTACGAGCTGTCGTACGAGGACCTCTCACCGGACCTGCAGGCCTACGACCGGGCGCTGCTCGGTGGCACGCCCGCCGATGTGCCGGGGCTCATGGCCGACCGCAACCCCATCAACTTCGTCGACCGGGTGCGGGCGCCCGTGATCTTCCTGATCGGAGAGAACGATTCCCGGTGTCCGTTCCGTCAGGCGATGGCGTTCGTCGACAGGCTCGCCGAGCGGAACCATCCGCACGAGCTGGTCCTGTTCGGCACCGGGCACGGCTCGTTCGACATCGACGAGGAGGTCCGCCAGATGGGCGCGATCCTGCGGTTCCTCGGCGAGCACGTGCCCGGGGTGTCGGTGGATCTACCTCAGGCGTGAGTTGACCATTCGGCCCACCCTCACCCGACCGAGCAGGTCCTGTCCTGGTTGATGCACTGGTCCACGTGCTGCTGGAGCGCGGACTGGCGCCACACATTCCAGAAGTCGGCGTGCAGGCTCATGCCGTGGCGCATGCCCATGTGGCGATCGGAGACGAGGTGTGCTCCCCGCCCGTCGGTGATCGGCCACCGGATGTGGATGATCAGCTTCGGCAGGGTGACGGGGAACTTGCCCTTGCACTCTCCGCCCTCGGGGTAGGCCATGTGGCTGCGGTGGTTGCCCCTGATACCGAGGCTCTTGCCGTTCCAGCACGACGGGAAGATGACAACGCCCTTCAGGTGCTCGCCGTGGCAGTCCAAGGGTGTCTTGGAGGTCGGCATGCCCTCGCCGCAGTTGTACCCGGCTTGCTTCTGGCGGTTCGTGTTGCCGCCGGCGATTATGCGGAGGTTCTTGGGGAACGCGCGGACGCGGTTGCTCGTGGGTCCGCCCCAGTAGTAGGCGGAGATCCGCATGGGCCGGATGACGCGACCCTTCTTGATGAGCGTGGGGTGCCAGTACCCCGACTTGTCCGCTCTGCTGTCGCAGGCGGTGCCGCCTCGCCGCATGCTTCGGTACGTGGAATGCCGGCTGATCGACTTCGCCCCATAGAGGTCGTGGCGATGCATCGACCGCCGCCCCGGGTCGACGATCGGGTCGATGCGCTTGTTGTGCTTGGCCAGCCCGCAGTCGATGTGGAACTGCCCGTTGGCCTGGGCCGGCTGCGCCAGCCCCACGAGTCCGGTCATGAGCACCGTGGTGGTGAGCGCGAGCACGCTCGCGCGGTGTCGGAGTCGTGCCCCGAACGCCTGGATCCCCATGGACCCCCCCTTCCCGCCGCCCTGCACAGCGGCTCGGTCGCGACCGGCCGCCCGGAGCGGGAACCTCGAGCCGGCCTCGGCGCGGTGCGCCGTTCCCCCTAAAGGGAAACCCACCGAGACCTCAACAGGTCCGATGGGAACCCCAACACCCTCGCAGGCGCCGCCGAAGGCGTCAATCGCCCAGGCAGGGGGCATGTCGGAGGACGATGTTCGCCGTAGCACGAACGGCCGAGCAGGCGGCTGCTAGCGTGGGTTCGTGCCCACCTGGTTGCTCGTCGTGACCGCGGTGCTCGTCGGCGCGCTGATCTGGCGCATCGGCATCGCGTCGCTTCGCTCGTTCTCACCCGACCCCGAGGCGGAGCCCGCGCCGGACGAGCCCGAGGACGTCGACGATCTCGAGGTGTACCTCGTCTGTGGGGAGTGTGGCACCGAGCTCAAGGTGTCGCGCCTCGGCGAGCTGCAGATCCCCCGGCATTGCGGCGAGAAGATGCAGGTCGTGCGGCGCGCCCCGGAGCCCTGATCGACTTTCCTCCGCTTTTCCACCGCCGCGGGGGGCTTGTGCACGTGCGTCCACCGGTCCTCCACCGGACGTTCCACATCGTCGCCTCGCCGTCCGCGAACGCCGCGTGCCCCCGGTCCGGCCACCGGACGTTGTCCACACGGTGGAAAGCCGTGTGGAAGGATCACACGGCTGTGATTCCTTGCTCCACGTCCCGGCCTCGCCGCTCAGTACCAGAAGCTGGTACCCACGAACCCGGCACCCAGGATCGCGAGGCCGACCCAGAGCCACACCGACGAGGCGTTGCCGTCGGTGCCGGGGATGAGGCCCATGTAGTTCAGGACGATCACCGCCACGCCGATGGCCATCGCGGTGATGAGCAGCGGCCCGTACCAGCGGGGACTCGCGCGATGCCGCTTCTTCGCCTGCTGCGGCGCGGCTCGATATCGCGCGGAGCGCTTCCTCTGGCGGCCTTTGGACTTCGGCATCTCAGCCCGAGATGCTACCCGGCTACGAGCCGCATCTCGGCAACGGACGCTGCGGCGACCGCTGCGTCGCTGAACGGCAGGGGGTGGGTCTCGCCCGCGAGCCACAGGGGGGCCTGGTCGTTCCAGTGGGGGCTCGCAGGGTTGCCGCTGATGCCGGCCGGCAGGACGCCGACGCTGCGATCCAGGTCCGCTAGGTCGTACACGGCCCGCCACGAGGGGATCACGACGGCGTCGAGTCGCTCTCGCGAGTCGAACGACACCTGCATCACCGTCGACTCGTCGCCGCCGATCTCCGCGTCGGCCGCCGTGAACAGCGGCTCGAGCCCGGGGATCGTCGCGAGGGGGTGCGCGAGCCGCAGCCGGTGCAGCGCGCCCCATCGCCACCGCTCGTGATCTGGGCCGAGGCGATCCCGGAGCTCGGCAACGGCGTCCTGGAGCGCGGCGGCCAGCGGCGCCGGGTCGCCTTCCCGTACGAGCTCCGGCAAGACCGAGCAGTGCCATACCTCGCGGTCGGCGTGGTAGCGACCGAATAGCTCCTCGCCGAGCAGGGGCGCCAGCGCGCGCCGGGCGACGGCCGCCGACCACGTCTGGAAGAGGGCCGCCGCGGCCGAGTCGGCCCGCACGTCGCCGTCCCAGTTCCGCAAGAGATCGAGCGCCAGGCGCTGGTCGTCGTTCGAGGGCTCGAGGCGACCGAGGGCGTCCACGATCTCTCGCGCCGTCGCCGACACCGTGTCGGCCTGCAGTGCCACGGTCGAGGCGACGTCGTGCTCGTCGCCCGCGATCAGCACGTCCGCGATGCGCCCTGCCCGATGCGCGACGTGGAAGTCGTGTCCGATCAGGTGTGGGTACGACGCGTCGTGCACCCGGTTGTTCGCCGTGACCAGGAATCCGCGTTCCGGATCCGCGCCCCAGGGCAGCTCGTCGGCCTCGATCTCCCCGTCCCAGCCGAACGTGGGGTCGCCGGCCGGGACGGGCATCGTGCCGTCGCCCGCTCGGCGCACGGGATACACGCCGGTGCAGGTGTACCCGATCGTGCCCTCGACGTCGGCGTAGACGAAGTTCTGGCCGGGACACGTCACCCTCCGCACCGCGCGGCGGAACTCCTCGAACGACGTGGCCGCGGCCGCACGGAGCGCGAGCGAGGGCTGGATCGCGTGCTGGAGCCCGGTCCATGCCAGCGAGAACGCCGTGCCGGCGGCCTCGGCGGGCTCGACCGGCACGTACTCGATCTCGCCCTCGCCGAACGGGAACGTGTCGAGGAGGGGACCGTTCGACGACACCCGCACCCGCAGCTCGACCGGCTCCTCGCCCCGCACCTCGATCGTCTCGTGGTGCAGCACGAGGGGGGACCACGTCTCCCCCCTCCGCACGGCGGTGCCGTCGTCGGAGAGCTGCTCGACGAACAGATCCTGGACGTCGCCCGACACGTTGGTCGCGCCCCACGCGTGATGCGCCGACGTGCCGAGCACGATCCCGGGCGACCACGGCAGGGCCACGCCACGGGCGCGATAGCCCGGCGCCGACAGGTGCATCTCGATCCACACGCCGGGCTGCACGGCGTCGAGATGCGGGTCGTTCGCGAGCAGCGCGCCCCCGGTGCTCGTGCGCGAGGGTGCGACCACCCACTCGTTGGAGCCGCGAGCCCCGGGCCGCCCGAGGGCGTCGAACAGCGCGCCGTGCATGGCTCCGGCCGGAATGAGCGCCGGATCCTCCGGCAGGGGCGGCATCAGCCGCGCGACCTCGTCGAGCCCTGCCCGTCCGGCGATCCACGCTCGAAGCAGCTCGCGGTGAGCGTTGCCCGACAGTCCCCACGACAGGTACACGAACGCGGCCGCCCACGCCTGGACGTCGGCGGGCAGCTCCGGCCGCAGATCGAGCAGCGTGTACTCGAGGGGAGGGGAGGGCATCGCGGCGACCCAAGCCGCCACCCCGGCTCGGAATCGCTCGTGCATGGCGACGGAGTCCGCGTCCCATGCCTCCACGACGCGGGCACCGGCGCGGTGGAACCCGACCGTTCGCGCGAGCCGGTCCGAGTGAAGCGTGCGGGCACCGAACAGCTCGCTCAGGCGGCCGTTCGCCACCCGGAGCGCCAGGTCGAGCTGGAACAACCGTTCGCCGGCGGTCACCACGCCTTGCGCGAACCAGAGATCCTCCAGCGAGGAAGCGTCGATGTACGGCACGCCCCACGCGTCGCGCCGGACGACGACCGGCTCCCGCAGCCCGCGGAGGGAGAGCTCGCCATCGGTCGGAAACAGGGCAGCCTCGGCCATCGACCGCAGCCCGGCGAGCGGGTCCGTTGCGTCGCTCACGCCGGGTCGTCCTGGAGCTGGGTGTTGCCGAGCCAGCTGTCGAACAGGCCGGCGTACACGCCGCCGAGGGCGACCAGCTCGTCGTGGGAGCCGCGTTCCACGATCTTGCCGTGGTCGAAGACGAGCACGCGGTCGGCGTGCTCGGCGGTCGAGAGCCGGTGCGCGATCGTCACCGTCGTGCGGCCAGCGCTGAGTCGCCTGAGCGCCTCGGTGATCCGTGCCTCCGTGGCCGGATCGACCGCGCTCGTGGCCTCGTCGAGGATCAACAGCCCGGGGTCCGCGATCTGGGCACGCACGAGCGCGATCAGCTGGCGCTCGCCCACCGAGAGCTGCTCGCCGCGCTCGCCTGCGCGCGTGTCCAGCCCGTCCTGCAGCGAACGGACCCACTCGCCGAGGCCGAGCTCCTCGAAGGCGGCGTCGACCTCGCGGTCCGTGGCGCCCTCGCGGCCGACCTTCACGTTCTGCCGCACGCTCCAGTCGAAGAGGAACCCGTCCTGCGGCACCATGCGGATCGCCGTTCGCCTCGAATCCGCCGCCACGTCGCGGAGTTCGGCGCCACCCACCGAGATCCGGCCGTCGGTGGGGTCGGCGAGCCGCGTCAGCAGCTTCGCGAACGTGGTCTTACCGCTCCCCGTCTCGCCGACGATCGCCACGTGGGAGCCCGCCGGGATCTTCACGTCGATGTCGCGGAGCACGGGCGGCCCGTCGCGGTATCCGAACGTCAGGTGGTTCACGGCGACGTCCAGGGCTCCGTGTGTCGGGAGGCGAACGCCGTCGGTGGGCTCCACGATCTCGACCGGGAGGTCGAGCACGGCGAGGATCTTCCGCCACCCGGCGATGGCGGTCTGGGTCTCGGCGTAGATCTCGGGCAGGTCCTCGAACACACTGAGGAAGACATCGCCGAGGAACAGGAACGCCGCCGCCGTGCCGAACTGGAGGCCCCACTCCGGGCCGAAGACCGCGCCGACGGCGATCACCGTCGCGAGGGTCAGCGCGTAGAAGACGCTCGACATCGGCCACAGGGTCGCGGCGCGCAGGTGCGCCTTGACCTCGGCGTCGTAGCGGCGTCCGATCGCGCCGGTCACCCGGGCGTGGATCGTGTCGTCGATGCCGTAGGCGCGCACGACCGCAGCGCCCATGACGCTCTCGGAGACCTCCGAGAGCATCTCGCCGACCCGGGTGCGGGCAGCATCGAACGCGGCGGACAGCCGCGACTGCATCGAGCCCATGACCACCACGAGCGGCACCATCAGCAGCACGACCACGATCGAGAGCTGCCACGAGTAGTAGAGCATCAACGCGAGCGCTCCGAACGCCTGCACGAATGAGATCAGCCACGCGATGCCCCCGTACTCCGTGAACTGCTGCAGCGAGTCGGCGTCGGCCGTCACGCGAGCGACGAACACCCCCCGCTTCTCCTCGCTCTGCTCGGCGATCGAGAGTCGATGGATGTGCGCGAACGTTCGCACCCGCAGGTTCATGAGGGCCTCCTCGGAGGCGCGAACGAGCCGCCGCCCCGCCGCTCGCGCCGCGAGGAACGCCAAGATCACCAGCAGGAACGCGAGCCCGCAGATCCCGTAGACGAACCGGGGCTTGAACTCGGGTGTGAAGCCATGGTCGAACACTTGCTGCACGAGCACGGGCGTCACGAGCGAGACCGCCGTGATGCCGAGCGAGACGATCAGCGTGAACCCGAGCCCCTTGCGCAGTTCCGGGCTCTCGCGCACCCCGCGGCGCAGCACCCCGAACGAGCCCTTGAGCTCGTCAGGTACCGGCAGCTCGTCGTCCAGGCCGCGCAGGCGGAGCAACTCGTCGCTCATCGTTCACCTCGTTCGTACGCCCGGATGATCGCCCCGTAAGCGGGTTGAGTCCGCAGCAGCTCCTCGTGCGATCCGGTCGCCTCGACCCGCCCGCCCTGCAGGAAGATCACCCGGTCGGCCAGGCGGATCGTCGAGAGGCGGTACGCCACCACCACGAGCGTCGTCGCGAGCTCGCGGCGCAGCGCCCCGAGGATCTCGGCCTCGATCGACGGGTCGACGGCGCTCGTGGCGTCGTCGAGGATGAGCAGTCGCGGATCGCGCACGAGGGCACGAGCGAGCGCGATGCGCTGGCGCTCGCCGCCCGAGAGCGTGAGCCCGCGCTCACCGACGACGGTGTCGTAGCCCTTCGGCAACGCGCGGATGAACCGGTCGCAGGCAGCGATCACGGCCGCGCGCTCGACCTGCTCCTCGCTCGCGCCCGAATCCAGCGCGATGTTCGAGCGCACGCTCTCGGCGAACAGGAAGCTGTCCTGGAACACGACCGCGACCGCCGAGCGCAGCGACGCCACATCGACCTCGCGCAGGTCGACGCCGCCGATCTCCACACGCCCCTCGTCGGGGTCGACGAGGCGCACCATCAGCTGCGTGAGCGTGCTCTTGCCGACCCCGGTCGGGCCGACGATCGCGACCGACTCGCCGGGCGCGACCTCGAACGACACGCCCTCGAGCACCGGCGACTGCTGCTCGTACAGCAGGTGCAGCTCGTGCACGTGCAGACCCAGCGGTCCGTCGGGAAGCGACGTCCCCTCTCGGGCGGGGCTCACGGTCACCGGTTCACGGAAGACCTCCTGCAGCCGGTCGTATCCAACGACCGCCCTCGGCAGCTCAGCGAGGATCCATCCGATGAACCGCATCGGCCACGACAGGAGCTGGAACAGGGCCACGAACCCGACAAGGTCGCCCAGCGTGATCGCTCCGCTCGCCACGCGCCACGAGCCCACGGCGAGCAGCAGCGTGATGGCCATCGTGGGGAGCGCGTCGAGCGCCGCCTCGAACGATGCTCGGATCTCGCCGGCTCGCACCCGCTCGTCGCGAAGGACGCGCGCCTTCTCGAGCAGCCGGCCGGTCTCCGCTTCCTCACGGCCCAGCGTTTTCACGACAAGGGCGCCATCGATCGACTCGTGGGCGACGCCGCTGACCTCGCCGATGCTCTCCTGCGCCAGGCGCACCGGATCCTCCATGCGCTGCGCGAAGATGCGGTTCATCACGGCGAGCGACGGGAACACGATCAGTCCCACCATGGCCAGGTAGGGGTCGCTCAGGACGAGCGCTACCAGCGCCAGCAACGCCAGCAGGATCACGCCGACGGCGAACGGCACCGGCCAGAACACGTCGACCGCCGCCTTCACGTCGGCCTCCATGTGGGCGAGCAACTCGCCGGTCGGGGTCTCGCGGTGGTACCGCAGCGACAGCGCCCGGTAGCGCTCGGCGACGCGCGTGCGCAACGTCGCCATCACGCGCTCGCCGGCCACGCCCGAGTAGTAGCGACGCAGCATGATGCCGAGCGCTCGCCCGACACCGCCGACCATGAGCGCCCCGACCGCGAGCAAGATGTCGCGAGACTCGACCTCGCCCTCGAACGCCGGGCGCAACACGTCGTCGGTGGCCCGCGCCAGCGCCTCGGTCAGCCACAACGAGGCGAACGCGAACAGCACGGCCCCCACCAGCGAGGCCGCGAACGGCCTCGGGTGCATGCGCACGTACGACGCGACCAACCGCATGCCGCGACGGAAGATCGCCCGATCGACGGTTGGCGTCGCTGTAGTTGTCGCTACCTGCATGGTTGGAACCTCTCGACGGCAGAGCCGGGCGCCCACCACGAACGCCCGCTCACGCATGCTACGAGCCGCGCGAGCCGGCGCCCGAGGTGCGGACGAGTCTTCGGGGGGAAGCCAGACGGAGACGAAGAGCCAGGACACGCTCGAGGGCCTGTCCTCACCCCGTCGGCCGGCCGGTCGTGTTGCAGCGGCGGCCACGCCCCGCGATGATGCGCCCCATGAACGGCCAGCGCCCGTGGTTCGACTCCTACCCGCCCGGCATGCCGCATTCGCTCGAGCCATTCCCGAAAGGATCGGTGTTCGCGCTGCTTCGGAACGCGGCGGCGGGGTTCCCGGATCGACCGGCCCTCGCTTTCTTCGGCGCACGCATGAGCTACGCGAAGCTGCTCGCCGAGGTCGAACGGTTCTCGGCGGTGCTGGTGGGCCTCGGGGTGCACCCCGGCGATCGAGTCGGCATGATCCTGCCCAACTGCCCCGAGTACGTGATCGCCTGGTATGCCTGCCAGCGGATCGGCGCCATCGCGGTCGGCAACAACCCCCTCTACACCGAGCGCGAGCTCGAGCACCAGATCAAGGACTCGGGCGCAAAGGTCATGATCGTGCTCGACCAGATCTACCACCGGTTCGGCCAGATCCGCGACGCCGCAGGGGTGCAGGAGGTCGTCGCGACCAAGCTCAACCACTACATGCCGGCGCCGATCACGTGGCTCGCGCCCCTGAAGTTCAGGAGCGACGCCCGCAAGCACGGCACGCCCCTGCCGTTCATCCCGCCGGACCATGGAGTGCGGTGGTGGGCTGATGCGATGAAGCGGGCCGGTCCCCTCCCGCCCGAGGCGGCGGTTGCCGATCCGGTCTCCGAGGCCGCGGCCCTCGTGTACACCGGGGGCACGACCGGCTTGTCGAAGGGGGCGACGCTCTCGCATTCCAACCTGGTCGCGAACGCGATGCAGGCCTCGGCCTGGCTCGACGTGGTCCGCCAAGGGGAGGACGGTATCGTCGCGGCGCTGCCCTTCTTCCACTCGTTCGGCACGCTCGTGATGAACTTTTCGATGACGAAGGCAGCGAAGCTCGTGCTGCTTCCGCGGTTCGAGATCGACATGGCGCTGAAGGCGATGTCGAAGGAGAAGCCGACGCTGTTCCCCGGCGTGCCGCGCATGTACATCGCGCTGAACCAGGATCCACACACGCCCAAGCACGACCTGGCCTCGTTGAAGGCGTGCATCTCGGGGGCCGCGCCGCTGCCGATGGCGGTCGCCAAGCGGTTCGAGGAGATCACGGGTGGGGCGAAGGTGGTCGAGGGCTACGGCCTCAGCGAGTGCTCGCCGGTGACGCACGCGAACCCGCTCGTGGGTGAGCGCAAGGAAGGCTCGATCGGTCTGCCGCTGCCCGACACCGACGTGAAGCTGACCGACCTGGACGAGCCCGACCGCGTGGTGCCCCAGGGCGAGCGCGGAGAGATGTGCATCAAGGGTCCCCAGGTGATGCTCGGGTACTGGAACCGACCCGACGAGAGCGGGTTGGTGATCCGCAACGGGTGGCTGCACACCGGCGACGTCGCGGTCATGGACGAGCAGGGATACTTCCACATCGTCGATCGCATCAAGGACATGATCCTGGTGTCGGGGTTCAACGTGTACCCGACCGAGGTGGAGGCCGTGCTGTTCCACCACCCGAAGGTCCTCAAGTGCGCCGTGGTCGGCGTGCCCGACGACACGACCGGCGAGCGCGTGAAGGCCTTCATCGTGCTGAAGCCCGGCGAGAGCGCGACCGCGGAGGAGATCACGTCGTGGTGCCGCGACCCCGACCAGGGCCTCACCGGCTACCGCGTGCCGAAGGAGATCGAGTTCCGTGATGAGCTCCCCGAGACGCTGATCGGCAAGGTGCTCCGCCGCGTGTTGCAGGACGAGGAGCGGAAGAAGCGGGAAGCCGCGGGCGCCGCGGGGTCGTGAGCGCCGGAGCTGCCGCCGATCGGCTCCCGATCGACCTCGGCGACGGGGCGGTCGTGCGCCGGTACACGACGGACGATCTGGACGAGTTGTGGTCCACGGTGGAGTCCGAACGAGAGCGCATCGGCGAGTGGATGCCGTGGGTGGAGGCGACGACCTCGAAGGAGGCGCAGGGCGACTGGCTGCGGTCGGTCATCGACCGAGCCGACACGCTGGACGGCAGCGGCATCTACGTCGACGGGGTGTTCGCTGGAAGCGTGGGCCTGTCGTGGGATCCGTTCCGCATCGCGGGCGAGATCGGGTACTGGGTTCGGGCGGCGTTCGAAGGACGCGGGCTGGTGACGCGCGCAGCTCGCGCCTTCACCGACGTCGCATTCTTCGACGTCGGGCTGAACCGGGTGGTGATCAGGGCCGCCGTCGGCAACCGGCGGAGTCGCGCCGTGGCCGAGCGACTCGGCTACCGGCAGGAGGGCATCGAGCGAGGGGCCGGCAGAGGGAGCGGCGGATTCCAGGACATGGTCGTGTACGCGATGCTCGCTGAGGAATGGCGCGACGTGGTGCGGTGATCTCGGGAGAAGGGCGGAGGAGGCGGCCGAGGCCGCCCCCTCCAGATGGAGCCCCTCCCGGGCGGCTCAGCCGCCGGGCTGTGCCGCCCCGTTCACCACCAAGCTGTACGGCGCGTACTGAGTGATCGTCTCGGTGGAGTCGTGGTAGGTCACGATCGCGGACACGAGCTCCGCCTGCGTTCCGATCGCCTGGCGCAGCTGCCCGCCTTGCAGGACCCCGTGGAAGCTCTCGTCCAGCGGGATCTCGGCGATCCAGGCTCCCTTGCCCTCGCGGTGGGCGATCAGCCGCACCGTGTAGCCCTCGACGTCGACCGGGTTGAACTCGGTCGGTGAGCTCCACCCGTCGAACGTCGAGCCGTCGGACAGGAGTGTCCCGCCGAGCGTCACGTCGTCGACCCAGAAGCCGTCGAGGAAGAAGCTCCCGTCGGTGACGAGCCGGAACGCGATCACGACGGTCTGACCTGCGAACGCCGACAGGTCGCACGACGAGCTCATGAACTCGGACTCTCCGTTGAACGCAGGGCCCAACGGGCCGCCGCCCGGCACCTGGCCCGAGCACGCGATCGGCGTGTACGACTCACCGTCGTCGGTCGAGACCTGCACGTAGGCATAGTCGAACCCGCCCTCGAGGCTCCAGCTCGCGTCGAACGTCAACGCCGGCGATGTGTCCGGCACGGTGACCTCCTGCACGATGGAGCGGTCGAGATTGTCGCCGGTGCCCGAGAACAGCGCCGGGTCGCCCGCATGTCCGGGCGGTTCGGGGTCGACGACCCATTCGATCGGCAGACTCGGGAGCTCCGATACGCCGGCGAACTCGATGCTGTCGATGTCGCCGGCAGCCAGGTACTGGGCCGACCCGTCACGGAGCCTGACGTAGTCCGACCCGTTCGGTGGGGCACCCGGTGAGCTGTCGGTCTGATCGGTGTCCCAGTTGATCGTGGCGTCGAGCGTCGGCACCTGGAAGTCCGCGGGCGTGCCACCCTTCAGCTTCGCCCCGTCGTCCAGGATGCCGTCGAGGGCAACCGTCGCGGCCCACTCGTCGATCAGCTGTTCGATCGTCCGGTCGCTGCCCGCCGCCTGTGCGAGCGACTGCACGCTCTGCAGGCCGCGGAGCGGGTCCCGATGGAACGCACCCATGAAATCCTCGCCGAACCGGCCGGCCAGGAACTCCATCATGGTGTAGGCAGCGCCGTAGTCGCAGAGGATCTCCGACTCGAAGTCCGTCTGGTCGCCCCACAGCGTCAGCGAGTTCTCGGGGCCGCCCTGTCGGGGGATCGGGTTGAAGTCCGTCTGCACTCCGAGGTAGCCGAGGAAGCACTGGATGTGGCTGTCGTATCCCAGGTCGGTGATCGGGACGCTCGGGTCGACGTAGCCGGTGAGCGTCTGGGCCCAGTCCGAAAGGCCCTCGTTCACCCACGTCGTCTCGCCGGGGTCGACGTAGTGCTGCAGCAGGTGCTGGTACTCGTGCGCGAAGACGCCCTCGTACAGGAACGGCCGCGCCGGCGCGCTCGTGCACAGATCGGTCGTCGGCTCGTGCGGCGGGTTCGCCCCGGTCCGGTGGAGCCAGTCGTACGCGTCGATCGTCATCGTCAGTCGGTTCAGCACGTCGTCGAAGAACGACGAGTAGAACCCCGCCACGTACGAGAGGCCATTCTGGTTGTCGGTGTCGTAGAAGTTGTCGTCACGGACGTTGTCGACCAGGACCGCGATGTCGTCCCCGTCGCCTTGGTAGTAGTCGGGCGGCAGGTCCAACGAGGCCGCGAGAGCGGAGTCTGTGCCGTCGCGGTCAGGAGGCACGCTGAACGCCTCGGATTCGGTCGCATAGATGTTCTCGTCGAACTGGTCGATCAGGTACTGCACCTGCTCGTCGGTGATCTCGGTTCGGGCGCCGTTGCGGCAGTCGTCCGCCGGGAAGTCGGTGCCCGTGGACACGTCGTCGGAGCCACTCAACACCCAGACCTCGATGTTGTTCCCGACGCCGCGGAGCGTGTACTCCTTGATGTCGAGCTCGCCGGAGACGAAGTCGATCGCGGGCCAGGACTTCGTCTCGCCGACGACGGAGCGTTGCGGGGCCGCCGCTGTCGACGCCGCACGCACCTCCCGTCTCGCCTGTGCGAGCTTCAATGCCGGCGCCTTGACGTCGGGCGGGAGATGCTTCACGTCGACATCCACGCCTCCTTCGCGGGCTGTTCGGTCCTCCGCCAACGCACCCTGGGCGGGCACGAGGGTGGCCAGGAGCAGGATCGCTGCCGCCAGGCCGATCGATCGTCGGTGCAAGGACCCCTCCTCTCGACGCTCCCAGAGACCGGGATCGCCGGTCCTACACGGGAGACATGACGTTTCCGGCCTTTCCATCCGGGCGGGGGTCGATTCCCCTCCATCGTGCGGCTGGGGACGGGGTCAGCGCATGGGGAGGACGGGTCATCTCGCACGTCAACCGTTGGGCGACGATGTCAGCCCGGCGGGGAGGGGCCGACCGGGGGACGCCCGTGATAGCGCCTGCGGTGCAAGAGCGCGGCCACGCCGCCAAGCGGCAGGGGCAACCAGAAGGAGACGAGACGATACGCGAGCACCGCGAGCACCGCGTCGCCGCCCGAGACGCCCGCCAGGGCCAGCAGGCCGGCGAGGCCCGCCTCCACGAACCCCAACCCTCCCGGCGTGATGGGGATCATCGCGAGCACCATGGAGGCCGAGTAGGCCAAGAGCACGAGTGTCGGTCGCGGACGCGAGCCGATCGCCGTGATCGCGGCGAGCAGGGCGAGGTAGTCGAAGAGCCAGTTCCCGAGCGCGTACAGGAACGCCTTCCACCACGTGTCCCCGAGGGTCTCGCGCATCTCGTTCCGCTCGACCACGAGCCGCTCGGGCAGGTCGGTCACGGGAGGCTTGCGCGGCTGGAGGCGGTTCCTGAGCCACTGCACGCCTCTGCCCAGCCTTCTCAGCGCGCCGTCTCGAGTGAGCAGCAGCCAACCGACCACGAACCCGACGACGAAGACGACGCCGCCGAGCCACGCGGCCTGGGCGAGCCCACCCGGCACCGGGCGCCCGATCAGGGCGGCCGGAACCGTGAGCAACGGCAGCATGAACAACGTGCCCGTGCTGATGAGCGACGCAGCGGTGAGCGCGGTGGCCACTTGGGCGCCGTCGACGCCGGAGTCGGTCAGCATCCGCCATTGCAGCGCGCCGCCTGCCGCTGCACCCCCGGGGACCACGCGGCTGAATGCGTTGGAGGCGAGCTGTGCCGTGGCCACACCGAACCAGCGATTCGTCCGCAATGCGATGCGTTGCAGGCCCCAGATGCACACGAAGCTCGCGAACTCGAGGCCGAGCATCACGAGGAACCAGCCGGGGTTGAGGTCCAGGAGATCGGGCCATCGTTCGAGGACGGTCAGCAGGCTCGGCCACAGGATGTAGAGCGCGATGAGCGTGACCAGCAGGAACGCGAGGCGCAGCAGGATCGCCGTGCGCTTCGCTCGAACCTCGACGCGGATCTCGCCGGCCGCCTCTGCCATCGACCGCGGATGCGATGGCTCGACGCTGGCGATGTTGGGCGTCTGAGGCGAACGAGGGGTCTCGTGGTGCGTCATGGACGTCGTCGGGCAGGTCGGTGTCTGGGCTCCGCAGCCAGGAGCGTACGCGAGCGGGCATCGGGCGGACGCATCCGCCCGTGGACGAGTATGGTCCGTACGAGCACCATCCGACCGGTTCGTCCCCCAGCGGGCGCCTCGACGGAGGAAGCGTTCATGTCAGCCGAAGAAGCCGCACCCGAGATCCTCGGCGCCGATTCCGCGCACGACGCATCGATCGAGACCGCCGCGGCGATCGAGGAAGCGGCGAGCGTCAACGACGATCCGGTCGTCGCCGAGGCATTGGAAGACGCCGCGCTGAAGGCGGACCAGGCGAAGACGAGGATGGGCTGGCTCCGCGGCCTCCTGCATCGCCGTTTCGGCTCCCTCAGGGACTGACCGCTCCGTCGCCCACGTCTCCGATGAGCGTGGGTTTGGCCGACCCGACCGCTGGAGAAGATTCCCCGCGACACGGAACGGTGCGCAGGCAACTGAGGGAGAGATCCATGTTGCAGACCGGATTGGCGTTGCCTGCGAAGAGTCGCGGGATTCTCGCGGGGATCGCGCCGAACGTCGCGGGACTCCTGGCCGGTCCCGGCGGGGTGAGTCTCCTTCGACTGAACGAGGGTGCACGATGGAACCGACGAAAGGAGATGCGCGATGGGTGAGGAAATGGACAAGGCGAAGGGCACCGTCAAGGAGAACATCGGGGACCTGACCGACGACGAGGATCTCGAACGCGAGGGCACGATGGATCGCAAGGGTGCCGAGGTCAAGGAGAAGGCGAACGACGCGGTCGATGCCGTGAAGGACGCGGCGAAGGACCTGACCGATCGCGCCTGACCTGAGTGCTCCCGTACCACGGGCCCGCCACCCCCACGGCGGGCGTCAGATCGGCCCGCCCGGAGCCCGTGCCGGGCGGGCCTTCCCTCGCGGGGAGGCGAGATGAGCGAACTGCCCAGGACCACCACGACCGGCGATCCGAAGCAGGATCTCCGCAGGAAGCACGCCGGCGCCACCGACGTTCGCGGGGACGCGCTCCATCACGCCGAGGATGGCGCGCTCGTGCCTCACAGCCTCGGCGTGATGGAGGCCTGGCGGTACCGCCTCGATCGCGGTCCCCAACGCCGCAGGATGCTCAGCCGATAACGCCCGTTGCTCCCTGGGCGCTCGACGGAGTGATCGGCGCTCCGCCCGGCGTCGGTGTGCGCGGAGAAGACGCGCCGGTCGAGGCGCTCCACGGAGCAGAGTCGGGCTCCTTCATCCGATCCTGCATCTTGGTCTTGACCGAACCGGCTCGCTCCATGATCTTGTCGTAGCGCTCCCGGCCCGCCTTCGTGCCGAGCACGTATGCCCCTCCGCCGATGACGAGCGTGCGGAGCATGCGGCCGAGGCCTGACCTCTTCTTCGTCTTCACGGTGATGGTCTCGTGCCGCTTCATCGCCTGCAGCGCTTCCTGAAGGGCGCCACGCTCTTCCTGCAGGTCCTCGCGGAGCATCCGGACCTCGCTCCTGAGCTTGTCGTTCTCCCGATCGACCTTCTCCATGCGCGATTCCATCATGCGTTCGCGCGCACGCTCTCCGATGTGGCTCACCCGTTCGGCCATGCGACTCGCCATCGATTCCTCCCCATTCGCCGTGCCGAGCGCGGTCAGCGCTCGGCGGATGCTGACGGGGTACCCACCGGCGACGCTGGCCACACCTCGCCGCGGAGCGCGACCACCTCGCCCACGACCAGCGTCGCCGGTGGGCCGATTCCGGCGGCAGCCGCGAGAGGCGGAAGATCGGCGAGGGTCGAGACGACGGTGCGCTGGTCCTCGGTCCACGCCCACTGCACGATCGCGGCCGGGGTCGCCGCGGCTCGGCCGGCTTCGATCAGGGTGGAGCACGTCTCGGCGAGCTTGCCGGCCGCCATCAACACGACGAGCGTGTCGGTCGCGGTCGCCATGCGAGTGAGGTCGATCGTGTCCTCCGCATGGGCGGTCGAGGCCGTGACGACCGCGAACGACCGCGCCGCGCCGCGGTGGGTGAGCGCGATGCCCGCGGCGGCCGGGGCGGCCACCGCGCTCGTCACCCCGGGCACGATCTCGACGGCCACGCCGGCGTCGAGGCAGGCCATCACCTCCTCGCCGCCTCGCCCGAACACGAACGGGTCGCCACCTTTGAGACGCACGACGGTGTGGCCCGCGAGGGCTTCCCGGACGAGCACGTGGCCGATCTGTCGCTGTGGCATAGCCTCGCGGCCGGGTTCCTTGCCGACGTAGACCCTGCGGGCGTGAGCCGGAGCGAGGTCGAGGAGCGACGGGGCCGCGAGCCGATCGAACACGACGACGTCGGCCGCCTCGAGCGCCCTCGCGCCCTTGATGGTGATCAGCTCCGGATCACCCGGGCCGGCGCCCACGAGCACGACGCGGCCGCTCACACCGGCACCTCCCGAAGGAGCCTCGCCCGCAGGCGAGCGGACAGTTCGTCGGCGCGACCCTCGCGCACGAGCGTCGCCGTCTCGAGCAGATCGAGCGCTTCGCCCCACCGAGCGGCTCGGGTCGCCAGATCGGGGAGCAGCGGTGTCGTGTCCTCGCGTACGGCGCGCAGCACGGCGAGCACCTCCGACCACTCTTCGCCGAACTCGGTGGACAGGTGCGCTCGCAGCTTCTTCGCCAGGGCGGGAGAGGCGCCGCCGGTGGCGATCGCCATCACGAGCTCCCCGCGTCGCACGACGCTCGGCGCCGACCAATCGCAGTTGGGGATGTCGTCCATCACGTTCACGAGCGCCCGCCGGAGGCGGGCCTCCCGAGCGATGGCCGCGCGCTCCTCGGCGCGGCTGCTCGAGGCCACGACCAGGAATGCTCCGTTCAAGTCGTCCGCGCGCCAGGTCCGTCGCTCGACGCTAACCGCGCCGATCCGCTCGAGCCCGTCGAGGCGCTCGGCTGGTGCGGTCGCCACGACGGCCACGTCGTCGGCACCCGCGACGAGCAAGCCTTCGACCTTGCCTTCGCGGACCGCCCCGGCGCCCACCACGACGCATCGGCGGCCGGATAGCTCGAGCATGACGGGGTAGCCGAACGGCATCAGCGCGCCTCCTGCTTCTCGCGGTCGCTCTTGGTGCCCGCGAGTTCCACGCTGCAGTGGATGCCGCATTCCTTCGCAGTGTCCTGTTCCCACCACCAGCGCCCCGCCCGCTCGGGCTCGCCGGGCTGCACGGGGCGCGTGCACGGGGCGCAGCCGATCGAGGTGTACCCGTGGTCGAAGAGCTCGTGGTAGGGCACCTCCCGCTTTCGCACGTAGTCCCACACCTGGTCCAGGGTCCAGTCGGCGAGGGGGTTGAGCTTCACGATGCCCCCGTGGTCGCGGTCGAGCTCGACCTTGGCGATGTTGCGCCGTGACGCCCACTGCTCGCGCCGCAACCCGGCCACCCAGGCGTCGAGTGTGGCGAGCTTGCGGCGGAGCGGCTGGACCTTGCGCACGTTGCAGCAGGCCACCCGCAGATCGACCCCCCGGTACATCAGGTTGGGTCCCTCGCGGTTCACGAGCGAGGTCACGGCGGCGGTGTCCGGAACCTCGAATTCCACCGCGATGCCGTAGCGATCGCGCACCTCCTCGAAGAGCGAGTACGTCTCCGGGGGTAGGCGACCCGTGTCGAGCGTGAACACGCGCACGTCGGGGTTCACGCGCCAGGCCATGTCGATCAGCACCATGCCGTCGACGCCTCCGGCCGCGCTGATCGCGAGCTTCGGGTGGAAGCTCTTGAGCGCCCACTCGAGCAGCGCCTCCGCGGGCGCGTCCTCGAACCGCTCGGCGGCCTCGTGCACCCAGGACGCCTCCTCGTCGAGGACGGGCATGGCGGGCTCGTGCCAGGGCGCCCTCGGGTCGGCGTCGGCCATCATCGGGCACCCCCCACCGTGATCGCGGTCAGCTCGAAGCCGCGCTCGCAGGAGTCGCATCGCCAGGCCCGTGCTCCGGCGTCGTCGGGCCTGATGTCCTGCTCCCCGCAGAACGGGCAGTAGAAGGGCACGGCCCTCATCGTCGTCACGATCTCGTCCTGCCCACGACGCTCATCGCAGCTCCCCGTGCGCCGGCGTGGGCTGAGCGAACCGCACCAGGCCGTCGGCGTCGAGCGCGTTCACGAACGAGGAGAACGTGTCGCCGCCGGCGCGCTGCCCCTCGTACCTGCGGAGCAGGAGCTCCACGTAGTCGGCGGCATCCTCGGCGTAGATCTTCACGCCGCGAACCTTCCGGCCGAACGCGGCGCCCTGGCCCATCGTGCCGCCCAGGTGCACGAGGAACGCGTCGGATCTGGTGCCGTCGGGCCGCACCTGCAGGGCCGACATGAGACCGATGTCGGCCACCTGGAACCGCGCGCACGAGTTGGGGCAGCCGTTCACGTGGATGCGGACGTCCTCGTCGAAGCGGGGGAGTCGGGCTTCGAGCTCCGTGGTGAGCCAGGCGGCGCGGCCCTTCGTCTCGCCGATCGCGAGCTTGCAGAACTCGATGCCGGTGCAGGCCATGGTCGAGCGACGGAAGACGCTGCCCGTCGCGCGGAGATCGAGCTCGTCGAGCTCGGCGACCAGGTCTGCGGCCCGGTGCTCCTCGACATCGGTGATTACAAGCTTCTGTTGCGCGGTCGCGCGGACCGATCCCGAACCGAACGTGTCGGCCAGGCCGGCGACGAGGCGCAGCTGATGGCCCGCGACGCGGCCGGCCCGGGGGGCAAAGCCCACCGACACCCGTCCATCGCGCTGGGGCATGACACCCACGTGCTCGCGGGCTGCCATCGACGAGGGCGTGGGCGGCGGCCCGTCGGCGAGCGAGCCCTCATCGAGGAACTCCTTCTCCAACACCCCGCGCACCTGCGCCGGTCCCCAGTCCTTCACGAGGAACTTGAAGCGCGCGTGGTTCCGGGACCGCCGGTAGCCGTACTCCCGGAAGAGGCTTGTCACGCCCATCCAGACCTCGGGAACCCGCTCGCGGGGCACGAACGCGCCGAGTCGCTGCGCGAACATCGGGTTGGTCGAGAGCCCGCCGCCGACCTGGAGGTCGTAGCCGGGCTCGTCGCCGGGGCCGACAACCCCCACCAAGGACACGTCGTTGATCTCGTGGTTGGTGCAGCCCGCGGCGCACGCACTGATCGAGGTCTTGTACTTCCGTGGCAGGTTCGAGAATGCGGGGTCGCCGAGGACCCGCCCGGCGACCGCCCGGATGTCGGGGGTCGCGTCGAAGAGCTCGTCGGCCGTCACGCCCGCGAGCGGGCATCCGAGGATGACGCGGGGCGTGTCGCCGCAGGCTTCTTGTGTGGAGAGGCCGACCGACTCGATGCGGTCCCAGATCGCCGGCACGTCCTCGATGCGGATCCAGTGGAGCTGCACGTTCTGGCGATCCGTCACGTCGGCGACGTCGCGCCCGAACCGCTCCGAAGCCCAGGCGATCGCGCGGAGCTGATCCGACGCCATCGCCCCGCCGTCGATGCGGATGCGCATCATGAAGAACTCGTCCTCCAGCTCCTCGGGCTCGGCGCTCCCGGTGCGTTCCGCGGGCACGCCCTGCTTCCGCTGGGTGTACAGGCCCCACCAGCGCATGCGGCTGCGCAGGTCCTGCTTCCCGATCGAACGGAACCCGTCGGGCGCGAAGATTCGCTCGATGCGCGCTCGCACATTGAGCCCGTCGTCTTCCTTCTTGATCTGCTCGGCGGCGTTCAACGGTTCGTGGTAGCCCATGCCCCACTGCCCCTCGCCTCGTGGGCTGGGAGCACGGATGGTGGATGGGGTCGTGTCGGTCATCTTCCGCCTCGTCGGGTGCCGCTGGGTCCGGGAACGCGAAAGGCCGCCGATGGCGGCGGCCCGGGTGATTCGTGGGGATGGAGGGTGTGGTCAGGTCCGCGCGCGTGAGCCGGCACATCGGGCGCCGGTGGGCGTGGGCGCGCAACAGAGACGCGAGGGGATCATGGCCCCGACCAACCCTGCGGTGCGCGTGCGGATCATCGTGATTCGTACTCCAGAGGTCGGATTTGCACCTGCGAACCTATCCAGGTCGCCGAACCGATGTCAAACGTGCCGTTCAGATCCAGGTCCCCGATGCATCGGCTACCTCGCGTCCTTGACAGCCCCCGCCCGGTCTTGTTCACCTGTCGCATGGACGAGTACGACGCCTCCACGTATGGCGATCGCGTCGCCGACGTGTACGACGACTGGTACGCGGGCGGTGGACCGTTGGGCGACGCATCCGGGGCGGTGTCGTTCCTGCGCGAGCTGGCCGGTCCGGGACCCGCGCTCGAGCTCGGGATCGGCACGGGACGTATCGCGCTCCCTCTCGCCGAGGCCGGCGTCGAGGTCCACGGCATCGACGCGTCCGAGGGGATGGTGCGCAAGCTCCGGGGGAAAACCGGCGGCGACCGCATCCCGGTCACGATCGCCGACTTCCGCGACTTCGACCTCGGGACGCGCTTTCGGCTGGTCTACGTGGTGTTCAACACGTTCTTCGGGCTGCTCACACAGGACGACCAGGTTGCCTGCTTCCGCTCGGTCGCCGCGAATCTCACGGACGACGGCGCCTTCGTGATGGAAGCCTTCATCCCGGACCTAACTCGGTTCGACCGCGGCCAGCGCGTCGGCGCCATTGACGTGGGTGGCGAGGCAGTCCGGCTCGACGTGACGATGCACGATGCCATCGAGCAGCGCTCCGACTCCAACCACGTCGTGATCCGCGAAGACGGCATCCGGCTGTATCCCGTGAGGGTGCGGTACGCGTACATGTCCGAGCTCGACCTCATGGCTCGCCTCGCCGGCATGCGTCTGCGGGAGCGGTGGGCAGATTGGGATCGATCGACGCTGTCTACCGGGAGTCAGGGGCACATCTCGGTCTGGGAGCTCGTGCCCTAGCCGGACTCCTGCCTGGCTCGGCCGAGATCGACCCTCACACGGAGAGGGTTGCTCATCGGCTCGGATCTTGCATGCCTGCACTCGAGACTCGTCGGAGGCATGACCTGTCGCGCGGAGGGGTAAGGGATCGCTGGCCCCGAGTCGGGACGTCCCGGGTCGGGAGAAGCCGTGAAACGGAGGGGTCATCAGGGACAGACAGAGAGGTGACGTGTTGTGCCACAGAAGGCGTGGAGTACCAAACGAGAGCGACAGTACGAGCACATCAAGGAGGGCCTGAAGGAGCAAGGGCGGTCCGAAGACACCGCCCAGGAGATCGCCGCCCGCACCGTGAACAAGGAACGCGCCCGGTCGGGCGAGGCGAAGGAGAGCTCGCGCGAGTCCAGGGAGGACATCTCGAGCGGCCGCCGGGGCGGACTTCGTTCGCACAGCGGTCCAGGTGGCCGAACGCGCGATCAGCTCTACGAGGAGGCGAAGGACTTGGGCATCGAGGGGCGTTCCCGCATGGACAAGGAGCAGCTGCTGCGAGCGGTGAACCGACGAACCGGTCGATCAGGCTCCTAGGTCGCCCATGACGGCGCAGGGGGGGACAGCGGCCCGGCCGAGCGTGCGGTCGACACCGACGCGTCCCAGCACCGATCCGATCGAGAAGCTCCGCCGATACCGGGCCGCCCGCCGAGCCGGGCTCGTGGCGATCGGCCTCATCGTCCTGCTGGGGATCGGGAACCTGTTGGGCCCGAGGACCAGCACGGCGGCGGTCTCCGACGAGGGGGTCGAACTGGCGGTCACGTATACGCGGGTGACGAGGTCGGGGCTCGCGACGCCGTGGAGCGTCCAGGTCCGATCGTCGGCCGGCTTCTCTCGGCCGATCACGCTCACGACCTCGGCGCGCTACTTCGAGCGGTTCGACTTCAACCAGTGGTACCCGGAACCAGCTTCGACCTCGATGCGTGGGGACCTGCTCGTGCTCACGTTCGAGCCGCCTGAAGGGGACGTGCTGCGCGTCGACTTCGACGGACGAGCCTCCCCCACGTTCGGGCTCGGCTCGGCAACCACGACGGCCCTCGAGTCGCCGGGTATGCCGCCGCTGTCCGTCGAATACAGAACGGTGGTGATGCCCTGATGGAGATCGTGCTGCGCGCCGCGACGATCTTCCTGTTCCTGTGGCTCGTGACCAGGGCGATCGGGAAGAAAGAGCTCGCGGAGATGTCGGCCTTCGAGCTGGTGCTGATCGTGACGATCGGCGACCTCGTGCAGCAGGGGGTGACCCAAGAGGACATGTCGGTCACGGGCGCGATGCTCGCGGTTGGCACCATCGCGCTGCTTGTGGTCGCGATGTCCTACGTCGGGTACCGGTGGCCACGCGCGAACCGTGTGCTCGAGGGGGTGCCGGTGATCGTGGTCGATGACGGCCAGATCGTCGACCATGTGATCGAGACCGAGCGGCTCACCAGTGCCGAGGTGGTCTCCGCGGCGCGAGAGCAGGGGATCGACGACCTGCGGCACGTGCGATACGGAGTCCTTGAGCCCGACGGCACGTTCTCGTTCGTCCGCGTGGATCCGAGCCAACGCACGGAAGCACCGGAGAAGCCGAGCTGAGGCAAGCGTTCGCCTCAGACGACCCCGACCTCTCGGGCGAGCTCGAGCACGCGGTCGCGTTCACCGTGGGTGAGGTCGCGGAGGGGTGCCCGAACGTCGGGCGAGACGAGCACCTCCCGGGCGGCAAGCACCTCTTTCAGCGCCGCGTGGAACGGGATGCCGGAGAGCCCGTCGCGCAGTCGCCTGACCTGTTCGTGCGCGGTCTCGCTCCGCTCGTGGACGAGCGCGGCCGTGATCTCAGGAAATGCCGACGCCAATCCGCTCACGCCCCCGACGGCACCCGCGCGCATGCCCTCGAGGGTCAGCGGTTCCGAACCGATGAAGACGTCGAGACCGAGGCCGAGGTACGGCTCGACGGCCTCGAACGGCGTATCGGACACCTTCAGGCCGACCACGTTCGGTGCCGCGCGTGCCACCCGGGTCAGGACCGTCGGTGGGATCGCGTAGCCGCTACGTCCCGCGAACTCGTACACGTAGAACGGTAGGGAATCGGCTGCGTTCGCGGCGCCGACGAGGTGGGTCAGGAGCTCGTCGGCGTCGAGCGGGAAGTACGGCGGGGCGATCACCGCCACGGCTGAGGCGCCGGTCTCCTGCGCGTGCGCGGCCAGCGCGATCGTGTCGGCGGAGGTCTGGGCGCCTGCATGGACGGCGACGCGGAAATCCCCCGGCGCGCTCGAGACGAACGCCTCGGTCACGGCGCGCCGCTCGGCCACCTCGAGCAACACGCCCTCACCCGTGGTCCCGCACGTCAGCACGCCGTCGACCCCGCCGTCCACCAAGAAGGTCGTCAGTCCGGCGACCGCATCTGGGTCGATGGCTCGTCCGCCGCCCCGCATGGGTGTGACGCTGGCCGCGATCAGTCCGCGGAGTCGCTCGATCATGGCGCGGAGTCTACGCGGGGCGACCGCGTGAGCCGGAGTCGGCCGGCTCAGACGAGGTTGCGCAACGCGAGCAGCGTGTTCTCGGTCGGCTTTTCCGCGAGCCGACGCATGAACCACGGGTACCAATGGTCGCCGTAGGAGATGAGCGTGCGGATCGTGTACCCCTCGCGCGCCAGGCGCAGCTGGTCGGCGGTGCGGATGCCGTACAGCATCGCGACCTCGAACCGCTTCCGCGCTTCGTCGCCGATCGCGCGCTCGACCCGTTCCACCATCTGCATGTCATGCGTGCCCAGCACGGTGCGCCGGACCCGACCGTCGGCGTCGTTGGCGAGGTGGAGGCTCAGCCGCAGGTACGCCTCGTCGATCACCCGTCGGTCCGTGAAGACGTGTTCCGGCGACTCCCGGTACGCGCCCTTCACCAAGCGGATCGAGGGGCGCCGTGGCAAGAGCCGCTGGAGGTCGTCCCAGGTGCGGCGCAGGTACGCCTGCAGGCACAGACCCACGTCGTGCCCTTCGATCAAGAGCTGTTCGTAGACATCGAGCGTGCCGTCGACGTAGCCCACCGACTCCATGTCGATCCAGACCGTGCGGCCGAGCGGTGCGCTGCGCTCGGCGAGGCGCTGGACCTGCATACACGCATGCTCGCTGTCGAGATCGAACCCGAGCTGGGTGAGCTTCACGGAGACCTCGGCGTCGAGCGACAGCTGATCGATCCGATCGAGCATACGGAGGTACTCGCCGGCGGCCGCGGTCGCCTGCGCGAGCTCGGTCACATGCTCGCCCAACGCGGTGAACGACACGGGCACACCGTTGCCGGCGAGGCGCCGAGCGGCCTCGATCGCCTCCTCGGCCGTCTCACCGGGCATGAACCGTGCCACCGTCCGCTTGACGAACCGCAAGCGGGGAAGCCGGGCGGCGAGCGTCGGGTCTTGAGAGGCCCAGAGCAGGGCTTCCTTCGCCGGGTTCATCGGTCGGCATCGTACTCGCGGGCGGTCGGCGCGGCCGCGTTCGGAGAGGATGAGAGACCGAGCGACCGGTCACTCATCGATGTGCGCGGAGATGACCGGTCAACGCACGTCGTCGTTCGGCGTGCGGCTCGACCCCTCGCTCACGTCTTCCGGCACGTACCGATGCCCTTCCTGATCGACGTAGGTACCGTCGGGGGTCTGGCTCACGAGCACGCGCTCACCCGAGGTCGGACGATCCCCTGACGCCGTCGTCGGAACGGCTGCCCGCGACTCGTGTCGCCCGATCGGCTCGGAGAGGTCGCTCTCCTCGATCGATGCGCGCCGCACGTCGTCCAGGTCGATCGAACGACGCGGGGCGCCGCCGATCGTCCCCCCGATCGCGGCCGCGACTGCACCGACCACGAGGGTGAGGAACGTGACCCAGAGGGCGTCGCTCACCTCAGGTCCGACCAGGTCGGCCTCACCGATGGTCCGGAGCTGCCCGACGTTGAACAGCCCGAACACCGACGGGATGCCGAAGCTGAGCGTGGCGATCAGCAACAGGCCCCAAGCAGTCATTCCGTGCAGCCAACCCGACCCTGGCCCTCGGTTGTCCGTCAGGAAGCCGGCCAGGAACCCGGCCACGAACAGGGCGAATGCCCCGGATCCGGCGATGAACCACTCGAGGTTGTCACGGACGAAGTCGATCTCGGACGGGTAGGCGAGGGCGAGCCACAGGGACGTCAGGACCGCCATGACCGCAAGGCCCCAGACGGCTCCCGCGAAGATCGCGCCCCAGCGAACTCGTGGGCCGCTCCTGCGGTCGACGTCGATGATCGTTGCACGCATCTGTCTCTCCTTCGGTCAGCGCGGCGCACCGACGGTCGGGGGCGCGGGAACCGGCGATGGCCGCGGTGGCGGCTCCGGCGCGGGTTGTGGGCCGGGCTCGGGCATCGGGCCGGGCTCGGGCATCGGGACAGGTTCGGGCGCCGGTGGCCGGGGTGGAGGCATCGGATCGCGCCCCCGACCCCGGCCCCGGTGCCGCGCATGCGGCAGGGGGGGCCGCCGCACGCTGTTCCCATGGATGGTCATCACGCCCGCCCCAGCACGATCAGGAGCCGTTGATCCGCCGCGCATCGCGACGTCGCTTCCGCGGCGCTTGCAGCACGTATGCGTGGGGCTTCTCGTGCTGCCAACACCATCCGGTCGCGTTGTAGATCGACAGCACGGTCGTGCACCCGTCCTGCTGGCACACACGCCCGGACTCGTGGACCCGTCCGAGCCGGGCATCCCCCGGGGCCAGGTGGCCACGAAGAACGTCATCGGCGATCGTGATGCTCATCGAAACCTCCCTGGTCGTCTCGGAGAAAGTCAGCCCGGGAGATACCCACCCGTTCGCCGCCTAAACCGACTCGGGCGCCGGTCCGGCGTGCCGGTTCTAGCGATCCCCCACGTCGAGCTCGAACCAGACGCAGGTCGGACCGTCGTGTCGCACCCCCCAGCGGTCGGCGAGTTGGGCCACCAGGAACAGACCCCATCCCGATTCATCGGCTTCCCGAGATGTTCGAGCGCGCGGACTGAAGCCCCGCCCGGGGTCGAGGACCTCGACGTGCAGGGCCCGGTCGTCGAGCGAGAATGACACCTCGATCTCCTGGTTGCCCTCGAGCGATGCGTGGCGCAGGCTGTTGGTGACCAGTTCGCTCACGAGCAACCGAGCGTCCTCGATCGTCCGGGCAGAGAGTCGTCCCTCGAAGCGATCGATCGTCGCCCTGGCGCGACCGACCGCGGACGGGCTCGGTTCGAGGCGTAGCATCAGCGGGTCACTCACGGGGTCGAGTCGGCAGGTGGGCGGGTCGCGGACCGAGGATCGTCGGGCTCACCCTCGACGAGGCGGATCCTGTCTTCCAACAACGCGAGCTGGAAGACCCTGTGGACCGACGGCGGTCCCTTGACGACGGTGAGCGTGCGACCCTGCGAGCGGAGCCGCGCGTCGGCCGCGAGCACGACCCGGAGGCCGGTGGAGTCGAGGAATCGGAGCGACCGCAGATCGAGCATCACCGATCGGACCTCGTCGTCGGTCTCGACCGTGAGCAATGTGCGTTCGAGCTCGGGTGCCGACGAGATGTCGAGATCGCCACTCGCGCGCACGCGGGCGACGCCGCCCGCGACCTCCGCCTCGAACGAGTGAGCGGTCATGGCCCGCACTCGCTCGGCTGAGGATAGATCGTGATCTCGGCATGCGGTTGCGCGCTGTTCACCGGCTCATCCGTCTCATCGATGGCGAACGGCTCGATACCGTTCTTGAGGCCGATCCAAACCTCTCACGCCGATCGGTGGCGAGGATTCACTCCAGGGGAAGGGTGAAGCGCGCGCGTCCCGACCCGTGCTCGGTCCTCGACCACTCGACGTCCCGGACGAGCGCGTCGAGCAGCTGTTCGCGCATCACCCCCAGGTCGTCGTTCGCGGAGGCGGCGACCCCGTCGCAGATGACCACGCATCGTGCCCGGTCGATCTCGAGGGTCACCACCACCGTGCCCCCGTCGGTCCGGGCACAGATCTCGTCGACCGCCAGCTTCAGGTCCTCGACGCGCTCGTCGTCATCGAGGGCGGGCGCGAGCATCCTCGCGACGAATGCTCTGATCGTCGCCAGCGAGTCGGGGTTGCCGGGGACCTCGAGCGTGGCCCGTCGTGAGCCGAAGGCCCTCGCGTCGCCGGTCACGCCGGCAGATCGGCGAGGGAGTCCTCCATGCGGAAGACCGCGTCGAGTCCGGTGAGCGAGATCACCTTCGCCGGAGACCCCTGGACGCCGACCAGCATCAGGTCTCCCGCTTGCTCCCGTGCTCGCTTCAGGTACGCGACGAGCACCCCGAGGCTGCTGGAATCCATGAACGACACCTTGGTGAGGTCGACGGCGAGGCGAGGGGGATCGTCGGCGAGCCCGGACTCCAACGCCGAACGCAGCGCAGCCGATGTCGAGAGGTCGAGCTCACCACTGATGCTCACCACCGTCCAGCCGTTCGCCGCATGCGTTTCGAACGTCGGTTCCATGGAGAACTCCTCTATCGTGATGCGGCCGCCCCCGCTCGAAACCGGTCGGCACGCCGCTCAGTATAAGGAGAAGCCGGTGGAGGAACGCACGACGGACGTCCGGCTGGATCTGCCCGCCGACCCGCAATCGATCGGCGTCGTTCGCGCCGTGGTGGCGAGCGTTGCATCGCGTCTGGCGCTGCCCTACGACTCGGTCGATGACCTGCGGATCGCGGCCGCGGAAGCGTGCACGTTCCTGTTGACCCGAGCCGAGGACGGCAGGCGTCTTCGCGTCGAGCTGAGCCCCGACACGGTCGCGCTTCAGCTGGTCATCTGGGTGCAGGGAGGAGGCGGCGGGAGGCCCTCAGGAGATCGAGACAGTCTGTCGTGGCGCGTGATCGAAGGTCTGGCGGACCACGTGGCTGCGGTCGAGATCGACGGGGATCCCGCGATCGAGCTGCGCATGCGGACCGTGCACGAGTGAGCGAGCAGGGCACCGCCGGATCGGCTCGGGAGCGCCCCGACGATGCCGAAATCGATGGGCTGTTCGACCGGATGCCCGACGACGAGGCGCGCGACGCGATCGCCGTGCACTTCCAGCCGTTCGTTGAATACTTCGCTCGACGCTTCGCGGGACGAGGTGAGCCGGTCGAGGACCTAGTGCAGGTCGGCAACATCGGCTTGCTCAACGCGATCGATCGCTTCGATCGCTCGCGGGGGGTGCAGTTCTCGACCTACGCCGCAGCGACGATCGTCGGAGAGCTGAAGCGACACTTCCGGGACAAGGGATGGGCCATGCGCGTGCCCCGTCGTCTCCAAGAGCTGGCGGTTCGCATCAACCGATCCCTGCCCGGCTTGACGCAATCGCTGGGACGGTCGCCGACGATCCCGGAGCTGGCGGAGCACCTCGGCGTCGGCACTGACGACATCGCTGAGGCCATGGACGCCGTGCAGGCCTACTCGATCGGATCGCTCGATACCCCCGCGGGCGAGGACGCCAGGGCTCCCGTCGACTCCTTGGGCGAGGAGGATCCTTCGGTCGAGCTGCTCGACGAATGGGCGACCCTCGCGCCGGTCGTCGCGGAGCTCTCGCCCCGGGATCGCCGGGTGCTGTACCTGCGGTTCTTCCGCGATCTCACCCAGAGCGAGATCGCCGAGGATATCGGCGTCAGCCAGATGCACGTCTCCCGCATCCTGACCCAGACCATCGAGCGGTTGCGACGCGCGGTCGACGCCTGATCACGCCGGGCCGTTTGCGAGCCGAGGCGCACGGGCATACCTGCGCGGTGCCACGCCTCCATCGTGTCGACCCGACAGCGCCGGGCGTCGCTCGGCGACGACGCGGCTCGGGGTTCTCCTACGAGGACACTCGGGGCCGTCCCGTGCGTGATCAGGTCGAGCTCGAGCGTATCGAGGATCTCGCGATCCCACCGGCCTGGACCGACGTGTGGATCTGCAGCGACCCCGATGGGCATCTCCAGGCTGCCGGCACCGACGCCGCCGGCAGGCGCCAGTACCTGTACCACCCGGTGTGGCGCGAACGGCAGGACTCGAAGAAGTTCCGACGCATCGAGTCATTCGCCCGGGAGCTGCCGGCGATGCGCGAGAGGATCGCCCGAGACCTCGCCCTCGACGGCGTGCCCCGGGAACGCGTGATGGCCGCGGCCGTGCGCCTGCTGGACCGAGCCACGTTCCGCATCGGGTCCGAGACCTACGCCGACCGCAACGGATCGTTCGGACTCGCCACGATCCGCAAGAGCCACGTGCGGATCGAGGGATCGACCCTGGTGTTCGACTACACCGCGAAGGGAGGGCTGCGCCGACAGCATCGGGTCGACGACATCTCGCTCGTCCCGCTGTTCGGGCGCCTCAAGCGGCGCCGATCGGGTGGTGTGGAGCTCTTGGCCTACCGGGAGGACGACCGCTGGCGCGATGTTCGTTCCGGCGACATCAACGACTATCTCAAGGGCCTCGTCGGCCAGGAACACACCGCGAAGGATTTCAGAACGTGGCACGCGACCGTGCTCGCCGCCGCGATCGTCGCCAGGAGCGATGCGGAGAGCGGTCCGGCGACGTCCAAGCGGCGGCAGGTCTCGGCGACCGTTCGGCACGTCGCCGAGCATCTTGGCAACACGCCGGCCGTGTGTCGCGCGTCCTACATCGACCCGAGGGTCTTCGATCGCTTCCGCGAAGGGAGCACCGTCGGGGCGGTCGCCCACGAGAACGGCACGCTGCCCGATGACGATGAGGCCCGCTTCGTGCTGGAGGCGGCAGTCCTCGAGCTGCTCGAAGGCAACTCCCGTTCGGCCGCGGCCTAACAGTTCCCGGCAGGGTGCCAGACCCGACCGCCCACGGCAGGTCATGCGGACCGGGGATCCGGCGGATGACGCCGGGCGATCAGTCTTTCGTGATCACGACGAGTGCCACGTCGTCATCGAGGACCGCACCGTCGACCATCCTGGTCTCGATGCCGCGCACGATCTCGTCGGCCGGCAGGCGCGCACATCCCGCCAGCAGATCGGCGAGATTCCGCTCCCCCACGTCGATGCCGACGCCACGGTGCTCCACGAGGCCGTCGGTGTATGCGACGATGGCTTCCCCTCGCTCGAGGTCGATGGTCACGTCGTGCAGCACCGGGTCGTCGAAGGCGCCGAGCAGCGTGCCGGGAGAACCCACCTGCTCGACCCGACCGTCGCGCCGCACCACGAACGGCAACGGATGTCCCGCAGAGCACACGGTGATGCGCAGGCGGTCGGGACCCATGCGCAGCCGCATCTCACACGCGGTGCAGAATCGTTCCGATGCCACCGACTCGGCCCGGAGCAGCAGCTCGTTCAACGTTCCCAGCACGGCGCTGGGCCGGGATTCGTTGCGGGCGAGCGCACCGATGCTGTGCGCCGCGAGTCCCATGATCGCGGCTGCCTCGGCACCCTTGCCCGAGACGTCTCCGACGACGACGCCCCATGAATCCTCGCCGTGCGGGAACACGCCGTAGAAGTCACCGCCGATCTCGTCGTCGGGGGAGTACGGCCGATAGAGGGCGGCGATATCGAGTCCGGCGATCGAGGGGAGGGACCCGGGCACCAGGCTCTTCTGCAGCGCAGCCGACATCGCGGAGCGGCTATCGTAGAGCGACGCTCGTTCGAGCGCCGACGCGATGCGGCTGGCGGCGAGCTCGATGAGCTCCACGTCGTCGGCCGTGAACGCGCGCTCTTCCCTGGTCGCGACGTGGATCACGCCGGTGACCCTGCCCCGGTACACGAGGGGGACACCCATCAACGATCGCATCATGCGGGTGAGCCAAGGCCGTTCCGACTTGTAGACCGACACGTCGATCGCAACGAGCGGCGCGACGGTGCTGGCGATCCTGCCCGCGATGCCGGCCCCGATCGGGATCGTCATCTCCGGACCATCGGTCTCGACCCCGACGGTCGTGCGCTCGACGAGGGCCTGACCGCTCCGGTCAACGAGCAATAGGGTCGCGGAATCGGTCTCGAGCGCCGACCGCAGTTTGCGCAGGAGCTGAGTCGCGAGCTCGTCGAAGCCGAGGCCGGAGAGCGCCACGTCGGTGACCGTCTGGATGTGCGCGAGCTGCTCGGTGGCTCGCTCGAGCCGCGCATGGGTCTCGATGCGCTCGGTCACGTCCTGGAAGACCGTCACGGCGCCCATGATCCGGCTCCCATCCGCGGTGGGGCCGACGATCGGTGCTGCGTCGACCTCGATCGCGACCGCGGCGGCGCCCTTGGCCCACTCGATCGACATCGCTTCCCCGATGATCACCTCACCGGTCTCGAGGGACCGGGCGAGCGGATACTCGCTCGATCCGTAGACGGACCCGTCCGGCCGACGGGCGATCCAGGGCACGACATCCGAATAGGCAGCCAACGGCGATCCCGGCTCGAAGGCGTGATCGAGGATCTCCTGGGCGCGACGGTTGGCGAACGTCAACCGTCCACCGGCATCGGCGATCATGACCGCCCCGGGCATCTGCTGCAGGATCTGCTGCATCGTGTTGCGCTCGCCAGCCAGCTCGCGAGCGAGGCGCTGGATCTCCGATCCCACGCGCTCCGCGTCTTCGCGCGCGATGTCTTTGACCGCGAGCGTGTAGGCCACGGCCAGGGAAACGCCGAGGAACAGCAGGATCTCCACGAGGTCCTGGGTGTCACCGACGTCGAGCTGATGCAGCGGCGGGATCCGAAGGTAGACGATCAGGAGGCATGACCAGAGGGTGGCGACCAGGCCGGCGCTCAAACGCCCGACGATCGCCGCAAGCACCGTTGCTGTCAGGAAGGGGAGGCTCGGGAAGCGATCGAAGACCCAAACGTCCGATGCCATCCAGGCGGCGATCAGCGGGAGGACGATCGCCAGTGCGAGTCCTGCGAGCAGATGTCGGGGGTCGGCTGGGCCCAACAAGCGGCGGCCGGGTGGAAGCCGGAGACGCGCGAACGCCATGCGTACCTTCTCTCCACCCTCGGGCGGGTACACCAGCATACTCGCCTTCGTTTCCGGTGGTCTTCCGGCGCCGTGGGGGGGTGGGTGCGCGTCAGTCCGCGAACTGCGTCTCCTCGGTCGATCCCGTGAGCGCGAGCGTCGAGGAGCTGCCGCCGCTGATCACGCGGGAGACCTCGTCGAAGTAGCCGGTGCCGACCTCGGCCTGGTGCCGCGTGGCGGTGTAGCCCTCAGCTTCCAAACCGAACTCGCGCTCCTGCAGGCGCACGTAGGCGCTCATGCCTTCGTCGGCATAGCCGCGAGCGAGCGCGAACATGCTCTCGTTCAACGCGTGGAACCCCGCGAGAGTGATGAACTGGAACCGATAGCCGATCGCGCCGAGCTCCTTCTGGAACCGGGCGATCTCGTCGTCGTCGAGGTGCTGTTTCCAGTTGAACGACGGGCTGCAGTTGTACGCGAGCAGCGTGTCGGGATACATCGCGTGGATGCCCTCGGCGAACGCCCGCGCCTCGTCGAGGTCGGGCGTCGCCGTCTCGCACCAGAGCAGATCAGCGTAGGGCGCGTAGGCCAGCCCTCGGGCGATCGCCGCCTCCATGCCGTTGCGCACCCGATGGAACCCCTCGTGGGTGCGCTCACCCTTCACGAATCTGCGGTCTCGCGGGTCGATGTCGCTCGTGAGCAGGGTGGCCGCGAGGGCATCGGTTCGGGCCACGACCAGGGTGGGCACGTCCAGCACGTCGGCGGCGAGTCGGGCTGCGCTGAGCGTGCGGACGAACTGGTCGGTCGGCACGAGGACCTTGCCGCCGAGGTGGCCGCACTTCTTCTCGCTCGCGAGCTGGTCCTCGAAGTGGACGCCCGCGGCGCCGGCCTCGATCATGGCCCTCATCAGCTCGAAGGCGTTCAGGGCGCCCCCGAACCCGGCTTCCGCGTCGGCCAAGATCGGCACCATCGAGCGCGTCTCGCGCCCCTCGCTCCACGCGATCTGGTCGGCGCGCTGCAGCGCGTTGTTGATGCGCCGCACGACGGCCGGCACAGAGTTGGCGGGATATAAGGACTGGTCGGGATAGGTGTGGCCGGCTAGGTTCGCGTCGGCCGCGACCTGCCAGCCGCTCAGGTAGATGGCGTGCAAGCCGGCCTTCACCATCTCGACGGCCTGCCCGCCCGTCAACGCGCCGAGCGCGGTCACGTAGTCGGTCTCGTTCACGAGCTCCCACAGGCGCTCGGCCCCGAGGCGCGCGATCGTCTGGTCGACCAGGAACGATCCCCGGAGCCGGATCACGTCCTCGGCGGAATAATGTCGTTCCACGCCTCCCCAGCGGGGGTTGGTCTTCCAATCGTGCTCGAGCGCGTCCGCCTCCCGCGCGATCCGTTCCTCGATCGTGTCGCTCATCGTGCTACCCCTTTGCCGACGCCGTTCTCCGGAAACGAAAGGACCCCCCGTTCGACGAGAGGTCCCCTGGCACGCACGGGCGCGGGATACGCGCGCGTGGCGCCGCTACGTGCCGGATACGTTGTTGAACGTCGATTCAAACATCTGTGCAGATTGTGGCACACCCACCCCCCGTGCTGTCAATGGTGGTCAGGATGCCAACAGTCTCGCGACCCCGATCCGCCGCGACCCTCGATCGGAAGCGTCGCCGGCGACCACGATCCGGCCGTTGGGCTGCAGCACGACCGCTCGCGCCGTGTCGCTCTCGCCGCCGAAGTCCACGACCAGCCTGCCGTCCTTCGAGAAGTTCAGATCGTACGCGCCGTTGGGCTTGAGCCGGACGACCCCGAACTGGTCGTTGTCCTTGCGACGGATGCGTCCCACGACCACGATGCGTCCGTTCGGCTGCACCGCCGAGTCGGAGGCGAACTCGTAGTCGGAGCCGAAGCGCAGGATGCGGATGCCGTGGCCGCCGAAGCTGTCGTCGAGCCTGCCGTTGCGGCCGTAGCGCAGCACCCCCCAATCGGCTTTGCCCTGGTTCGCGACGTGGCCGACGACGACCAGCTTGCCGTCAGGCTGTATGGTCACGCCGTCGGCGGCGTCGGCGCCCCGGGCCACGTCGGTGGTCTTCGTGCCGTCGTTGCCGAAGATGCGGTCGAGCCTCCCGCTTGCCCGGACGCGCGCGATCGCGATGCGCGGCGTCAGGCCGACCTCGGCCGAGCCTGCCGCGACGATCGCGCCGCGTCGCACGATCGCGATGTCGTTGATCTGTTCGGCGCTCGAGGACAGATCCAGGGTGACCCGCCCGTCGCCGCCGAACCGGCGATCGCGGGGCCCGCCGGGAAGCAGGCGCGCCAAGGCCCACCGGCTGGTCTCGCCGTTCGACGTCGACCCCGCGATCACGATCTTCCCGCCGCGGCCGACCGCGACCGCGTTCGCTCCCTGGAACCGCTTGCCGAACCGCACGAACGCGATGCCGTCCTTGGAGAACCGCCGATCGAGCGCGCCGCGTGGGCCGTAGACGGCGAGCGCCATCGCGGAGCCGGAGGGTCGGTCGCGCTCGCCCGCGACGACGATGCGTCCTCTCGATCCGAGCGCGAGGTCGAACGCGTAGTCGGAGCCACCGAGGTCGGTCGTGACGCGGCCGTCGCCGCCGCCGAAGTGGCGGTCGAGCGACCCGTTCGGCAGGAAGCGCGCGATCGCGAAGTTCGTCCCGGCGCCCAGCGTGGGGCCGGCCACGAGGATCCGCCGTTTGGCGTCGATGGCCACCGCGAACCCCATCGCGCCCTTGGGGAAGGCGGTCACCCGCCCGTCACCGGAGAAGGAACGGTCGAGCCTGCCGGCCACGGCGAGGGCGGGTGTGGCCGCCAGTGCGACCGTCGCCATCGCGATCGGGAGGCCGGTCAGCATCCGTACGACCACGCTCTGCACGACGATCCCTCCCCCGCTGGCCTCGCCGCTGGGTTGCTCGGCGAGGGTACGGGCGGGGAAACGGCGGGTCAAGGAGTCAGGTGGATGACGCTTCCCGCGGCCGAGCGCGTCGGATGCGGATGTCTCCGCTCACCGACGAGGCCCGGATCTCGAACGAAGCGTCGCCCCCGTCGTCGTCTCCCGGGGCCAATTCCGTCACGGTATCGCCAGACGTGGACGAGACGTCGAACCACACCCGCGAGCCGGAGGGCACGCCGACCTCGATGTCGCCGGACACCGAGCGCAGCGAGACGTCGGCCCGTGCGGAGGCGATCCTGATGTCGCCCGACGCCGACATGATCTCGGCGGCCCCGTCGAGGTCTCCGACATCGATGTCGCCCGACGCGGTCCGGCCACTCAGCGATCCGCCGATCGAACCGAGCACGATGTCGCCCGATGCCGTCGCCGCGGAGGCGTCACCACCGACGGCGTCGACTCGAACGTCGCCGCTCGCCGTCTTGATCCGGACCGGTCCGGACACGGTGCCGACCTCGGCGTCGCCAGAACCGGACTGGAAGCTGAGTTTCCCCAACCCGCCGTCCGCGGACAGGTCGCCGGATCCCGTCACGACCTCGGCGATGGTCCCGGCGGGCACGTCCACGTCGATCCGCAGGTCGTCGTCCCGGGGACCCCAGGTGCCGAACGCCCTCCGTTGCACGATCTGGAGTAGCGAGCCGGCAGGTGAAGGGGTATGTTCGACCGAGACCTCATCGGCCTCGCGCTCGCCCGTGACGTGCACGGTCGCCGTGTTCGATCCCGTCTCCCGGATGTGGACGTCTGCCGACCGCAGGCGCATGCGCACCGTGAGGTCGCCCGTGATGTCGTACGTCGTCGGCTCCATGTGCGTGTGTCCTCAGCTCTGCCCGAAACCAGTGAGGCGATTGCCGGCCCTGCGACGACCTCGATGCTCGAGGGCTCGCTTGACGGCGGCGACCAGCCAGGCGTTCGTCGAGCGTCCTTCCCGATCGGCGGCTCGCTCCACGGCGGCCTTGAGCGACTCCGGCATGCGGAGCGTCAGTCTCGCCGTGCCGCCGTCGTCGTCGCCCTCCCCGGCCGTCGGGGCGATCGGCTCGTCCGAGACGTAGACGAGTTCCACGTCTCGCCCCGCGAGCCGCACCTCGACGTGTGCGGAGCTCATCTGCTCCGAGAGCTCGAGCGAGGCCTGGCCCATCGCGTCGAACAGACGCAGCTGCAGCGACGAGCGCAGCACCGCGCTCAGGCGAGCGGTCGACCGGCCGGCATCGTCGTCACCCTCGACGGCGGCGGCGAGGTCGGCCTCGATCGCGTCGAGGAACGGCGCAGTCTCCACGTCAGTGCTCCGAGGGCCCGTGGCCGGCTTCCGGGCGCCTCGGCGACGACGTGCGCCGGTGGGCGCGGTGATGCTCGGACGCGGCCCGTTCGATCTCCTCCATGCGGAATCGCATGAGGTCGGTTCGGAATCCTGGATCCATCATCATGACGCCCTCCTGACGCTTCTCCTGACAGCAAATGCGCTGTCTTCTGTCATCAGCATAGACGTCAGTATGACGTCACACCCGGCGGATGTCAACCCCGTGGGAGGGGCGGCGTTGATGGCGGCCGAGGAGCAGGTCAGGGCACGATCTTCGAGATCGGCATCTCGAGGATGTCGGTTGCCCCTGCCGCCTTGAGCTGCGGGATCAGTCGGTTCACGCCACGCTTGTCGACCACGGTCTCGATCGCGAAGCCGCCGTCGGCGAGCGGGGACACGGTCGGGGCCTTCATCGAAGGAACGACCGCGAGCACCGCGTCCCGGTCGGTCTCGGCGACGTTCAGCTTGATCAGCACGCGACCCTCGGCCGCCAGCGCCCCGAGCAACAGCGTCGTGACGTCGTCCATCGCCGCTCGCTTCACCGGGTCCGCGACGGAGACCTTGTTCGCGACCAGGACGGGCTCGGACGTGAGCAGCGTCTCGATGATCTTCAGCCCGTGAGCCCGCAGGGTGCTGCCCGTCTCGGTGACGTCGACGATCGCATCGACGATCTCGGGCACCTTCGCTTCGGTCGCTCCGTAGCTCCACGCCACCTTCACATCGATGCCGAGATTCGAGAAGTAGCGCTCGGTGATCGCGACGAACTCGGTCGAGATGCGCGAGCCCGGAGGCATCTCGCTCGCGCGGTCCGCAGGGTGATCGTTCGGCACGGCGAGCACGATCTTCGTGCCGTGGCCCGTGCCCGTCTTCGCGTAGCTGAGGCTCGTGAGCACCTCGACGTCGCCGCCGGTCTCGGCGATCCAGTCCTGACCGGTGATGCCGAGGTCGAACAGGCCGTCCGCGACGTAGGTCGGGATCTCCTGGGGGCGCAGCATGCTGACCTGCTGGATGCGCTCGTCGTCGATGCTGCCGTGGTACTCACGGTTCGATGACCGACGGATCGGCAGGTCGGCAGCGTTGAACAGGCGCAGCGTCTGCTCTTCGAGCGAGCCCTTCGGGACGACCAGCTTGAGCATGGGACCCGGAGTGTAGCCGCGCCCTGAAGGCCGACGCGCTCGTGGATCAGCGATCGGGCGCGTTCAGGGACCGTATCGCCTCGTCGATCGAGACAGACGTCGGCAGCACCTGGTCGAGGCCGGTCATGGCGAGCAAGCGCTGGCTCACCCCGTTCCCCCCGGTCACCAACCGCATCGGGACCCTTCGATCGTCGGTCGCGAGGAAGATGCGGTGAAGGCAGGCCAGCCCCGAACTGTCGAGGTAGGCGACCCGGTGCAGGTCGACCACCAACGCGTCGGCATCCTGCAGCGCCCCCAGCAGTTGGCGCTCGAGCGACGAGGCGTTCGACAGGTCGATCTCACCGGCCACCTCAACGACCACCGCGGGGTCACGCCGTTCGAGCGCGACGGTCAGGTTCACGGACCACCCCCTCCATCCAGCGAGCGGCGGAGGATGATGGTTGTGCCGTCGGCGCGCCGCTCGACCTCCATGTCGTCCACGAGCGAGCGCATGATGTGCATGCCGCGGCCACGGCTCGGGTCCCCGCCCGACCCGCGCCACGAGCCATGATCGATCACCCGCAGGACCACATCGCGGCCCTTCGTGCCTTCGATCGTGATCTCCCCGGCCCCACCGTTCCGATACGCGTGCTCCACGGCGTTGGCGCTCGCCTCGCTCACGGCGAGCACGAGGTCATCCCGCAGGGCGCTCGACGGGTCGAGATCTTCGAGCCACCCATCGACCGCCGCCCGCACGGTGGCCAGCGCTTCGGCGCGTGCGGGGACCGTCACCACGTGCGAGGTCGCGCCTTGGAAGCGGGCACAGAGCAGGGCGACGTCGTCCACGCGCGAACCCGGCGAAGCGACACGCTGCAACAGGAGGTCGCAGATCGCCTCGGGCTCGGAGCCTCCGGCGGCGGCGAGCGCCTCGAGCAGCCGGTGCAGGCCCGTCTCCAGGGGCTCGTCACGTCGTTCCGTCAGACCGTCGGTGTACAGGACGATGGCGTCACCCTCCGACATGTGCACCGTGGCCGAGGGGCGAGGCTCGGCGCCCGGCTGCACTTCCAGGATCGGCGACCGGCCGTCTTCCAGTAGGCGGGGGTGGCCCGAACGGGGCAGGAGCACCGGTGGCGGGTGCCCGGCGCACGCGTAGGCGAGCTCGCCCGTGGTGGGTTGCAGCTCCGCGTAGGCGACCGTGGCCATGTGGGTGCCCGACGCAGCTTGCGCGAACTCGTCGAGGCCCTGCAGCACGTCCGAAGGTCCCGCTCCCCTCAACGCCAAGGCTCGCAGCGCGCTCCGCAGGTGGCCCATCGTGGCCGCGGCCGCGAGTCCCCGCCCGACCACGTCGCCGACGGTGAGGGCGATGCGGCCGTCGGGCAGGCCGATCGCGTCGTACCAATCACCGCCCACGTCGAGCCCTTCGGCGCCGGCTTCGTACCGGGTCGCGATCTCGACCGACGGCCGGGAGACAAGGTCGGCCGGGAGCAGGCTGTGTTGGAGCGTCACCGCGACATCGTGCTCGTGCGTGTACTTCCTGGCGCGATCGATGGCCGAGGCGGCCCGGTCGGCCATGGTCTCGAGCGACAGACGTTGAGGGTCGTCGAACGGCTGGGGAGCGGCGAAGTTGACGAACAACAGGCCGATCGGCTGGACGCCGTGCATGAGCGGCAGGGCGGCCCAGGCGCGGTCACCTGCGTCACGGCTCATCTCCACCTGGTCGGGATAACGCTCGGCGATCGAGCCACGGTCTTCGAGGTAGATCGGCGTGCGCTCGCGGACGGCGTCGGTCCCCGGGAGTCGCGCTCCGATCGGCAGTACGTCCCAGCCGCCGGCCGAGCCTTCGTCGAACCCCGCATGGGAGAGCAGCCGGAGCTCCGTCCTCGCCTCGTCGAGCAGGGAGATGGAACCCGCCCGGCCGCCGAGCGCCGGCACGGCCTGATGCAGCACGATGTGAGCGACCGCCGCGGGTGTCGCGACGCCGGCGAGCTCCGCGAACGCGAGCTGCAGCTCCCTCGCCCGTTCTGCGTCGCGGCGCTGGGCCTCGTAGAGACCGGCTCGTTCGAGGGCCAGGCCGCATCGGTCGGCGATGTCACGCAGGAAGCTGCGTTGCCGGCGGGTGAACGACCGCGACGAGGGGAACAGCAGGTGCAGCACGGCGGTCGGCCCGTGTCGCCCTCGCAGCGGCAAGGATGCTCTCGCGTGGTGATCGCGCTCGTTCAGCAACGGACGAACGTCGGGGAACTCCTCGAGCATCCGGTCCCGGTCGGCGAAGAAGAAGGCCGTGCCCTCGCGGAACGCCCTCGTCGGGGGGAGGTCGGCGTCCAATGGCAGCGGCGGCTCGTCCTCACTCCACCCCAGGCCCCGGTGGCGGCGAGGGCTGAGGGCGGTGCCGTCCTCCGTGGGAAGCAGCAAGCCGACGCCCTTCGGTTCCACGGCGTCGAAGACCCCGTCGAGGATCACGTCGAGGACTTCGTCCTCGCGCAGCTGCGGAGCGAGCTGTTCCGTGAGGGACGTCAGTCGCTCCGCCAGCTCGTCGGCGGCCGCGCGCTCCGAGACGTCCTTGATCGTGCCGACGAACCCGACGACGTCGCCATCGGAGGAGCGCAGCGCCGCGAGGTCGGCCGCTACGTGCAGCCGCCCCCCGTCGTGACCGACGAGATCGCCCTCGAATCCGGCGCGGCGGTGTGCGTGGTCGCGGAGTGAGACGAGCGCGGCCTCCAGTGCCCGATGTGCCTCGTCGTCCCGCCACCACGGATGCGGCGAGGCGAGGCCGATCACGTCGTCCGCGTCGTAGCCGACCATCCGACAGAAGGCGTCGTTGACCTCGAGGATCGTGCCGTTGGCGTCCGTCCGGATGAAGCCGTCGCCGAGTGCCTCGACGATCGCGACCCGCAGCTCGCGCGCGTGCTCGAGCTCATCCCGGAACGTCGGGTCGCGGCGATCGATGGAGCCCAGGGGTGGAACATGCTCGGACATCGGTCGTCCAATACTGGCGGGGCAGGCTGGAACGGGCAACCGTGAGCCGATGGCGACGCTCAGCCGGCCGATGGTGTATGCCCGAGCGAGCGGAAGAAGCAGCTCCGCTCGCCCGTGTGGCACGCCGCCCCCTCCTGGTGCACACGAGCGACGATCACATCGGCATCGCAGTCGACCAGCAGCTCCTGCCAGTGCTGCACATGGCCGCTCGTGTCGCCCTTGCGCCAGAGCTCCTGTCGCGACCGCGACCAATAGACCATGCGACCTTCGGCCACCGTCCGCTCGAGCGCCTCGCGGTTCGCCCAGGCCATCATGAGGATCTCGCCGCCCTCCGCGTCCTGCGCGATGACCGGGATCAGCCCGCTTCCATCCCAGCGGAGGGCGTCGAGATCGACGGGCGAGCGGTCGAGCGCCGAGCGGTCGGGTGTGGCCGGACGGTCGACTGGCTCGTTCACAGGCGCACCTCGACGCCGTGGTCGCGCAGCGACTCCTTGATCTCCCGGATCGTGAGCTGCCCGAAATGCAGGCGGCTGGCCGCGAGCACGGCGTCGGCCCCGCCGTCGATCAGGGCCTCGACGAAGTGGCCGAGATCCCCCGCACCGCCGCTCGCCACGACCGGGACCCGCACCGCACCACCGATCGCGCGCAGCAGTTCGAGGTCGTAGCCCTCGCCGGTGCCGTCCCGGTCCATCGAGGTCACCAGCACCTCGCCGGCGCCCCGCTCGGCCGTGGCTTCCACAGCCCATTGGATCGCGTCGAGCCCCGTCGGGGTGCGGCCGGCGTCGATGAAGACCTCCCACCCGTCGCTCCCGGCGCGGCGCTTGGCGTCGATGGCGACCACCATGCACTGGGTGCCGAACCGGTCGGCGCAGCGTTGCAGCAACGACGCGTCCCTTACGGCCGCGGAGTTCACGGCGACCTTGTCGGCGCCGACGCGCAGGAGTTCGCGCACGTCCTCGTCGCGTCGCACGCCCCCGCCCACGGTGAGGGGGATGAACACCTGCTCGGCGGTGCGCGCGACCACGTCGAGCGTGGCGGCGCGACCTTCCACGGTGGCCGTGATGTCGAGGAACACCAGCTCGTCGCCGCCCTCGCGGTCGTAGTGCGCGGCGAGCTCGACTGGATCGCCGGCGTCGCGGAGCTCCTGGAACCGCGTGCCCTTCACGACGCGGCCGGCGTCGACGTCGAGGCACGGCACCACTCGTTTGGCCAGGCTCACGACTTCCTCACCCTCGGATCACCTGTGCGAGCTTCAGCGTCTTCTCGTACAGCGCCTTGCCGGTGACGGCCGCCTCGCAGCCGAGATCGCGGAGCGCCCACACGTCGTCGGCGTCGCGTACCCCGCCGCTCGCGATGATCGGCGTGTCGGTCAGGCGCTGGATGTCTTCGTAGAGGGTCATGTCGGGGCCCCGCAACGTCCCGTCGCGCGCGATCGAGGTGACGAGGTAGCGAGGCGCGCCGGCGTCGTCGAGCGCGGGGATCGCCTCCGCGAGCGCCGGTCCCTCCTCCTGCCAGCCGCGCACCATGACCCGGCCACCCCGCACGTCGACCGCCACCACGATCGCCTCGGCGTGCTCCTCGACTGCCCGGCGGACGAACGTCGGGTCCGTCGCGGCAGCGGTGCCGAGGATCACGCGCGCGGCGCCCGCCGCGAGCAACTCCTCGATCGTTCCGGGCGAGCGCATGCCGCCGCCGACCTGCACGGGCACCTGCACCGATCGGCAGATCTCGGCCACCACCGCCCGGTTGTTCCCGTCGCCGAACGCGGCGTCGAGGTCCACGACATGCAGGCGACGAGCGCCCTCCTCCTGGAAGCGGACCGCGACCTCGACCGGGTCGGCCGAGTAGGCGGTCTCGTTCTCGGGGTCGCCTTGCACCAGGCGGACCGCTCGCCCATCCCGCAGGTCGATCGCAGGGATCACGATCATGCGAGCGACCTCACGAACCGCTCGTACAGGTACAGGCCGGCATCGCTCGACTTCTCCGGGTGGAACTGGGTGGCGAAGACGTTCCCGTCGGCGACTGCGCCGGCGAACGCGCGTCCGTACGTCGTCGTGCCCACCGTCGCGTCGGTGATCCCGGGCGCGAACGAGTGCACGAAATAGAACCGTGTGCCGTCCGGGATGCCGTCGGTGTAGGGATGCCTCGCGGGCCACGTGATCGTGTTCCAGCCCATGTGCGGCACCTTCACGTCGGCGGGGAGGCGCTCGACCGTGCCGCGCAGCACGCCCAGTCCCGGCTCGACGTCCTCGTCGCTGGACTCGAACAGCACCTGCATGCCGACGCAGACGCCGAACACCGGCCGGCCGCTCGAGCGGAAGTCGTGGATCGCGCGATCCAGACCGTGCTGACAGATCGCGCGCATGCACGCGCCGAAATGACCGACGCCCGGGATCACGAGGGCATCGGAGGCGGCGATCTCCGCCGCGTCCCGCGTCACGAGGGCACGACCACCGACGCGCGCGATCGCGCGCGAAACCGAGTGGAGGTTGCCGGAGCCGTAGTCGGCCACGGCGATCGTCTGGGTCATCGTGTCCCCGAGAGGGTTCCCTTGGTCGACGGCACGCCGGAGCGCTCGCCGAGGCTGCAGGCGTCGCCGAGTGCCTTGGCCATCGCCTTGAACTGCGCCTCGCAGACGTGATGCGGCGAGCGGCCGGACCGCAGGCGCACGTGGATCGTCAAGCTCGCCGCCTGCGCGAACGCGCGGACGAAGTCCTCGAGGAGCCCCGTGTCGAACCCGTCGATCGTCTCGTAGGGGACCGGCACCTCGTGCACGACGAAGTTCCGTCCCGCGAGATCGAGGGCGACCTCGACCGCAGCCTCGTCGAGGGGCACGGTGATCGACGCGAACCGGCGGATGCCGGACTTGTCGCCGAGCGCCTCCGCCAGCGCCTGTCCGAGCGCGATGCCGCAGTCCTCGACGGTGTGGTGACCGTCGACCTGCAGGTCGCCCTTGCACGTCACGTCGAGGTCCCAGCCCGCGTGTGTGCCGAGCTGCTGCAGCATGTGGTCGAAGAACGGAATGCCGGTGTCGCTGGCCGCCGAGCCCGATCCGTCGAGGTTCAGTTCGACGGCGATGTCGGTCTCCCTCGTGGTGCGCGCGACGCTCGCGGTGCGACTCGTGCTCATGCGGCGATGACCTCCCGGAGGCTCGTCAGGAACAGATCGACCTCGTGCTCCGCGCCGGCCGTCACCCGCAGCGCGTTCGGCACCACGGCGCTCAGGTCGCGCACGAGCACGCCCCGCTCGAGCAACGCCCGCCACAGCTCGCCGGAGTCGTGGGGCGCCGGCGGCACGAACAGCACGAAGTTCGCGTCGCTCGGGAAGACCGTCATGCCCGGCAGCGCGCCGAGCTCGCGCACGAGCCGGTCGCGTTGGACCCGGATCGCGTCGAGCAGCGCGAGGGCTTCGCCCCGGTGGCGCAACGCGACGATCCCCGCCGCCTGAGCGAGAGCCGACATGTGATACGGAAGCCGCACCCGCTGCAGGTCGGCGACGACGTCGGGGCTCGTCAACACGTACCCGAGTCGCGCGCCCGCCATCGCGAACGCCTTCGAGAACGTGCGCACGACGGCCACGTTCGGGTGGTCGGCCACGAGCTTCAGCGCGCTCTCGCCGCCGAACTCGATGTAGGCCTCGTCGACCACGACGAGCGCTGTCGTGCGGTCGGCGAGCGACGCGACCGCCTCGAGGGGGTGCGCGGAGCCGGTCGGGTTGTTCGGGGAGCAGACGAACACGACGTTGGGATCGGCGTTGACCGCCTCGTCGATCGCCGCGTCGCCGAGGGAGAACGGGGGGTCGAGTCTGAGCTGGACGAGCACGGTGTGCGTCAGCCACGAGAGGCGTGAGTGGAGCAGGTACGTCGGCTCGAACACGATCGCCCGCTGAGCCGGACCGCCGTAGGCGAGCAGGAGCTCGGTCAGCACCTCGTTCGCGCCGTTCGCGGTCCACGTTCCCTCGAACGTATGCCCGTGGTGTGCCGCGAGGTCCTCCCGCAGGCGCGTCATCTGGCCGTCCGGGTACCGGTTCAGCGGCAGGTCGCGCACCGCGTCCGCGAGCTCGACGAAGAAGCCTTCCGGAAGCGGGTGCGGGCATTCGTTCGTGTTCAATCGCGCGGCCACGTCGAGCTGCGGCGAGACGTATGGATCGACGTCGCGCACGCCGGCGCGCGGTTCGGCGACCGGGGTCACGGTTCCGCGACCTCGGCGGCACCGGCCCGGGCGTCCATGGCCCTGGCGTGACCAACGAGGCCTTCGGCGCTCGCGATCGCCGACGTGCCGGGCGCGAACCGGGCCGCGCTCGCCTTGTCGAGCTGCACCACCGACGACACGGTGACGTAGTCGGAAGCGCGGAGGCCGCTCGAGAACCGCGCGGTGCCGGCCGTGGGCAGCACGTGGTTCGAGGCGACGCCGTAGTCGCCGAACGGCACGGCCGTCCAGCGACCGAGGAAGATCGCGCCCGCGTTTCGCACCTTCGGCAGGAAGTCGTGTGGCTCCGGCATCAACAGCTGCAGATGCTCCGATGCGAGGTCGTTCACGACCTCCGCGGCCTGGTCGAGGTCACGCACGAGCACGGCTTTCGTGTGGTCGAGGGCGGCATCGACGATCTCGCGCCGCCCGGCGTCGACGAGGGCTTCGTCGAGGGCTTTGGCCACGCGATCCGCCAGGTCGGGGTCGGGGGTGATGAAGAACGTGCGGGCCTGGGGGTCGTGCTCGGCCTGAGCCACCAGATCGAGCGCGGCCATGTCGGTGTCGACGTCGCCGTCGGCCACGATGGCGAGCTCCGACGGTCCCGCGAGGCCGTCGATGCCCACGGTGCCCGCGACCTGGCGCTTCGCCTCGGTGACGTACGCGTTGCCGGGGCCCACGATGCGATCGACCTTCGGGATCGACTCGGTGCCGTAGGCCATCGCCGCCACCGCCTGGGCGCCCCCGGTCTTCGCGACGTAGTGGGCCCCGGCCTTCCTCGCGGCGTAGAGCACGGAGGTCGGGATCGAGCCGTCGGTCTGCGGCGGCGTGCAGAGCACGATCTCGTCGACGCCTGCCACGACCGCGGGCACGACCGTCATGCACACCGAGGAGGGGTACACGGCGCGACCGCCCGGCACGTAGCAGCCCACCGACTCGAGCGGCCGCACGATCTCGCCGAACCGCATCCCGTCGCGCTCGTCCCACCAGGGCCGGGGGAGCTGGCGGGCGGCCAGGCCGCGGAGGCGGTCGATCAGGGCGTCGAGGGCCGCGCGCAGCTCCGGGTCGATGTCGTCCGTCGCAGCCTTGAACTCCCGGTCGGTCACGAGCACACCGCCGGCGGATAGATCGGCGCCGTCGAATCGGTGCGCGAGCTCGATTAGGACCTCGTCGCCCTCGACGAAGACGCGTTGCAAAATGCCGGCGACGGTGTCGGCCACGGTGGGGTCGATCTCGAGCCTGGTGGCGTCGAGGCGCTCGCCCCGCTCTCGCAGGTCGAGGAGCTCGAGCATGGTCAACGCTCCTCGGCAACCTCGGGGTGCCCCGCCGCGCCCGTGGCCGGGGAGGCGAGCGCGAGACGAGAGCGCCGGTCGCGGGCGAGCAGGATCCACCCGCTGACCCCCACCGCGAACGCCGCGACTGTGAGCATGACGATGGCGACGAGGAGCAGGGTCTCGCGGTCCATGGGAGGTTCCAGGGTACCGAAACGCGCGAACGCTCAGCCGACGGAGCTCGGCCGCCTGCCCTGCGCATGGAGCGGGGGGGGGGGGCCCGCGGCCGCCCCCCCCGGGAGAGGGGAAAAAAATAAATAAAAAAAAAAAAACAAAAAAACAAGACCCCGCGGGAACAAAAAAAAAACACACAGAGAGGGTTGTTTTATAT
>JBEVGU010000133.1:0-17022 GCA_040511595.1 Actinomycetota bacterium | reverse complement strand
GCAGCGGGGAACCCGGGGACTCGGGCGCTCGGGTCGATCGTCGCTCGATCCTCGCTCGTCAGAGGTTCCAGGTGTTCATCACGAAGGCGCCTTCCTTCCATGCCTGGATGGCGGCATCCGCGACGTCGCGAGGATGGATCGGCTGCACCCCCTCCATCATGTCGACCTCACGCATGCCGTACAGCGCGGCCGCAGAGAATCGGCAGGCGTAGATCTTGCCGCCCTCCTCCATGATGGTCTTGAGCTGGTTGTTGTAGTTCAAGTGCCCAGGGAACGCCTCGTCGCCGACGTTCGGGAACCCGCGTGTCGCCGATACCATCAACGAGGCAGGGCCGAACAGCACCATGCTCAGGTCGAAGCCCTTGCGGGCCAGACGCGTGGCCGTGAGCATGTTCACGATGCCGACGGAACCCTCGAACGGCACCGTGTGCATGAAGACGTACGCCTTCTGTCCCGGCTCGGCTTCGTAATCCGGGAACACCTTCTCGTCGTAGTCGACGATCGCCTGGCCCGGCTGTGCCCGCTCACCAACGATGTCTGCCATGAGAACTCCTCCCCTCGATCGGGCTCACTCATCGGATCTGTTCCGCTCCACTACGGTGGCGCCCGCCGCATCCAGCGTCGATGGCTCCCCGGCATGGTGGACATGATCCATCGCCGCAGCCGCCACGGGAGCAGGCGATAGACGGGCGTGAAGATGCGTCGCCAGAAGAACGATCCCTTGCGGAGCGGAGCGGCGATGCCGTACCGGACGGCCATGTCGCGTTGTGACGCCTCGAGGAGGTATTCCTCGGAGTTCGACCGCAGCCATTCGAAGAACGGCACCCGTCACCCCTTCAGCCCGGCCAGCGCGTTCTGCGCGGCCAGCGAGATGGGCTCGTTCAACGCGCCGATCGGCGGCGAGTAGACGTTCTCCATCGTGGCCAGGTCCTCGATCGTGATGCCCTTTCGCACGGCCATCGCCAGGAAGTCCGCCCGCTCCTTGATGCCCTCGCCGCCCACCATCTGCGCTCCGATCAGGCGATGCGTCCCGGGGTCGGCGAGTAGCTTGACCCGGATCTTCTTCATGTCGGGGTAGTAGCGCGCGCGCGAGATGCCCTCGGCGACGCCCAGAACATAGGGGAACGTCAACGCGTTCGCGGTGGTCTCGCCGAACGAGACGCCGCCGATCATCCACTTTCCGGCCACCATCCCCCACGGCACGTCGACCGGGTTATACACGCGATCGCCTCCCGCCGCGGAGGTGCCGGCGACCTTCCCTTGGGCGTACGCGTGGCTGCCCGAGAGACCCTGGATCGGGACCTTCGTGACCCCGTGGGGGATCTCGGCGCAGTCGCCGGCCGCGTAGACGCCCTCGGTCCTGGTGTGCATTCGTTGGTCAACGATGATGCCGCCTGTGCTCCCGATCTTGATGTCCGCCTCGCGCGCGAGGCGGTTGTTCGGCCGCTTGTGCGTGCAGATCACCACGACGTCGGCCGGCAGCTCCTCGTCGGGGGTCTTGACGGCTCGGACCTTCCCGTCGCCGATGAACGCCTCGACGGGGGTGTTGAAGTGCATCTTCACGCCCATGTCGCCCCACGAGTCCTGGACGGGCTGCATGATGTCGGGATCGGCCACTTCCGCGAGGGCCCACGGCCGGGGGTCGACCAGGTGGGTCTCGAGCCCCCGGTGTGCGAGGGCCGTCACCATCTCGAGCCCGAGGGGAGTGGCCTCGACCACGACGGCGACCTCGGCCTGCTCGAGGACGGGATCCCACTCGATCGCCCGCCTGATGTTCTTCACGTAGTGGAGGCCTTCGAGATCACTCCCCGGCACCCCGGGATCCGCGTACTCGAAGCCGGTGGCCACGATGAGGGCATCGAACCCGACCGCTCCTGTGCCCCGGACATCGATCTCGTGAGCAGCTGGGTCGAGACGTATGACCGGGGTCTCGTAGCGGATGTCGATGCCGACATCTTCGTACGTTTGTTTGGTCGCGAGGAACAGCTGCTCGAAGGTGGGGATCTCGCGGCCATGCACGTACGGGATGCCGCAGGGGCTGTAACCGACATCCTCGAATTCGGTGAAGACGGTGACTTCGGCATCGGGATCCGTCTGCCTCGCCGCGCCCGCGGCTCCGATCCCTGCCGCGCCTCCACCGACGACGACGATCCTTCGCGGCACCCGAAAACCTCCTCCGGTTGCGCGGCGTCAAGGGCCTTCACTATAATGAATGCCCGCTCCACCTGTAGTGTCGAACTCTACCCACGACGATGGAAGCTGTCGAGCCCGGGCTGGGCCATATGCATGATGCCGTCGCCTCCATAGGTCCGAAGATCCGCCAGCTCCGTCAGCAGAAGAAGATGTCGTTGCAGCAGCTGGCCGAGCGGTCCGACGTGTCGGCGGCCGCGATCCACAAGATCGAGCGAAACAACATGGTCCCCACGATCACGACGCTCATGAAGCTGGCCGGTGCGCTGAATCGGTCGATCGCCTACCTCGTGTCGGAGGAGGAGGACGAGGATCGACCGGCCGTCCTGATCCGCGCCGGGTCTCGCCGCTCGGTCTTCACGTCGAAGAAGGGGCTGGACCTCGAGGGCATCAGCGGGCCCTATGGCCGGTTCTTCATGGCGGGGGCCTCGGCCACGGTCGAGCCGGCGGCCGACAGCGGGCCACGACCCATGGAGCACTTCGGCGAAGAGCTCGTGTACGTGCTCTCCGGGTCCATGGCCTTCGACGTCGACGGTGAGGATTACGTGCTCCGCCGAGGCGACACGCTCCATTTCCGGACGGACCGACCCCATCGGTGGAGGAACCCGGGCGCGCAACCTGCCCGGGTCATCTGGATGGCGCTGCGTCAGCAATGACGACGGTCGTGGCCGCCTTTGGCGATACCGTGCCCGAGGCCGCGGTCCGAGTGACGACGGAGGCCGGCGCGTGACGGCCAACCTCGTGCGCGTTCGGCCCGACTCCTACGTCGATTCCGTCCGGCTCATGACGGCGACCCGGGCGATGGAGCAGGTGGGCGGCGTCGAGTGGGCCGCGGCGGTGATGGGCACACCGGCCAACGTGGCCCTCCTGTCCGATCGCGGCTTCGATGACCAGGCGCTCTCGCAGGCGACGGTCAACGACCTGATGCTCGCGGTCGTCGCGGCGGATGAGGGCGAGGCGATGGGGGCGATCGCGCAGGGTGAGGCCACGATCGACGCCGGAGCCCCGGATGCGACACCGGGAGCCGAGGCAGAGTCGAGGCCGAGCTCGCTCGAGGAGGCCGCCGCCGCGCTTCCGGGCGCGAACGTGGCACTCGTGTCGGTGCCCGGTGAGTTCGCCACTCTCGAGGCACAGAAGGCGCTCTCGGCAGGGATGCACGTGTTGCTCTTCAGCGACAACGTGCCGATCGACGACGAGGTGACGCTGAAGGAACGGGGGGCCCGCATGGGTCTGCTGGTCATGGGTCCGGGCGCGGGCACGGCCGCGTTGGGCGGCGTGGGTCTCGGCTTCGCGAATGCGGTCCGCCGAGGCACGGTCGGCGTTGTCGCCGCGGCGGGGACCGGCGCACAGGAGGTCACGAGCCTGATCGACCGCTGGGGCGGCGGTGTCACCGTTGTGATCGGGGTGGGGGGACGGGATCTGTCCGAGCGCGTGGGCGGCACGATGGCCGACCTGGCGCTCCGGTCCCTCGCGGTGGATCCTCGGGTCGAGGTCATCCTGTTCGTCTCGAAGCCACCTGCACCCCATGTCGCCCAGCGCCTCTTGCGGGACCTCGGCTCCAAGCCGGCCGTGGCGGCGTTGATCGGCTTGGAGGGAGAGCACTCGGTCCCGTCGGGAGTGAGGCTCGTTCGAACCCTCGATGAGGCCGCCGCGCTCTCTGTCGAGTTGGCAGGGATGCCGAGTCCGACACCCGGCGAAGGGCTTGTGGAGGTGGTGGCTGCTGCGATCCACGGGATGCCCGAGCAACGGACGGCCGTGCGCGGTCTCTTCTCCGGGGGAACCCTCTGCTTCGAGTCGATGGTCGTGATGTCGAGCCGGCTGGGCCCGGTGTACTCCAACACGCCACTCCAGGACGACCACGGCCTGCCTGCTCCCGACGACGCCCACATCTGTCTCGACATGGGGGAGGAGGAGTACACGCGAGGTCGTCCGCACCCGATGATCGACCCGGAAGCGAGAGTCGAGGCGATCCGTCGGGAGGGATCCGATCCTCGAACCGCCGTCGTGGTGCTCGACGTCGTGCTTGGGCACGGCGCCCACCCCGATCCGGCGTCGGTCATCTCGCTCGCGTGCGAAGAGATCGCTCGACGGCGGGGCGGGCCCGCGGTGGTGGCCTACGTTCTCGGCACGGATCGAGACCCTCAGGATCTTCGGCGGCAGCGGGCGGTCCTGGATGACGCGGGTTGCCTGCTCGCCCCGACCGGCGCGCGCGCGGCGCTGATGGCCGCTGCCATCGCAGCTCGCCGTCCCGACGTGGCGGGGGAGAGCCCGTGAACCGGTCGGCGGACGGTCCACGGGTCGCGATCCTCACCTACTCGACCCGACCGCGCGGTGGCGTGGTCCACGCGCTCCGCCTCGCCGAGGAGCTCCACCGGCTCGGGCTGCCGGTTCACCTCTTCGCGCTCGGTGACCCTGCGGTCGGCTTCTTCCGCGACGTCGCCGCCCCCCACACGATCCTGCCGGCGCCCGAGCCGGCCTCGACGCTCGAGGAGCGAGTCTTCGCGTCGCTCGCGACGATGCAGGAGGCACTGGCCGCGGAAGCCGAACGTTTCGACATCGCGCACGCGGAAGATTGCATCTCGGCGAGGGCCGCTGTCGCGATCGGCGGAGGTGGCGACCCCTGGTTGGTCGCGCGCACAGTCCATCACGTCGACGACTTCACCACCGAGGCGCTGGTGACATGCCAACGCCGGTCGATCCTCGAGCCCGACGCGGTGTTCGTCGTGAGCCAGTTCTGGAGGGATCTCCTTCGCACCGAGTACGGAGTAGACGCGACCGTGGTGAGGAACGGTGTCGACGCCGACAGGTTCGCTCGGCCGCCGGCCTTCGATCCTGCCGCGCTCCGGGAACGCATCGGCGTGACGGCCGGCCGGTTCCTGTTCCTCACGGTCGGTGGGATCGAGCCGAGGAAGGGGAGCATCGAGCTGATCGAGGCGATGGGAGATCTGAAAGCGTCGCTCGACGATCCACCGGTGCTCGCCGTTATTGGCGGGCATTCGTTCCAAGACTATGCCGGATACAGGTCGGACGTGCTCGACCGGGCTTCCGCGCGCGGGCTGGAGATGGGACGCGACATCGTGCTCCTCGGAACGGTGGAGGATGACGCGATGCCAGCGTGGTACTGGGCCGCCGATGCGTTCGCGTTCCCTTCGGTCAAGGAGGGGTGGGGGTTGGTCGTCTTGGAGGCGCTGGCCGCCGGCCTCCCGGTGGTCACGACCGATCTCCCGGTTTTCCGCGAGTACCTGGCGCCGGATGAAGACGCGATCATGGTTCCACCGGCCGACATCGAACGGCTGGCCGCGGCGATTCGACGCGTCGAGTTCGATCAGGATCTTCGAGAGCGTCTGGCCTCCAGAGGCCCCGCCGTGGCGGGCCGATTCTCATGGGAGGCATCCGCCCGGGACCACGTCGACCGCTATCGGCGCCTCTGGGCGGAGAAGGGGTCGAACCGCTGACATGCGGCGTCGATGCCCCACTCGAGCCCGAGCAGGAGATCCGCGCCTGATGTCTCGCCGAGGGTGACGATGTCCTTGGCCGCCCGTGATGCTCCCTCCACGTCGTCGGCCGCCGCGGCAACGAACAGCTCGTGGACGGGGGCGAGCGCCTGACCGCGGGCGGCCCATCGGAGGAAGGCTCGAGGGATCTCTCCGGTGACTCCGATCTCCGCGAGGCGGCGAGTGAGCGGCTCGACGGGCGGACCACCGGCCGCGCGGAGGGTGAAGAGGACACCGGCGAGCGCGTCGTCGCCCGATGGCGTGAGGCCGGGCCCCATCCCGACGAGGATCTGTGCAGCGTCTTCGAGTCTCCCCACGGCAAGGAGCTCGCGCGCCCGGGCGGTCCTCGCCCGGTACTGCTCGGCGTGCAGCGCCGACCGCCGGGCCTCGGTCGTCGCGCCCTCGATCCGGTGGGCGTGGGCGCGCACGTCGACGGCCGACGGCAGCGGTCCTCGCCAGTCCTCAGCTCCGACGAGTTCGATCGAGCGTCGACCGATCGTGAGGCGGCCGTCGCGAGCCCCAGCCCGGGTCGCTCGATCGACGGGCGGCAACGCTTCGTCGAGCACGACGTGGATCGGCCCGGCGCGCACTCCGGGGGCCGCCAGCGAGACGAGACCTCCGGGCATCGACACGTAGCAGGCCCTGGGGAACCAAGCCACCACCGCGCCCTCGCCTCCGGCGCTGAGGGCGGCTCGCGCCCCCCCGCCGACGAGGCTCGCCCTCACCGCGTCGCCGTGTCGAGCGCGAGCAGGGCCTCCTCGAAACAGCCGAGGGGGGCGCGGGCGACCCCTGCACCCACCTGTCCAAGTCCCTCGGTGGCGTGGAGGATGCCCGTGGTGATCGCCGGCGCGATCTGCAGTTCGACGACCTTGCGGACATCGACACCGACGGGCGAGCCCCTGAACTCCATGACGGGGAGCTTGAACCTGCTGCTACGACCGACACAGATCTTCGCCGCGAACTCCGTCGTCGCGACCGCGTCGGCCATCGATCCTCCCATGAAGGCAGCGACCGCGGGCGAGGCGGCGGCCGCGGCGCCGCCGAGCCCGATGAGCTCGAGCACCGCACTGTCGCCGATGTCGAGCGCCGCGTCCTCGGGTTCGTATCCGGGGTGGAAGAGAGCGTGATCGACCGAAGGGGCCGGCGCGATGAACCACCGGTCCGCGGCACCCGACAGGCGGATACCGAACGTCGTGCCGTTGCGAGCCATGCCCACTACCACGCTGGAACCTTCGACCTCTGCGGCCCATGCCGTGACGGATCTGGCCGCGGCCATCGCGAGGTTCAGGAAGAACAGGTGGTTCGAGGAGAGGAAGCGTGCGACATCGCCCCTGGCCCGGTGGTCGACGTCGGTGAGAGCCGGCAGCCAGTGGCGGATCAGGATGTTGGTCGCGGCCTGCGTGCGCATGTGTGCGTCGTCGCCCATCTGGATGGCCTGAGCGACGATGGAGAACACGTCCACGGGAGAGCTCGCGCGGACGACCGCGTCGAGCACCGGCGCGGCAGCGTCCCGCAAGAAGATCAGCCGTTCCACGGCTTTCGGCGACTCCACACCGAACCAGGCGGTCTCGCCCGGCCCCTGGTTGATCCCGGAGTAGCCGCGATGGCCGCTCTGAGGGTTCTCCACGACGAACACGGGTGCGGACGGCCCGAGGACCGTGGCCATCGGCACGCTGGCCGAGTGCGCACCGGCGGATCCGAGCGTCACCTCGCCCCGTGCCACCAGCGACTCCGCTTCGTCCGGAGTCGACGCCCAGCCCTCGGCCATCACCGCCGCTCGAACCGATCGCCGGAGCGGGTCGCAGAACTCCGGCCACGGCAGCGGTGGGCCGCAATGAAGGACGGTCCGCTCTCCCATGTCGGGAAGCTCGTCGCGCGCGGTTCCGATCGAGCGGAGGACCGGGGTTCCCTGGTCGAGGCGCGACACGACCTCGGCGTTGGCACCGTCGATCCGCTCGGAGGCCGGACCGTAGAGCCGCGCGAGCGCCTCGACGGACTCGGTGCGCCCTCCGGCCGGGATCTGCCAGTCGACGTTGACGACCTCCGCGCCCTGCGCGAGCACAGCGCCGGCGAACCTCGACAGCCCCACGTTCACGACCCGCACTTCCTCGGGAAGGGTCACCGGGGGCGGTGTGGGAGTACCACTAGACTCCATTGGCCATGGAGCTTACCGCCTATTGGGAGGGTGATTATCGGGTCCGTGTTCCCGTGCGGGGTTTCGAGATCGTCTCCGATGAGCCGCCCGAGTTCGGGGGGGACGATGCGGGCCCAACTCCGACGGAGCTGCTCGTGTCGTCCATGGCCGTCTGCTTCACGATGGCGGTCGTCCACGCGTTCCGGAAGCGGGAGCGTGTCCTGCCCGACGTCGCGGTCCGGGTCACGGCGGGGTACGACGGGCTCCGACTGAGCCGGTTCAGGCTCGAGGTGCATTCGAGCCTGCCGCGGGAAGAGATCGAGGCCCTGATGGAACGCGCGATCAGCTACTGCTACGTGTCGAACACGCTGCTCGGCGCGCCGGAGATCGAGTACGTGGTCGCCGACGGTCCGCTCACGCCGTCGCCAACCGCTCAGCCGACGTGACCAGCAGAGCCTCCGCGCCGTCCAGGAGCTGCCGTCGGCGGGCCGCCTCGGCAGCGAGCTCCGAGGCACCATCGCCGACGGACGCCGCCATCTCGCGGACGACCGTCGGCGCCGCGCCGCCGGGAGAGGTCCGTGTCATCACGATCGAGCGCGGGTCGAGCACGGCGGAGAGATCGCGACCCGTGAGGCCGAGCGGCCGCCCGTATGCCTCCTCCGCAGCGCGGTCCAGCATCTCTCCTGTCATGTCCACGCCACGGAGCCCGGCCGCCGCCGCTCGCCGGACCGCCGACCCGACCACCTGGTACGCCGTGCGGTAGTCGACCTCGCAGGCCTGCATGACGAACTCCGCGAGATCCGTCGCCTGGCTGAAGCCCGCCATGAGCGACTCGCCCATCCGCTCTGCATTCACGTCCAATGTCGACACTACGCCCGACATGAGCCTGGTGGTCCTCCGCGCGAGTTCGAGCGACCTGGGCACCTCCCCGTACGCGAAGATCAGGTTGTCGCTGCGCGCCGACGGCGTCTTCACGACCGAGAGGAACCCCGAGAGTCGGCCGATCGCAATGCCCGCAGAACCGCGAACGATCGAGAGCGCATACGGGTTCCGCTTCTGGGGCATCAGCACGCTCGCTCGGGTGTAGGCCCCTGCGAGATCGACGAAGTCGAACTCCTGGCTGTCCCAGATCTCGAGGTCCTCCGCCAGCTTGCTCATGTTGGAGAGCAGGCTGGCGCTGGTCGCGAGCAGGTCGACCAGGCCGTCGGTCTGCCACATCGCGTCTCGCGTGTGCTCGATCACCCCGTCGAAGCCCAACAGCTCCGCCTCCCGGGCGCGGGAGACCAGGAGCCGGCTCCCGTTCACGCATCCCGCGCCCCCGGGGCTGCGATTCACCCACTCCAAGCCGTGGCGCAGGCGGGCCGCGTCTCGCAACGCCGGGTAGGCGAACGTCAGCACGTAGTGCCCGAACGTCGAAGGCTGAGCCTGCTGCAGATAGGTCTGGTCGGGGAGGAGGGTCTCGGCGTGCTCGTCCGCCGTCGTCGCGACGGAACTCGCGAAGTCCGCGGTGTCCTCGATCAGTCCGACGACGAGCCTGCGGAGGCCAAGGCGCAGCGCGATCCTGCCCGCCTCCCTCCGCGGTCGCCCGGCATGCAACCATCCTGCATCGGTGCCGAGGCGTTCCATGAAGTAGCGCTCGCGACAGTTGTAGGGGTCACCGAACGCCGCGTCGTAAGGGAACGCCTCGGCGGGCATTCCGACGACTTCCAGGAGCACACCGAGCAGGCGAGTGGCGGCCTCGGTCGGGACCATCCCCTGGTCGTGGAGCGCGATGACATGGGCGAGGTCCGCCAGGTTGAGCCCCTCGTGCAGCAGCGGTGCATCGGCGACCTCGAGGGCGAACCCCGCTTCTACAAGCTGGGGAGCGGGTGCGTCCGTCGACGAGCCGCTCTTCGATGGCCCCGTCATGCATCTCCCTCCTCGTCCAAGATCGCGGCCGTGCCTCCCGTGTGCACGAACACGACGGGTCCGTCCACCCCGTCACGGAGCACGTCGACCAGCATCCCCGCCGCCTTGGCCGTGAAGACGCTATCCAGGAGCAGCCCCTCCGTCTCGGCGAACAGCCGCGCGGCCTCGAGCCCCTGCGGGGACGGGGTCCGATATCCGGGCCCGCGCACGTCTCGGACGTCGACGTCGGAGGGTTCCGCGAGAGGCAGGTCGAGGAGCTCGGCGCACCCCCTCGCGAGCTCGAGGACCCTCCGTTGGGATTCGTCGGTCGGCCGGCTAACCGACGCACCCACCACCCGCCACGAGCGCGCGCGGCCGGCCGAGCCGGCGACGAGACCCGCCTGCGTTCCGGACGATCCGTTGGCAACGATCACGACGGATGGATCCAGTCCGGCGTCGGTCAGCTGGTCGGCGAGCTCGTCCGCCGCCAGCGCGTAGCCGACGGCCCCGAGCGGAGACGCGCCGCCCCTCGGGATCGTCGCCGGGCGATGTCCCGTGGCGAGGAGCGAGGACGCGAGGTCCTCCATCGCTCGGTCGACCGATGGACGAACCGGGTCGCCGGTGAAGGACACGTCGGCTCCGAACGCGCGGGCGAGGCGGAGGTTCGTCGGCGCTCGCGCGGGTTCCTCGCCGTACATGACGAGCCGGCACGTGAGTCCCGCGACACGGGCCGCGGCCGCGGCCGCCTGACAGTGGTTCGAACCGGGGCCGCCGCCGGTGATCACGACGTCGCAACCGCGCTCGAGGGCGTCGGCGACGAGGAACTCGAGCTTGCGGGCCTTGTTCCCCGCCAGGGCGAACCCGGTGAGGTCGTCGCGTTTCACCCAGATCGGCGGTGCGCTGAGCGCCACCTCGAGCCGCTCGGCTCGGACCAGCGGCGTCGGCAGTGCCGCGAGCCGCAGCCGGGGAAGCTCCCTCACGGCCATCGGTCGGTCTCGTTCGCGCGCGCTCGCTCGGCCCTGGTCAGCACCTCGTCGACCATGACCCCTGCCGAGCCGGTGTCGGCATCCGCGAGGGACGCGACCACGTCGGCGGGCAGGGCCTCGCGGAGCTCATCGTCGGCCACTATCGATCGTTGGAGTGAGCGACCGCTCCGACGGGACTCGGCGAGGAGGACCTGCAAGCGAGCCTGCGCGCGGTGCTTGCCGAGCGCCGGCGACAACGCCGAGAGCACCCGTTCCGACGCCAAGAAGTCGGAGACGTCCAGATTCCGCTGCATCGCCGACTCGTCGACCTCGAGGCCATCGAGCACGCCACGACAGAACGAGAGGGCCGCGCCGGTGAACAGGCAGACCTCGGGGAACGCGATCCACTCCGCCTTCCAGCCGCGACCGTCGCGCTCGTGTTCCTGGTCCATGCCCTCGAGCAACACGACGGCGTTGGCACGTACGAGGCGGGAGAGGGTCACCACGTGCTCGGACATCTCGGGGTTTCGCTTGTGCGGCATCGTGATGCTGCTGACACCCTCGGCGCTCGCCGGCTCTCGCAGCTCGTCGATCTCCGGGCGTTGGAGCTGGTAGACCTCGTTCCCGACGCGGCCCAGCGTGGCCGAGATCATCGAGAGCACCAAGGCGAACTCCGCCGGCCGGTCGCGGCTCGAGGTCCATGACACGCCGGGATCGCCGAGGCCGAGCCGCTCGCAGAAGATCCGGCGCAGCGCGGGCCCCCGGTCGCCGAAAAACGCTAGGTTGCCCACGGCCCCGGCCAACTGACCCACGAGCCAGCGGGGCGCTCCGTCGTGGAGACGGTCGACGTGCCGACGGAGCTCGTCCGCCCAGCTCGCCGCCTTCAGGCCGAACGTGATCGGTGCGCCCGGCTGGCCGTGCGTCCGCCCCGCCATGGGAGTGTCGCGGTGCCGACGCGCGAGCCCGAGCGTCACACCCTCGATCGCTCGGAGGTCACGCCAGACCACGCCACCGACGCGCTTCATCGCGAGGGCGGTCCATGTGTCGGTCAGGTCCTGCACCGTGCCGCCGTAGTAGACCCATCGGTGTGCCTCGGGCGGCAGCACCTGCTGGAGCCCGTGGATCAACCCGAGCGTTGAGTGCCCGGTGCGCTCGGTCTCCGCCTTCACGTACTCGATGTCCAGCATGTCGAGGGATGCCGCTCCGCGGATCGCCTCGGCCGCCTCGCCGGGCACGATGGAGAGTTCGGCCTGCGCCTCGGCGAGGGTCGAAAGGATCTCCAGCCACGATCGAAGCCGTTCTCGTTCCTCGAACACCGACCGCAGCTCGTCGGTCGCCCACAGGTGCCCGTAGAGGGCCGAGTCCGTCAGGCGGGGGCCCACGCCGGCTCCGCCGTCCCGAGCGCGAGGCCGAGCCCTTCGCGGACCTCCGCGAGGCTCGCCCCCCATGGCACGACGACGAGCGGCCCCTCGCGTTCGACCCGATCCTCCAACAGGCAGCATTTCGTGAGGGTCGGTCCTTCGACCGCGCCGAGCAGCTCTCGGGGGCACATCTCGACGTAGGGCGGCTCGTCCCCGTAGACGTGCTCGTGGATCTCGCGCGACCGAGCGGTCCCGACGAGGACCCAATCGGCCCGCGGCGGTCGCGTGTCGAGGAAGTCCACGATCGCGCCGGTCACCACCGCGTCGGACCCCCGGCACGGGAAGAGGTACCGATCGGACGGACGGCGCTCGGCGAGGGTGCGAAGATCGACGGTCTCCGCGTGCACGTCGACGGGCGGGAGGTCCTCGGCGATGTCGAGGACCCGCATGACCTGATCCACGAGCTTCGCCGGTTCCGGCGGCACCACCTCGACGATCCGTAGTCGCACGGGGCGGGGCTCGAGGATGAAGTTCACGTGCTCGTAGCGGCCGCGGACGACGACGCAACGGGCGCCGGGGGCCATGTCGAGGGCGGCGCGCGCGAGCTGGGTCGGGACGCCCGTGTCGACCTTCGGGGCGTGGATCTCCACCGTTTCGTCGGGACCGGCCAGGATCTCGAGATCGGTGATCGGCGAGAACAAGGGCTCCTCGGACGCCTTCCGCACGCGCACCACAGCCGCGGACCCATCGTGGCGGACCACGATGTATTCAGTCCGACGGTACGCCTCACGTCCGACGAAGTGGTCCCGCAGGTCGTCGGGGAGCAGGGAGACGTCGACATCGGTGACCGAAACCCCTCGGTACCGTCGTGGCACCAGGTTGCTCACGGTTCCGGCTCCGCTCCCTTCGCGGCCACCTGGGACAACGAGATAGTGTCCGCTCGAAGACCCAGCCGGAGCGCTTCGAGGCCGAACACCTCCTGGGGAGGCACGTTCCCGAGGTTGACCTCGCCTCCGTAGCGAGTGATGAACCACGCCTGCTGGTCCTTGCGGGGCGTCTCGAAGATCGTTCGAGCCAAGCCAACGCGCTCGACGACCGCCTCCGCGACGTCTTCCCGTACCTGTCCGTCCGGTTCGAAGAGGCCGACCGTTCCGCTCTCCCGTCCCTCGGTGAGCACCCACACAGCACCCGCCTCGAGGTCGCCGGCCATCTCCTCGGCCCACGCGGACGCGGACACCGGGGTTGCCGGATCCTTCGATCCGACCTCCGACACGACGACGAATCCCGTGGACGCCTCGGCGATCAGGCGGCGCTTCTCCGACAGCGGCATCCCGATCGCGCCGTTGGAGACCTCGATGCACGGGAACCCCACGTCGGCCGCCCACGCGAGGCAATCCTCGGCCCTGCCCTGCCCCCATGCTGCCTCGAGGAGGGTGCCACCGACGCAGGCGCGCACGCCGTGGTCGGTGAGGAGAGCCACCTTCTCCGGCACGTCCGGCTCCAGGTACGCGGTGCCCCATCCGAGCTTCCAGACGTCGATGTACCGACCTACGCGCGGAAGCAGAACCTGGATCTCCGAGGGCGAGGCGCCCTTGTCGAGCACGTGTGTCAGGCCGGAGGACCTGGGCTGAGCGCTTCGGGATTGGAGGTGGAGGAACTCCGGCGTCCGGTCCATCGTCACCCATCGTAGATGAGCCTTCACCTTCGTGAAGTCCCGGTCAGCCCGAAGGGGTCGACCGCCGCCGTTCGTGCCGCGATGCACCCGGGCTGCGAAGATGTCGAGCATGTCCACCGTGAGCGAGACGCCGCTCCCCGGGCTCGGGGTTCGGTTCGAGTTCGTGACGAAGAACGGCACCAGGCTCGGCGTGCTCCAACGCCAAGGCGGCCGTATCGATCTGGTGATCTACGACAAGAACGACCCCGATTCGGCGATCGACTCCGTCACCCTCGACGAGGAAGACGCGCGCACGCTGGCCGAGCTCCTCGGCACGTCCCGTGTGGTGGAGGATCTGGGTCGGCTGCGTCAGCGCATCGAGGGCCTGGCGATCGATTGGCTCGTGATCGACGACGGCTCCCCGTTCGTCGGCACGACGATCGGTGACACGGGGGCCCGCACGCGCACCGGGGTCTCGATCGTCGCGGTCGTCCGTGGTGAGGATCCGATCCCGGCTCCGGGACCCGACCAACCCCTGGAGGCGGGCGACACGCTCGTGGTCGTCGGCACGCCTCGCGGCATCGAAGACCTCGCCGCGATCTTGCGGACGGGCTGAGGTCGTGGTCGATCCGGCGTTCCTGCTGGAGCTGGGCGGGATCGTGGTGGGACTCGCGATCCTCGCGCGCCTCGCGGGGACGTGGCAGCTGCCGGCGGCACCGCTGTTCCTGCTCGCAGGGCTCGCCTTCGGGGAGGGGGGCATCTTCCCCTTGATCACGGCGGGCGAGTTCGTCGAGCTCGGTGCCGAGATCGGCGTGATCCTGCTGCTGTTCATGCTCGGGCTCGAGTACGACGCCTCGGAGCTCACGGCCGGGCTCCGCCGCCACGCACCATCGGGCGTCGTCGACCTGCTCCTCAACTTCACGCCAGGGTTCGTCGCGGCCCTGGTGCTCGGGTGGGGACCGATCGCCGCGATCTTCCTCGGCGGCATCACCTACATCTCGTCCTCGGGCATCGTGGCCAGGTTGCTGAACGACCTGCGCTGGGTGGGCAACCGCGAGACGCCCGTCGTGATCTCGATCCTCGTGATCGAGGACCTCGTCATGGCCGGGTACCTCTCGCTGATCGCCGTCCTGGTGAGCGGGGTCGGGCCGGTCGGCGGCGTCCTGACGCTGATGCTCGCGCTGGGCGCCGTGGCGACCCTGCTGTTCGTCGCGTACCGATGGGGACACGTCCTCAGCGACCTCGTGTTCAGCCGCTCCGATCAGACGCTCGTCCTTACCCTGCTCGGCATCACCTTCCTCGTGGCCGGGCTCGCCGAGGAGGTCGGCATCTCGGCCGCCGTCGGGGCCTTTATCGTCGGCCTGATGCTTTCCGGGCCTGCGGCCGACCGCGCACACGACCTGCTCGGGCCGCTCCGCGACCTGTTCGCCGCGATCTTCTTCGTCTTCTTCGGTCTGTCGATCGACCCATCGACGATCCCGCCGATCCTCGGGATCGCGCTGGCGCTCACGGTCGTCACCGCGGCCACGAAGGTCGCGACGGGATGGTGGAGCGCCCGGCGGGAAGGCATCCGGACCCGAGGACGGTTCCGCGCCGGCGCAGTGCTCATCGCGCGGGGAGAGTTCTCGATCGCGATCGCCGGCATCGGCGTCGCCGGCGGCGTGGAGCCGGAGCTGGCCTCCCTCGCCGGTGCCTATGTGCTGATCACCGCGGTCTCGGGGCCGCTCATCTCCCGCGTGATCGACCCGCTGGTGCAAGGCGTGCAGGCGCGGACCACCACGCGAGCCGCGCAGCGGGGGCGGTGAGGTCACGCAGGGTCGTAGGGCGCCCGTATCACCGCACGCCGGATCAGCCGCGCGTACAGCAACGCGCCGTCAGGGTCGAGATGGAAGGCGTCATAGGTGATGTCAGGACGATTCGAGATCTTCGCCCAATCCGCGAGCACGAGGTCGCCATGGCGTCCGTCCAGGCGATCGAGCCGTTCGTTCACGTACGGGAAGTACCAGGCGTACGTCGCATGCTGCTCCTTGCCGTCGGGAGGCACGTTGGGCCTCGTCGCCTCGCGGAGGGTGACCCACACGATCTTCCGACCGCCCTTCGCGCGGATCACGCGCAGCAGCCGTTCCGCCTCGCGGTCGAACGTCGCCGAGAAGTAGTCGTAGTCGACCCGATCTCGCTTCCACAGGGAGTTGTAGCCGAGGGCCACGACGATCACCGGGTCGAGCCGCTCGCCACGTTGGAGCCTCGCGGCGGCCTCGTCGAGCATGAGGGCGGGCTCGCCAAGCACCCGAACGCGCCAATCCGGCATCGTCTCGCGCAGTGCGTCGATCGAGCCGAGCCCGACCGAATCGCTCAGCATCGTGAGACGTTCGGGCCACGACGGATCGAGGGGCGGGGCGGGCGTCGGCTCGGCGGGAACGGTCTCGGCCGGAGACGCCGCCGACCCGCCGGCGGCGCGCGGGTCCTCGGAGCCGCCCGCCGCGAACGCGACCGCCAAGACCACGACCAGGCCTGCGGCAAGGGCCGCCCCGCCGAGGTTCTTGGGGGTCGTGAGTCGGTCGAGTGGGGCCATCGGGGAAGACTCCTGAGGGTGTCTCGAGACGAACCTCGGCCATCCTAGCCGTCGACCCCCGAACCGCGGCCTCGGCGGTACTACCATGCCGACCACCTGCGTCTGAGGGGCGATGCCCGCGGGGAGCGGAGTCGATGAGGATCCTGGTGGTCGGTTCCGGCGGCGTGGGGTCGGCGGTCGCGCCGATCGCTGCGCGACGGGACTTCTACGAGCACGTCGTCTTCGCCGACATCGACGAGACGAAGGCGCGGCGGGTGGCCGAACGCTACGGATCGCACGGGAAGTACTCTGCCGCCCGCCTCGACGCCACCGATCCGGCCGCCGTCACCGAGGCGATCCGAGGCCACGAGTGCGACGTGATCCTCAACGCCGCGGACCCCCAGTTCGTGATGTCGATCTTCCGGGGAGCGCTGGATGCCGGCGCGACCTATCTCGACATGGCGATGTCGCTCTCCGAGCCGCACCCCGAGCGTCCACACGAGGAGACCGGCAAGAAGCTCGGCGACGACCAGTTCTCGATGTCCGAGCTCTGGGAGGATCGCGGGACGCTCCGCGCTCGTCGGCATCGGCATCGAGCCGGGCGCGGCCGACGTCTTCGCCCGATACGCAGCCGACCACCTGTTCAGCGAGATCGACGAGGTGTACGTCCACCACGTCGTCGACAACGAGCAGACGTGGAAGGACGACGGCGCGCAGGCCGTCGTGTGGCAGACCGCGATCAATCCGGTGATCGCCCTCGAGCTGCTGGCCGGCGGCGGCTGGACC
>JBEVGU010000132.1:0-9066 GCA_040511595.1 Actinomycetota bacterium | reverse complement strand
CGACGGCACGGTGCTGATGTATGCCGACGCCATCACCGACTCGATGAGGTCCGCGATCAGCGAGACCCAGCGTCGCCGTCGGATCCAGGTGCGCTACAACACCGAGCATGGTATCGACCCGACAACGGTGCAGCGCAAGGTTACCGACATCTTGCTCACGTTGCGCGGCGAAGGCGACCCGAAGGTGACCACCCCGACCAGGCCGCGACGACAGCGGTCCTCCCGCCCGGAGATGCCCACCGAGGAGCTCGAACGACTCGTGCAGAGCCTCGAGGAGGAGATGCACCAGGCGGCCAAGGACCTGCGCTTCGAGTACGCGGCGCGGCTCCGCGACGAGGTCCACGACCTGAAGCGCGAACTGAAGCAGCTCAGGGAAGCTGGCGTCGCCTGAGCGAGAGCTCGACGACCAGGTCAGGACTCGACGATCTTCCAGTAGGAGAGTCCATGCCGGTGACCTTCGGGTCCGGCCTGGCTGCTCAGCCCTCGCGGTGGCGGTAGAACTCGACCTTCTCTGGTTCCAAGGGCGTGTTGCCGAGGATCAGGTCGGCGGCCTTCTCGGCGGTCATCATCACGGGCGCGTAGATGTTCCCATTCGTGACGTACGGCATCACGGAGGCATCGACGACGCGCAGCCCGTCGAGGCCGTGCACCTGCATCGTGAGCGGATCGGTCACCGACAGTGCGTCGATGCCCATGCGCGCCGTGCACGACGGGTGCAGAGCGGTCTCACCGTCCTTGGCGACCCAGGCCAGGATCTCCTCGTCGCTCTCGACGGTCGGCCCCGGTGAGGTCTCGCCGCCGTTGAACGGATCGAACGCCGGCTGGTTCAAGATGTCGCGCGCCACCCGGATGCCCTCGACCCATTCCCGGCGGTCCTGGTCGGTCGAGACGTAGTTGAACCGCAGCGCGGGATGCTGCCGCGGGTCGGCGCTCTTGAGCTTCACCGAGCCGCGGGCGTCGGAGTACATCGGCCCGATGTGCACCTGGTAGCCGTGGTCGCCGGCGGGCGCCGAGCCGTCGTAGCGGATCGCGATCGGCAGGAAATGGAACATCAGGTTCGGGTACGCCACGTCCTCGTTCGAGCGTACGAACCCGCCCGCCTCGAAGTGGTTCGTCGCGCCGAGCCCAGACCGCAGGAACAGCCACTGCGCCCCGATCAACGGGCGGCGCCACATCTTCATGCCCGGCGCGATCGACACGGGCTGCGTGCAGGCGTATTGCACGTACACCTCGAGGTGGTCCTGCAGGTGCTCGCCCACGCCCGGCAGATGGTGCACCACGTCGACCCCGACGGCCTCGAGGTCCGTCGCCTTGCCGACACCCGAGAGCTGCAGCAGCTGCGGCGTGTTGATGGCACCGCCGCAGAGCACGACGTCGCCGGCCATCGCGCGCTTGGGCGAGCCGTCGCGGCCCTGCACGTACTCCACGCCGATCGCCCGGGTCCCCTCGAACAACACCTTCGTGACGAACGCCCGGGTATGGATGTCGAGGTTCGGGCGCGAGCTCACCGGGTGCAGGTAGGCGCGTGCCGCGGAGAGGCGCCGCCCGTTGTGCACGTTCCGATCGAAGGGCGCGAACCCTTCCTGCCGGAACCCGTTCACGTCGTCGGTGAGCGCGTACCCCGACTGCTGCACGGCCTCGAAGAACGCCCCGAAGAGCGGGCTCGTGGCCGGGCCCCGTTCCAGCACGAGCGGCCCCGCGTGCCCCCGGAACTCGTCGTCGCGCTCGGCGGCGAGGCACCGCTCCATGCGCTTGAAGTACGGCAGGCAGTGCGCGTAGTCCCACGTTTCCATGCCTGGGTCCGACGCCCAGCGCTCGTAGTCGAGTGGATTCCCTCGCTGGAAGATCATGCCGTTGATGCTGCTGGAGCCACCGAGCACTTTGCCGCGCGCGTGGTAGATGCGCCGGCCGTTCATGTGCGGCTCGGGCTCGCTCTCGTACTTCCAGTCGTAGTACTTGCTCCCGATCGGGAAGGCGAGCGCCGCCGGCATGTGGATGAAGACGTCCCAGATGTAGTCGGGGCGCCCGGCTTCCAGCACGAGCACGCGGTTCGACGGGTCGGACGAGAGGCGGTTCGCCAGCGCGCTGCCGGCTGAGCCGCCCCCGACGATCACGAAGTCGTACCGCCCGCCCATCACGTGCCCCCTGTTCGCGTGCCGACGGCGCGAGCATGCACCACGGCGAGGACCCGTGCCCACAGCCCGTTGCCGGATACGCAACCCGCGGTACAGCCGTCGCGCGCCGGCCGCGGCCGACCGCGCGCTCGGCCGGGATAGGGTGCCCCAGATGGCACGCCTCGTGATCCGCGCCCAGCTCGCCGGGCTCGGACCCGGCCGGGCCGAGCCCGACGTGCAGGTGACCTGCGATGGCGACTCGATCGTGGAAGTCGGGCGGGTGCATTCCGTCCCGGAGACCGACGAGCTGATCGTCGCCGACGGCTTCCTGATGCCCGCGGGAGCCGATCGTCACGTGCACGTCGAGCTCGGCGACCCGGTCGCGATCGTGCGACGGGGCGTGACCGCCGTGCGCGACCTCGCCTGGCCGGCCGAGCGGATCTTCCCGCTCGCCGACGCCTCGGAGATGCCCGGGTTCAACGGTCCGTTGATCCGGGCCGCGGGGCCGATGCTCACCGCTCCCGGCGGATATCCGACCCGGGCCACATGGGCGCCTGCCGGGACTGGCCGCGAGCTCGCCGACGCCGATGCGGCGGTCGCGGCGGTCGAGGAGCTGGCGCGACGAGGTGCGGTCGCGGTCAAGGTCTCGCTGAACGCCGAGGCCGGGCCGACGCCGAGCGACGCGGTCCTCGCCGCGATCTGCGACACGGCGGCCGAACACGAGGTGCCGGTGACGGCGCATGCACAGGGCGTGGGGCAGGTCGCGCGCGCCCTCGGCGCCGGCATCGGCGAGCTGGCGCACACCCCCTGGACCGAACGCCTCGACGAGTCGACGATCGCGGCCGCGGCCGACCGCATGCGGTGGGTCTCGACGTTGGACATCCATGGGTTCGGCCGAGACACGCCGGAGCTGCGATGCGCCCTCGACAACCTCGCTCGGTTCCGCCGGGCCGGCGGCGAGGTCGCCTACGGCACCGACCTCGGCAACGGGCCCATCCCGTCGGGAGTGCACGTGATGGAGCTCGCGTGGCTGCGGCAGGCGGGCTTGACGACGGAGGAGTGCCTCGAGGCGTTCGTCCGCGCGCCGATCGAGATCGGGGCCCCGGCGGACCTGCTCGTCGTCGGGGACAGCCCCCTCGGCGACGTCGCCGCCCTCGACGACATCCGGCTGGTGGTCCGGGCGGGACGGGTCGTGGTCGCGGGCAGGTAGTCTGTCTCAGACTACTCGTTCCGAAGCCGCTGGGAACCGTGTGCGCCGCCGATACCCGGCGACCCCCTCAGCGCGCCGACAGCACCGCCCGCAGCTCCGAGAAACATCGATCGATGTCGTCCTCGGTGTTGAAGAAGTGCGGGCTGATGCGCAGCCCGTCGCCCCGGAAGTCGGTGCAGACGTCGCGAGCCAGCAGCTCGTGGCAGACGGTCTCCGCGTCCTCGCCCACCTGCACGTTCACGACCCCACCACGCGCGGCACGATCACGGGGCGTGCGCACCGCCAACCCGGCCTCGTCGCTCCGCGCGATCACGTGGTCGGTCAGCTCGCCCTGCCGCGCGCGGATCCGCGAGACCCCCACCTCCGAGATGATGTCCATGCCGCCTTGGGCGAGGAAGAACACGGGAGCCGGCGGGGTGCCGTGCTCCAGCCGTCGAGCGGTCGGATGGTAGGTCAGGTGCTCCGTGTCGAACGAGAACGGCGCCTCGGTCGCGAACCATCCCGTGAGCGCAGGTTCCAGCGACGGCAGCAGCGAGCGACGCGCGTACAGGAACACCATGCCGGGCCCGCCGCACATCCACTTCAACGTGCCGGCGGTGTACAGGTCGCACCCGAGGTCGTGCAGATCCAGCGGCACGATGCCGAGCCCGTGGTAGTCGTCGACGAACGACAGGGCGCCGCGTTCCCGGGCGATCGCGCACACGGCCTTCGCGTCGACGATGGCGCTCGACCGGTAGAGCACGCGATTCACCATGACGACGGCGGTGCGGTCGTCGATCGCCTCGTCGTAGGCCTCCAGCGGGATCGTGAGCCCGTCGGGGGAGCGGAGCCAGACGATCTCTGCCCCCGTCTTCGCCGCCCACGCGAGCCAGACGTGGCCGTCGGTGGGGAAGTCGAGCTCCGAGAGCACCACCCGTCGTCGTTCGCCCGAGAGGTCCAGGGTCGACGCGATCGTCGAGAGCGCGATCGAGATGTTCGTCGTGATCGCGACGTCATCAGGGTCGCAGCCGCCGAGCCTCGAGAATGAACGCTTCAGCTGCGCCATCGCCGGGAAGATCTCTTCGAACCAGACGTGATCGGGCGCGCCCTTGGCGGCCCAGGCGTCGAGATAGCGGTCGAGCCGGTCGCGCCCCCTCCCGGAGATCGGCCCGAGCGACGCGCTGATCAGGTAGGCCTTGCGAGCGAGGACCGGGAACTCCGAGCGGTACGAGAGCAGGTCTCGCTCAGTCGTCGTCGCCGGCTCCCTCGTGCTCGAGCAGGTAGTCGACGTACATCGGGCGAAGCGCCTCGCCGAGCGGCCCCGAGTCGGCGTCGTACAGCAGGTCGTTCAACAGCGCGAGGGGTCGGCGGATGTCGGTCTTGCTTCGCTCGTCGTCGCCGATCATCTCCTCGGCCACCGGCAAGGCCTTCAACAGGTCCCAGAAGAAGCCAACGTCGAGGTGACGCTTCGCGACGCCGACGGCACGGTCGTAGAGCTGATCGGTGGGTAGATTCTCGAGTTCCTCTCGGGTGGCCATCTCCGGGAGCCTATCTCCCGCCGTCGCGCGGCGGCAGGAACCGCTCGAACCACGCGACGCTGCGCGTGGCGAGGTCGATGATCGCGGGGAACTCGCCTACACCGTGGCCCTCCTCGGGGTATAAGACGACCTCCGAGGGGACCCCTCTTTCCCGCAGCGCCCGGTAGAACTCGACGGCCTGGCCGACCGGGGTGGCGCGGTCATGCCGTCCCGAGGTGAGGAGCACCGGCGTCGTCACCGACGCCGCGTGCAGCACGGGGCTTCGGCCGGAGTACTCCTCGGGCACCTCGTTCGGCTGGCCGCCGAGGAAGTCCCCGACCCACGCTCCGAGGCTGCTGTCGAACCGCTCCGACCACCAGTCGGTCACGGGCGAGATCGACACCGATGCCTTGAAGCGCTGGTCGCGCGTCGGGATCCACGCCGCCATGAATCCCCCGTAGCTGCCGCCGGTCAGCACGAGGCGCTCGGGGTCGGCGTAGCCCCCGGCAACGGCGGCGTCCACGCCCGCGAGCACGTCGTCGACGTCGAGCCCTCCCATGTCCCCGACGACCCTGCGGGCGAACGCCTGTCCCTGCCCTGTGGACCCTCGCGGATTCGGCTCGAGGATCGCGAACCCGCGTGAGAGCAGCAGCGCGTCGAGCGTGCCGGGGAATCGGTCGTCCGCGTTGCCGATCGGGCCGCCGTGCACATCGAGCACGAGCGGGAACGGTCCCTTCCCCAGAGGAAGGGTCAGCAGCCCTTCGATCTCGAGGCCGTCCGGGGCGTTCCATCGCAACACCTGCCGCCGCGCGACAGCGCCGAGCACCACGTCGTGCCCCCGGTGCCGCGGCGCGGCGACCTCCAGCTCCGTGCCTGCCTCGTCGACGAGCACGATCGATGGCGGGCGGACATGCGAGGACGTGAGCACCGCGATGCCGCCGCCGACGGCGGCCCCGGACGGATGGTAGAGCTCACCGACCGATCCGTCGGTGGCCCACAGCTCCCGCACGGAACCCTTGCCGAGGCCCACGTGGAGGGCGAGCGACGACAGACCGCGCCTGCCGAAGACGAGCAGCCGATCGTCGCCGATCCAGATCACCCGTGACGCGTCGACGTCGCCGAGGTCGACCGGCGTCATCGTCGCAGTCGCCACGTCGATCACGCGCAGGTCTCCGCACACGACGACTCGGTCGCTGCAGACCGCCTCGATCACCGCGACCTTGTCCCCGGCCGGAGATCCGGCTACCCAGCCGAGCTGTACGTCGCTCGTGGCCAAGGGCCGTTCCTCACCGGTGGCGAGATCGACGAGGGCGACCCCGGCCCCGTACCAGGCATCCTCGCCCGCGCCCTCCGACGTGATGGCCACGGCGAGGTCGTGCCCGCACCAGTCGGCTTCCCAGACGTTCCGCATCTCGGGTGAGACCCGGCGGACCTCGCCCGTCCCGACCTCCACCAGCCACAGGGACCGGCGCTCCGCCTCGGCGTCGTCGGAGGTCTCCACCTCGGGAACCCATGCCGGCACGTCGCGCTCCGTGCCCAGCGTCCCCGACCCCAGCGCGTCGGCTTGTTCGGCGGCGTTCCCCGCGACGCCGACCAGCATTCGCGAGCCGTCGGCGGACCACCGGTGCCACTCCACGGTGCCGGGGAGCTCGGCCACCTGGCGCGCCTCCGCCGGCACCGCGGCATCGAGCACGTAGAGCTGGTGCTGACCCTTCGAGGCGCGGTCCGAGCGGAAGCTCAAACGGTCGCCGTCCGGCGACCACCGGGGCTCCGAGTCGTCGTGGGGACCGTCGGTGATCTGCCGGAGCCCGGACCCGTCGGTTCGCACGAGGCAGATCCGACCCGCGGGGTGACCCTCCAGGCGGTCGAGCCGCTGCCCCCGGAACGCGATCCACACTCCGTCGGGGGAGGGGGCCGGATCGCCCGCCGGCAAGGCCGATCCGAAGCCGGGCTCGAGCACCGATCGGAAGAACGACTCGACGTCCTTGAACAGGGCTGTGTCACGAAGGTCACGCTCCATCGGGCGAGGATAGGGGCTCTGGGCCGAGTATGTCGTCGGCCCCCACTACACTGGCCCGACGTATGGGCACCGACCGCCTCGTCATCCACGGCGCCCGTGAGCACAACCTCAAGAACGTCACGCTCGAGCTCCCCCGTGACCGCCTGATCGTGTTCACCGGGCTGTCCGGCTCCGGCAAGTCCTCGCTGGCTTTCGACACGATCTACGCCGAGGGCCAGCGGCGATACGTGGAGTCGTTGTCGGCGTACGCGCGGCAGTTCCTGGGTCAGATGGAGAAGCCCGACGTCGACTTCATCGAGGGCCTGTCGCCGGCGATCTCGATCGATCAGAAGTCCACGTCGCGGAACCCGCGGTCCACCGTCGGCACGATCACCGAGATCTACGACTACCTCCGGGTGCTCTACGCGCGGGTCGGCCATCCCCATTGTTACAACTGCGGACGGCCGATCGGGCGCCAGACCCCCGATCAGATCGTCGACCGAGTGATGGAGCTGCCGGAGGGCACCCGATTCCAGGTGCTCGCGCCGGTGGTCCGCGGACGCAAGGGCGAGTACGGCAAGCTGCTCGAAGAGCTCGCTCGCAAGGGCTTCCCTCGGGCCCGCATCGACGGCGAGGTGCGCGAGCTCTCCGAGCCGATCCGGCTTCCCAAGACCTACAAGCACACGATCGAGGTCGTGGTCGACCGGCTCGTGGCCAAGCCCGACATCCGCCGTCGCGTGGCCGACTCGATCGAGACCGCGCTCGAGCTGGCCGAGGGCATCGCGTCGATCTCGGTCCAGACACACGACGGGGGCGAGGAGCTCCAGAACTTCTCTCAATCGCTCGCGTGCACCTACTGCGGCCTCTCGTTCGAGGAGCTCGCGCCGCGCAACTTCTCGTTCAACTCGCCCTACGGGGCGTGCCCCACCTGCGACGGGCTCGGCACGCGTCTCGAGGTCGATCCCGAGCTCGTCGTGCCTGACGCCGACCTCTCGGTCGGGGAGGGCGCGCTCGCTCCGTGGGCGAGCGCCACCCTCGAGTACTGGAACCGGGTGATCGAGTCCGTGGCCGAAGCGCACGACATCGACCTCGACACGCCGTTCAAGCGGTTGCCCAAGGCCCAACGCGACGTGCTCCTGTACGGCAGCGACGAGCAGATCCATGTGCGGTACAAGAACCGGTACGGCCGCCAGCGTTCCTATTGGACCACCTACGAGGGCGTGGTCACGAATGTCGAGCGCCGGCATCGCGAGACCGATTCCGAGGCTCAGCGCGACAAGCTCGAGCAGTTCATGCGCGAGGTGCCATGCCGGGCGTGCAAGGGCGCCAGGCTGCGGCCTGAGTCGCTGGCGGTCACGGTGGCCGGCAACAACATCGCCGAGCTCACCGATCGCTCGATCCGCGACACACTGGCCTTCGTCGAGACGATCGACCTCAGCGAGCGCGAGCTGATGATCGCGGAGCGCCTGCTGAAGGAGATCCGCGAGAGGCTGCGGTTCCTCGTCGACGTGGGGCTCGACTACCTCTCCCTGTCGCGACCCTCCGGCACGCTCGCGGGCGGCGAGGCCCAGCGCATCCGGCTCGCCACCCAGATCGGATCCGGGCTCGTGGGGGTGCTCTACATCCTCGACGAGCCCTCGATCGGGCTCCACCAGCGCGACAACAAGCGGCTGATCGACACGCTCGTGCGGCTGCGTGACCTCGGCAACACCCTGGTCGTGGTCGAACACGACGAGGCCACGATCCTCGAAGCCGATCACATCGTCGACATCGGACCGTTCGCGGGTGAGCGGGGGGGCGAGATCGTCTACGCCGGCGACCTCAAGGGCCTGCTGGAGTGCGATGCGTCGCTCACGGGGGCCTTCCTCGCGGGCCGTCGCCAGATCGCCACGCCCGACGTGCGCCGGCAGCCGGGGCGGAACCGGCTCCGGCTCGAAGGCGTGCGGGAGCACAACCTGAAGAACGTGACGGTCGACGTGCCGCTCGGCCTGTTCGTCTGCATCACGGGCGTGAGCGGGTCGGGGAAGTCCACGCTCGTGCAAGACGTGTTGCTGCGCGCGCTGATGCAGAAGGTCTACCGGTCGCGGTTGCAGCCGGGCAAGCACAAGCGGCTCTTGGGCTGGGAGCAGGTCGACAAGATCGTCGACATCGACCAGTCGCCGATCGGGCGCACGCCGCGGTCGAACCCGGCCACCTACACGGGCGTGTTCGACCACGTGCGGAAGCTCTTCGCGCAGGTGCCCGAGG
>JBEVGU010000131.1:0-16038 GCA_040511595.1 Actinomycetota bacterium | reverse complement strand
GTGACGGCGCACCTCGAGGGCTGCCCCTCCTGCCGCGAGGAAGCCGCCGAGCTCGCGCCCATCGCGAGCCTCTTGCCCCTCGCCGACCCAGAACGGGTCGGCGCGCCGGCCGAGGCTCCGCGGGAGATGCTCGACGAGGTGCTGGCGCGCATCCAGCGGGAGCGAGAGGCGCGCGATCGCGCGCGCCGCCACACCCTCAGCGCTCGGGTCGGCACCATCGCGGCCGCCGCGGCCCTCGTGTTGATCGTTGCCCTCGTCGCTCTGCGACCCTGGGAACCATCAGGCCCGGCGGGCGAGGTCGTCGCCTTGATCGCCAGCGAGCCCGGCGTGCTCGGCGAGGCCGTCATCCACGAGGACCCCAAGAGCACCTGGGTGGAGCTCACCACTTCGGGGCTCTCCGTGGGGGAGACCTACGCGGTGTGGCTCGAGGAGACGGGATCGCGCGAGCGATCGCCCATGGGCACGTTCACGAGCGTCGACGGCGACCTCTACATCAGCCTGTACTCGACGCTCCCCCGCGATCGCGCCGCGTCGATCGGCGTCAGCGACCCCGACGGCTCGGTCGTGATGCGGGGAAGCATCCCGGATCCCACGTCCTCCTGATCGGATCCGTCTGATCGGATCCGTCCGATGGCCGCCGGCTCAGGCGGGCGCTGGCACGCAGCCGAGCGCACCTCCGGAGGCGTTCCACCTCGCGACCTGTCCGATGCAATCGGCCGGATCGCCTCCGAGTTGCACCTGACTGTTGTCGACGGGGCCGGTGTACACGCCGCGGTTGCGGAGCTTCGACGTGCGCTGATCGATCCGGGCGATCCACCTGTTCGTCGCGGTCCGGAACGCCAGCAAGCTCCTGATCTTCCGCTGCTGCTTGGCGACCTCGCTGCGCAGGCTGTCGATGGCGCGGCGTTGGCGGTCGGCGCGGTTCTCGAGCTCGGTCACCCGTTGTCCCAGCTCGCCCGGGCCACCTCTCGCGGTGTCGGCTTCCGCGTTCATCGCCAGGACCCCGACGCCGATGCTCGCGATCACCGCGAGCACGACGATGTTCTTCCGCATGCCGCTACCCCTCCCTGTCGGCTGTGCACGTCGTAATGCCCGCAGGGGGCCCTGTCAACGAGCCGCGGGGCGGGCGGCGTGCTTCAGGGTTCGTGGTTTGCCGCCGAGGCGGCGAGGGAATCCCTGATGCCACAAGGGTCCCCTGGAGGGGAGGAGTCCTCGCGTGGCCAAGGTCGTGCTGGATGATGTCGCTAAGGTCTATCCCGACGGCACCGAAGCGATCACGGACCTCGACCTGGAGATCGACGACGGCGAGTTCATGGTCTTCGTCGGCCCGTCGGGCTGCGGCAAGACCACGGCGCTGCGTATGGTCGCCGGACTCGAGGACATCTCGCGCGGCACGATCGCGATCGGTGACCGAGTGGTGAACGACGTGCCTTCGAAGGACCGCGATCTCGCGATGGTGTTCCAGAACTACGCGCTGTACCCGCACCTCAACGTCTACGACAACATGGCCTTCGGACTGCGGCTCCGCAAGGAGGACAAGGCCGAGATCGATCGCCGCGTGCGGCAGGCCGCCAAGGTCCTCGGCCTCGAGGAACACCTGGATCGCAAGCCCAAGAACCTGTCCGGAGGCCAGCGCCAGCGCGTCGCCATGGGGCGAGCGATCGTGCGCGAGCCGCGCGCGTTCCTCATGGACGAGCCGCTCTCCAACCTCGACGCGAAGCTCCGCGTGCAGATGCGAGCCGAGATCGCCCGGCTGCAGGACGACCTGGGCGTCACGACGATCTACGTCACGCACGACCAGACCGAGGCCATGACGATGGGCGATCGGGTCGCGGTGATCAAGAAGGGCCTCCTGCAGCAGGTGGACGTGCCCCAGGTGCTCTACGACCACCCCGTCAACCTCTTCGTCGCCGGTTTCATCGGCTCCCCGGCGATGAACATGGTGCACGGGGAGCTGCACCGCGAGGGTGACGCCTGGCGGTGCACCTTCGGTGGCATCACCCTCGGGCTGGATCCCGAGGTGGTTCGGACACGCTCGGCCCTCGCCTCGTTCGAGGGGAAGCCGCTCATCGTGGGCATCCGCCCCGAGGACATCGAGGACGCGGCGATCCACGACGACGCTCCCGACGACCGGCGGTTCCGCACCCGCGTGACCCTGCGGGAAGCGCTCGGCTCCGAGGTGCTCGTGCACTTCGATGTGGACTCGCCTCCGGTGCTGACCGACGACACCCGCGAGCTCGCGCGCGACGCCGGTGTGGCGGAGCTGGAGGGCGATCGCCACGAGGGACGCTCGACGTTCGTCGCACGGCTCAGCCCCCGCACCGAGGCGCGCCCGAGGAGCGACATCGAGCTCGTTGTGGACACGAGCCGCATGCACTTCTTCGATCCGGACACCGGGTCGACGATCGAGGACGGGATCGGGTGAGGCCGTTCCCGGAGGAAGGAGCTCCGATGAGAGCGATGAGAACACGGATCGCGAGGACGGTCGCTGCCCTGGCGACCGTCGCGCTCGTCGCCGCGGCGTGCGGTGGCGGGGAAGAGCTCGATGAGGGAACGGGCACGACCGAGACCTCAGCGGGAGCCGCAGTCGACCTGAGCGGAGAGACGGTGGAGGTCGCCGCGACGTGGACCGGCGCCGAGCAGGATCGGTTCGAGATGGTGCTCGACGGCTTCGCCGAACAGACCGGCGCGACCGTGCGGTTCCGGTCGGCCGGGGACGACATCGCCGCGTTCCTCGGCCCGCGCATCGAGGGTGGCGACCCGCCCGACGTGGCCATCCTGCCGCAGCCCGGCGTGGTGAAGACCTTCGCGCAGCAGGGCGACCTGCTCTCGATCGAAGACGTGGCCGGCGAAGAGGTCGACGCGAACTTCAGCAAGACGGCCCGCGAGGTCGGCTCGGTCGACGGCACCTTGTACGGGGTGTGGTTCAAGGTCGCGCAGAAGTCGACCGTCTGGTACAACGTCAACGTCCTCGAGGGTGCCGGGGTCGAGCCCCCCGCGACGTGGGAGGAGCTGCAGCAGGTCGCGCAGACGATCTCGGACTACGGGGTTCCTCCCTACTCGATCGGCGCCGACGTCGGGTGGCCGCTGTCGGACCTCTTCGAGAACATCTACCTACGCACCGCTGGCCCTGACATGTACGACCAACTCGCCGCGCACGAGATTCCGTGGACCGATCAGTCGGTCAAGGACGCTCTGTCGGTCATGGCGGACATCTTCGGCGAGCCAGACCTTCTCGCCGGCGGCACGACGGGCGCGGAGCAGACCGACTTCAACGGCTCGGTCACCCAGGTGTTCGAAGACCCGCCCGAGGGAGCCCTGATCTTCGAGGGCGACTTCGTCGGCGGCGTCATCAGCGGTGAGACGAAGGCGAAGGTCGGTACCGACGCCGACTTCTTCGACTTCCCGTCGATCGACGGATCGGAGCCGGCCGTGCTCGGTGGAGGCGACTTCGCGGTGCTGCTCGCCGACACGGAGGGTGGCAAGGCGCTGATCGAGTACCTCGCCACGCCCGAGGCCGCCGAGATCTGGGCGGCCGAGGGAGGGTTCATCTCGCCCAACACGGCGGTCGACCCGTCGGTGTACCCCGATGAGGTGAGCCAGCGGGCCGCGCAGGCCTTGGTCGAGGCGGGCGACAGCGTTCGTTACGACCTGTCCGACCTGCAGCCGACCGAGTTCGGCGCCACGACCGGACAGGGCATCTGGGGTCTGCTGATCGATTTCCTCCGCGACCCGAGCGACGTCGACGGCACGGCGCAGGCGCTCGAGTCGGCGGCGAAGAAGGCGTACGGGGAGTAACCGTCGTGAGCGACGACGCGCGGGAGGGGTCGGCGGCTACGTCGGCTCCTCCCGTCGAACGGCGGAAGCGGTCGTGGGCGCCGCTGCTGTTCCTGGCTCCGGCCCTGGTGCTGCTGGGCGCGATCGTCGTCTACCCGATCTTCTTCTCGGTGGGCAGGAGCCTGTTCGATGCGAGCGGGGGCCGGTTCGTCGGTCTCGACAACTACCAGGAGATGTTCAGCGCGGAGTCCACGCGCACCGCCATCAAGAACAACCTGATCTGGGTCGTCTTCGCCCCGAGCATCGTCACGGCCGTCGGGCTGGTGTTCGCGGTCCTCACCGAACGGATCAAGTGGTCCACGGCGTTCAAGGTGGCCATCTTCATGCCCATGGCGATCTCCTTCCTGTCGGCCGGTGTCACGTGGCGTCTGATCTACGAGCAGGACCCCGACATCGGCCTCGCGAACGCGACGGTGGGCGCCGTGGTGAACGTGTTCCGGCCGCCGGGGGTGCTGCCGGGAGCGCGGCCGTCGCAGGAGGACGCCTTCCGTCCCGTGGGCGACGGTTCGCTCGAGGCGGCCGATCCCGTCGACGTCGGGGGAACCGTGGGGTTCGGCCTCGTCGCGATCCCCCCCGAGCAGGTGCCCGAGGGCGCCGTCCAGGCCGTCGAGCCGGCGGCTCGGGACGACGGCATCGCCGGCGTGGTGTGGCTGGACTTCGCGCCGGGGGGCGGTGGCGAGCCGGGAGGCATCGACACGAACGAGCTGGGCCTGCCCGGGGTCGACGTGGAGGCCGTCTCGGGGGGCGAGGTGGTGACGTCGGCGACCACCGGGCCCGACGGGACCTTCGTGCTCGAGGGCGTGCAGCAGGGGGCGTACGAGGTCCGGCTGCCTTCGTCGAACTTCCGCGAACCGTTCGGCGGTCTCACCTGGCTCGGGCCCACGCTCGTGACGCCGGCGATCATCGTCTCCTACATATGGATCTGGGCCGGCTTCGCCATGGTCGTGATCGCGGCAGGGCTTGCCGCGATCCCGAGGGAGACGTTGGAGGCCTCGCGCGTCGACGGCGCCAACGAATGGCAGGTGTTCAGACGCGTCACGGTGCCGCTGCTCGCGCCGCTGCTCGCGGTCGTGCTCGTGACGCTCGTGATCAACGTGTTGAAGATCTTCGACCTCGTGCTCGTGATCGCCCCCGGCTCGGCCCAGCGCGACGCGAACGTGATCGCCCTGCAGCTCTGGAAGACCGCGTTCGGTATCCGCGACTTCGGGCTGGGTAGCGCGCTCGCGGTGTTCTTGCTGCTCCTGGTGGTGCCGGCGATGGCGTTCAACATCCGACGGTTCCGGGCGGAGCAGTCATGAGCGCCACCACCAGCGCCGAGGTGTCGCGCCCCGAGGCGGCCCCGACCACGACGCGCTCGTCACGGCTGGTCGCCGCCGTGACCCACGGGCCCGCCGCGGTGGCGCTCGCGATCGTGGCGGTGATCTGGCTCGTGCCGACGATCGGCTTGCTCGTCTCCTCGTTCCGCTCCGCCACCGACAACGCGTCGTCGGGTTGGTGGACGGCGCTCACGGCGCCTGCGCAGCTCACGCTGCAGCCCTATCGGAACCTGCTCGAGGATTCGACGATGGTCGACGCCCTGCTGAACACCGTGCTGATCACGGTGCCCGCCTCGCTGCTCGTCGTCGCCGTGTCGTCGCTGGCCGCCTACGCGTTCGCGTGGACGCGCTTCCGAGGACGGGACGTGCTGTTCCTGATCGTCGTCGGGCTGCTGGTAGTCCCGATCCAGGTGGCGTTGATCCCCGTGGCGCGCCTCTACGACGTGCTCGGGTTGTTCGGCACGATCCCGGGCGTGGTCCTGTTCCACGTGGCGTTCGGGCTGCCCTTCGCGATCTTCCTGCTGCGGAACTTCTTCGTCGGTATCCCGCATGAGCTGCTCGAGGCCGCGCGCATGGACGGTGCGAGCGAGTGGAAGGTGTTCTCCGGGGTGGTGCTGCCGCTCGGCATCCCGGCGATCGCGTCGCTGCTGATCTTCCAGTTCCTCTGGGTATGGAACGACCTGCTCGTCGCGCTGGTGTTCGCCGGCGGCGAGACGCAGCCCCTGACCGTGGCGATCCGTGAACAGCTGCGGTCGTTCAGTACCAACATCGACGTGATCGCTCCGGCGGCGTTCGTGCAGATGGTTGTGCCGCTGATCGTGTTCTTCGCGTTCCAGCGCTACTTCGTGCAGGGTCTGCTCGCAGGCTCGCAACGTTGATGGCACGGTCGTCCGAACGCTGCCTCTCGTGCGAGAGGCGACGTAGGGTTCGAGTGTTGTGACCGGCCCAGCACGAGCACCATGGATCGCGATGATCGTGGGGGTCCCGGTGGTCGCGTTCGTCGCAGGGGTTTGGCTCGTGGGCACGTCGGAACAGAGAACGTCGGAGCCGACCCCGCCGCGAGAGGAGGCCGGCGCCGTCACGATCGGAAGCCCGTTGGCTGCGGATCGTCCGATCGAGCTGGCGCCCGAGATGGAGCCCTACGACTACCGTCCTGCGCCTCCGCACGAGCCGACGCCGGTCGACGGCTTCGACATGCGGGTGTTCACGATCGAGGAGATGGGTGGACCGGAGCTCGGCGTGCCGGTTCACTGCTTGCGATGCGTGCCCTATAGCGTCGACGCGGGGGTGCAGACCCTGCTGTTGCACGAGGGTCGCTTCTACCTGGAGCACCAGATCAACCGCTTCCGGGCACTAGGGCACTACGTCGTGCAAGGTGATCGCATCGTGTTCTTCAACGACGTCAACTGCTCGAGCACCCGCGGCTCGTACCGTTGGACATCGAGGATCGGGCGCTGACGATGCAGGTCGTGGACGACCCGTGCCCCTACGTCGACGAGCGGTCTCACGACCTGACCCTCGCGCCGTGGACGAGGATCGACGCTTGCCACTCGGGCATCAAGGAGTGGTACCCGGCGCTCGTGGGCTGCTGAGGCCGCGACCGGTCCCCGTGTGAGCGGCCATGCCCTTGACCTCAAGTGCCCTTGAAGTCCTACGGTTGCGATCAACGCACGCAACCACGTAGCGAGGAGGTCACGACGATGGAGCTCGAAGCGCTCGATCACGTCGGCATCAACGTCGCCGACGTCGACCGATCGATCCGGTGGTATCGAGACGTGCTCGGGTTGCGGCGCGTGCACGAGGAGGAGTGGGGAGCCTTCCCCGCAGTGCTCGAGGCCAACGGCAGCGGTGTCGCGCTGTTCCCACGGGACGAGGCCCCGACCACACTGCCCGCCCGTGCCGACGACGACATGAGCCACGTGGGGTTCCGGACCTCCCGTCAGGGCCTGGAGCAGGCGAAGACCGAGGTCCGGGCCCTCGGCATCGACCACCACGAGGGGGACTACGGCGTGGCCTGGTCCGTGTACTTCGACGACCCAGACGGTCACCAGATCGAGATCACGACGTACGAGGCGCCCGAGGCCTGATTCCGACGTGGACGGGGCCCGTCGGGCCCACCGACCTCGAGCCGGCCGGTAGACGCCCGGCCGGCGAGGCCAGGGCATACTGAGCGCCATGGTCGGTCCGATCCGAGTGACCCACTCGATCGTCGTGCCGGAGCGAGAGCTGCGCTGGCGCTTCAGCCGCTCCTCAGGGGCGGGCGGGCAGTCGGTGAACACCGCCGACTCGCGGGTCGAGCTGAGTCTCGACCTCACCACCACCTCCGCGTTGGATCCGGCGCAGCGCGCCCGGGCTCTCGAGCGACTGTCCGGCAGGCTCGTCGACGGGATCGTGACGGTCACCGCGTCGGAGCATCGCTCGCAGCTCCGCAACCGGGAAGCCGCGATGGAACGACTCGCGAAGATCCTCCGATCCGCGGTCGTGGCGCCGCCGCCTCGTCGTCGGCCGACGCGTGCGAATCGGGGGGCCACCGAACGGCGGCTGGCCGAGAAGAAGCGGCGTGGCCGGACGAAGCAGCTTCGACGCGTCAGTCGCGACGACGAGTGAGCGTCGCGACCGGCCGGGCCCGCCTTCGACGCTAGCCCGGCGCCGGTGAGGGCATCGGCGGCATCTCCGGCGAGGTAGGGGGCTGGGCGACGGATCTGCGAGCCGCCACCCAGAGCACCCCCAGCCCGAAGATCGAGGCGAGGATCCACACGAGCCCGCCGACGACGGGGATCAAGCCGAGGCCGCGCAGGATCGCCCACCCGGCGAGGAACGCGAGGAACCGCGACGTCGGCGGCGCGACGAGCCGACGCCCGAGGGCGTGCGCGGCCGCGACGTAGCCGACCGTGTAGAGCAACGCGAGCGCGAGCAACAGGAAGAGGCCGAGGGGGATCGCGACCACGATCACCAGGAAGATCACCGCGGCGATGGGGAGCAGGAAGAAGGCGGCCGCCCCGAGGCCGATCGCAGCGCCGGTGCGTTCCCGCGCGGCCCGGGCGATCGCCTCGTCGAGCGCCGGCGCCAGCAGGAGCAGCAGCAGGCCCAGCAGCAGCGTCGACGCCGAGTAGCCGACCCACCAGGCGAATCGGCCGGCGAACCCGATATCGGCCCAGTCGAATCGGCCCTGCACGCCTCGCTGCTCCCCGCGGACCGTCGCGCCGGGTTCGACCGTCGGAGTCTCGACGGTGACGAGATCGCCGCCGATCGTCGCGCCGGAGCGCACCACGACCGGGCCGTTGAACACGACCACGTCGCCGTCGACCGTTCCCGAGATCTCGGCCCGCCCGTCGAAGACCACGACGGATTCACGCACCGTGCCGTCGATCGTCGCCGGCCCGTGGAAGATCACCGCCGTCCGGACGTCCTCGCCCTCCGCGACGTCGAGCTGGCCGCTCAGCACGATCTGCTCATCTCGGAGCGGCTGATCGGTCCCCTGGGCCGAAGCGGGCCCGGCGAGGAGCAGGCACGCGGCGAGCGCCGTTCCCGTCACGACGGCCGTGCGGACGATCCGAGGACGCACCCCAACCTTCTCCTTCGTGTCGATGCCACCACGGTAGGGGGCTGCGCCGGGTCGGCGCAACTCGGACCGCGTCTCGCGATGCGATGCCGCCGCGGGGCGACGAAGCCGATGTCGCTCGGTAGCGGCTCACGGGTTGACCACGTCCACGTCGACGGGATATGAAGGGGACGAGCCCGACTGCAACGCCCGCAGGGGGAGGCACGCATGGTCCGGCGGAGATCGTTCGGTCGACGGTTCGCATGGCTCGCGCTCGCGACGGTGGCGGCGCTCGCGGTTCCGGCGTCGGTGAGCGCCGGCACGGGGCCCGACGTCAGGGTCGTCGCCTCGGGTTTCGACAATCCCCGTGGCATCGATCTGCGCCCGGGCGGCGCGATCTGGCTGGCAGAGGCCGGCAAGGGCGGCAGGGGACCCTGCGTCACGGGGCCCGAGGGAGAAGCGTGCTTCGGCCTCTCCGGTGCCCTCACCCGGGTCACGAGGCCGGAGTGGGCGCGCGTCGTCGAGGGGCTTCCCTCGCACGCCGCCCCCGACGGGTCGGGGGCGCTTGGGCCCCACGACGTCGCGAAGGACGGCGCGTCGTTGTTCGCCACGATCGGTCTCGGCGGCGACGAGGCGACCCGAGATGCGTTCGGCGCCGACGCCGCGATGTTCGGCACGCTCGTTCGGTGGACCGCGTCGCGAGGTGTGCGCGTCGTGGCCGACCTCACCGCATACGAGGAGGCGAACGACCCTGCCGGCGAGGGGGTCGACTCGAACCCGTACGGACTGCTTCGCCTCAGCGAGGCATCGATCGTGACCGACGCGGGCGGGAATTCGCTGCTGCGCGTCACTGATCGCGGGCACATCTCGACGATCGCGACCTTCCCCAACCGCATGGTCACGCTCGATGGAGAACAGGTGCCGATGGACGCGGTGCCCACCAGCGTCGTGAAGGGGCCCGACGGGGCCTTCTACGTCGGGCAGCTGACCGGGTTCCCGTTCCCGCGGCACGGCGCTCGCGTCTTCCGCGTGGAGAAGGGGGCCAAGCCGACTATCTACGCGAGAGGATTCACGAACATCATCGACATCGCCTTCGACGACGACGGCAACCTCTACGTCCTGGAGATCTCGCACCTCGGCCTCGCCAACCCGGCCCCGCCCGTCGGAGCGTTGATCAAGGTCGGCGCCGACGGCGACAAGGAGATCCTGTTGAAGGACGGGCTGTTCTTCCCGACGAGCTTCGAGCTCGCACGCGGAGGCAGCCGCGTCTTCCTCACGAACTGCGGGGTCTGTCCCGGCGGCGGCGAGGTGTGGAGGGTGGATCTGTAGAGACCGATCGATCTCGCGGGATGGCGGACGGGCGAAGGGGCGGGAATCGCGTGCGGAGCCCCTTCGCCTCGACCTGGTAGAGGGTCTCCGGCCGAGCGAGGCCCGCGAGGTGATGTCGGCCCAGGCTTCGGAGCTTCACGCCGGTGGGCAGCGAATCCTTCACGGCCGTCCTCGTTCTGCCCGAGACCACGATCTGCCCACCGTGCCCGACGAAGCAGACCCGAGCCACGGTGTGCAGCGCGAGCCCCACGTACCCCGAGTCGGTGAGCGTCGGACGCCCGCTGTGCACGCCGGCGCGCACCCGCACCTCGAGATCGCCCGGCCACGTGCCCTGCCGGAGCGACCGCTGCAGGTCGACGGCGGCCTCGATGGCCGGCGCCGGGCGCTCGAACACGGCGAGGAAGCCGTCGCCGTGCGTATCGACCTTGAGCCCGCCACAGCGGCGCACGGCGTTGCGGATGATGCCGCGCACGTCTCGGAGCAGCGCCGGATAGTCGTCGCCGAGGCGTCGCAGCAACACCGTCGAGCCCTCGATGTCGGTGAGCAAGAACGTGAGCGAGCCGGTCGGGAACGTGGAGAAGTCGGGTGAGCGGGCGCTGCGCTCCGATCGGAGCTGTCCGTCGATGAACCCGACGGGCACGATGCCGAACCGCTTGGCCGCGTTCAGCAGCCGCCGTCGCGCTCGTTCCCGAGCCGCGTCGTTCTCGAAGGCCACCCGTTCGAACCTCGCCAGCGCGTTCCGCACGTGCGATTCGTCGTGGATCGGGAGCGAGCGCTTGCCGGCGGAGTCGATGTAGGCGAACGAGCGGTCGGGGAGGTTCGCTCGCTCGCGCGCGCTGAGCGTCGCCATCATGTGACGATACCTGCAGGCGGTGACGCGTTCGACGCACGCGGACCGGCGTGCGTAGGCTCGCTCGAGCGAGGGGGACGAGAGATGGCCGATGACGGGCCGGCGACGATCGTCGAGCAGCTCTGGACGAGGATCGGTGCGGGGGACTACGACGGGGCGAGAGCGCTCATGAGCGAGGACTTCGTGCTGGAGTGGCCGCAGTCCGGCGAGCGGATCGAAGGTCCCGACGACGCGCTCGAGATCGATCGGAACTTCCCAGGGGGGCTTCCGTCGATGCGATTCCGCCGCACGGTGGCGGGCGGCGACCTCGCGGTGCTCGAGGTGGAGCTCACCTACGCCGACGGCAGCGTCTACCAGGCCGTGAGCATCGCCGAGGTGCGCGAGGGCAAGGTGATGCGGCAGACCGAATACTTCGCCGAGCCGTTCGAGGCGCCGCAATGGCGGGCCCAGTGGGTCTCGCGGATGCCGCGGTGAGCATGGACGCCGGCGTCTCGGGCGCGCCCGCCATGACGCCCTCCCGCAGGCGATGGACGATGGTGGCCGTCGTCCTCGGGTCCGCCGTGGTGTTCCTCGACACCTCGGTCGTGAACCTCGCGCTGCCGCGCATCGGCGAGGAGCTCCCCTCCGACCTGTTCGGCACGCTCGAGGCGCAGTCCTACGTCGCCTATGGCTACTTCGTCACGTTGAGCGCGCTGCTGATCCTGGCGGGCGGCCTCACCGACTACCACGGCCGGCGCAAGATGTTCTCCCTCGGCCTGATCGGGTTCGCGGCGACCTCGTTGCTCTGCGGCGTCGCGCCGTCGATGGAGTTCCTGATCGTGGCGCGCGTGCTGCAGGGCGCGGCGGGAGCGCTCGTCGTGCCGGGGTCGCTCGCCATCATCACGGCGAGCTTCGACGGCGAGGAACGCGGCCGAGCGTTCGGCGTGTGGGCGGGCGCCTCGGCCGCCACCACGATCCTCGGTCCGTTCATCGGGGGCATGCTCGTCAACACGATCTCCTGGCGTATGGCATTCCTGGTGAACCTGCCGTTGCTGGCCGTCGCCTACCTCGCCACGATCCACGCCGTGCCCGAGTCGCGCGATCCGAACGCGACCGGGCACTTCGACTGGCTCGGCTCGGCCGTGATCGTGCTCGCGGTCGGCGGCCTCGCGTTCGGCACCATCAGGGGAGAGCAGCAGGGCTGGGGCGAGCCCGTCGCGGTCGGGAGCCTCGTGGTCGGCGGCATCGCCGCGATCGTGTTCCCGTTCCTGATGCTCCGCCGGCGAGATCCGCTCGTGCCCCCACGGCTGTTCCGGTCGAGGAACTTCACCGTGACCAACCTCGCGACGCTGGTGATCTACGGCGCGCTGTACGTCTCGCTGACGTTCGAGGGCATCTTCCTGATCGGCACGCTCGGGTACAACGAGCAGGCCGCCGGCATCGCCGGGATCCCGTCGTCCCTGCTGCTCGTGCTGTTCTCGACCCGGTTCGGGAGGCTCGCCGCGAGGCACGGCCCAAGGCTGTACATGGCCGCCGGCCCGGCGATCATGGCGATAGGGTTGCTGTGGTTCGTGCGACTCCCGTCCGACAGCGCCGGATGGGTCTTCGGTGGGGGGGCGGGCTCGTCGATCCTGCCGCCCTCCGACTACTTCGTCGATCTGCTGCCGGCGTTGCTCGTGTTCGGCGCCGGCCTGATGATGATGGTCGCCCCGCTCACCACCGCGCTCATGACCTCCGTGCCCGAGAGCAACGCCGGCGTAGCGTCGGCGATCAACAACGCGATCTCGAGGGTGGGCTCGCCGCTCGTGACGGCGGTGATCTTCGTGGCGGTCGCGTCCAGCTTCTACGCCTCGATCGGCTCGCAGGTGCCCGGCACCGACGTGGATTCCCGTGAGTTCCGAGCCGACGTCGCGCCGTTGAACCAACCCGCGCAGGGCGTGTCCGCGGAGATCCGCGCGGCTGCCCGCTCGTCGTCGACCGATGCGTTCCACCTCGCCATGATGGTGTCGGCGGGGCTGCTGCTCGTCGGCGCGGCGATCAACGCGGTCGGCATCCGCAACCCAGCGGGTGCGGGGCGAAGGGCGGGCCCGGGCGGGGAGCGGCCGCCGGACCGGGAAGCGGCTGGCGCCGGCGGGCCGGTGAGGAGCTCGCCGGATGGATTCGGTGACGAGGAGTCGCCCCGTGCGCCGACCGGCCACGCCCGAGACCGCTAGGGAGCGGAGCGGTTCCGACGGTCGGGGCGAACGTGATCCTCCTCGGACTCGTTCCAGACCTCGTCCACGTTCTCGACGTTGAACCCGTACTCGAACACCAGCGTGCCACCGTACGCCGCGCCGAAGAGCACCAGGACCGCCGCGAGCACCGAGAGCACGAGCCAGGCGAGCTGCGTCTGGGCCTCGTCGAAGTTCGGGATTCGGATCAGCAGGTCGATGAGCGTGAGCACCGTGACCGTCACCATCACGGTGGCATGCCAGTTGATGGTGCGCCACACCTGCGTGTGCTTCGCGCGGCCGATCGGCCCCGATCTCCGGTCCCGAGGGATGCCCTTCCACCAGTCCCAGAACCCGGTGGTCGCCGCCCCCAGGCTCACGATGAACCCGGCCACCATCACGAAGGTCGCCGCGGCGAAGAAGTCCTGTGCCTTCGGATCGTCGGAGGGGGAGAAGAAGGAGATCAGGTCGAAGATCGCGGCCAACGAGTAGCAGACGATGGGGAAGTCGGTGAGCGGCGGGTGGAACGGCTTGCCCGTGAACCCCCGGATGCCCTGGAACCGGCGTCCCTTCAGGCTCATGGTGGGGCGGATCGAGAACAACCTGGCCATGGGCTCCTCCTCTCGCCGGGCTCGAGGAGCGGGGGAGTCTCCTCGGCGAGCCGTCATCATGCCACGCGCCCGGGGATGTCCGGGAGGGGCCGCGTCAGCGCCCCGTGAGCGAGAAGTGCATGTAGTCCTTGAGCGTGATCCAGTCTCCTCCCCACTCCCAGCCGATCCGCTCGAACGACCGGACCACCACGTCGCCGGGCCGCACCATGCCCGGCTCGCGCAGCGCCCGATCGGTGTAGGGCTTCGCGGCCCGCCGGAGCACCGAGCCGTCCGGCCCGACGTAGGGGTTTTGCAGCGGGTTGATGTCGATCGCCCATCCGTAGGAGTGGTGGGAGAGGGAACCCGGATTGCCGGTCGCGGGCCGGCAGTTGAACGCCGCCGTGCGGTTCCTCGTGTTCGTCCAGTCGTCGCTCGTGGGCGGGCGGTAGCGCGGCGGGAGCTTGATGCGATGGATCTGGAATCCGGCCCGGAACAGTCGTCGAAACACCGACAGGATGTCCTCGGCGACCATCTCGTGCACGATCAGCGGCCCGGAGCGGACGTGGCCCGTGAAGTCCCGGTAGCTCACCTCGACGTGCCTCAGGTCCTCGATCCCGACCGGGCACCCGGGGCGCCAGTTCCGGCCGACCAGGCGCTCGCGCAGAAAGGGTCCGATGCGCGAGACTTCGCCCTCGAACGCATCTGAGGATCGCTCGGGCGCCGGCGACGCCGACCGTGGCGCCGATGCGGAGGGCGCCGGCGAAGCGGCGACCGGCTCCGCCCCGGTCGGACCGCGCCTCGGTGACGAGGAAGGGACGGGCGCGGCGGCGGGCGCCGCGCTGCACCCGGCCCCGGCCGCCACCGCCACCGCCAGGGCCAGCATGAGGGCGAGGCGTCGCATGCCGACCATCGTGCCATGGCCCATGCGCAGGAGACCGCGGCGGCGCCGGTCCGGTTCCCTGGCGCGGCCCATCGGCGCGCGAGGAACCCCAAGTTCTTCGTCGGCGAGGCTCGCGACGTGAGCTCCTACGATGCGAGACGCTCGCGCGCGAGGTGAGCGCGAGCCGCGTGGTCGCCTAGCCGGAGAGGTGGCTGCGGAGGTCGGCGGCCGCGGCTCGCACCGCGCCCGCGTCGACGCCGTGCTCGATGCCGAGGCGGTCGAGCCGGTCGCACAGCGCCTCTGTCGCGAGGTTGCCGGGCGCGCCGGGCGCGAACGGGCACCCTCCGGTGCCGCCGGCCGACGAGTCGTAGATCGCAACCCCGTGCTCGAGACCGGCCTCCACGTTCTCGAGCGCCCTGCCGCGCGTGTCGTGTAGATGCAGGGCGATCCGATCCACGCGGATCCGTTCGAGCAGCGCCTCGCACACCCGATGCACGTCACGAGGCTCGGCCACGCCGATCGTGTCGCCCACCGAGACCTCCTCGCACCCGAGGTCGACGAGCGCCTGACAGACCTGCACCACCTTCGAGGGCTCGATCGCGCCGGCGTACGGGCAGCCGAAGGCGGTCGAGATGTAGCCGCGCCGCCACCACCCGAGCGCGCCCGCCCGATCGAGCACCGGTTCGAACGCGGCGAGCGACTCGGCGATCGACATGCCGATGTTCCGCTCGTTGAAGGCTTCGGAGGCGGCGGTAAACACGGCGACGGCTTCGGCCCCGGCCCGCTCCGCACGCTCCATGCCCCGCAGGTTCGGCACGAGCACTGGGTAGCGCACGTCGAGTCTTCGGCGGACGCGCGGGAACACCTCGTCGGCGTCCGCGAGCTGCGGCACGGCGCGGGGGCTCACGAACGACGTCACCTCGACGACCGGGAGCCCGGCGTCGGCGAGCGCCTCGACGAAGGCGATCTTGGCCTCGGCCGGCACGAGCGCGCTCTCGTTCTGCAGGCCGTCTCGTGGGCCGACCTCGACGATGCGCACGCGAGCGGGCCGCGAGGCCACCGGCGCCCGCCCGCCATCCGTGTCTGTCATCCCGTCTCCTCCAGCTCGACCAGCGGATCGCCGCCCGCGACGACGTCTCCGGCCCGCACGTGCACGGCGCGGACGGTGCCCGCCGTGGGCGCCGTCACCTGCATCTGGATCTTCATCGCCTCGAGCACGACCACCACCTGTCCGCCGTTGACCTCGTCGCCGGCCGCCACGTCGACGCGGATGACGGTGGCGGGCATCGGGGCCGACAGCGACCCGCCCGGAGGGGCGAGCTCGGCCGGCTCGAGTTCGTCATCGCCGAGCTCGTACGCCCACCCTCGATACTGCGCCCAGCTTCCGGCGACCGAGACGTCGCGATCGGGTTCTGGCCCTCGCTCTCGGCCGAAGGCGATCCACGGATCCTGACGAGCATCGCCGTCGGTGGCCGCGCGCACCCCGTCCGGCAGGGGCGGCACCCT
>JBEVGU010000130.1:0-2974 GCA_040511595.1 Actinomycetota bacterium | reverse complement strand
GCTCAGGTTCTTCTCTCCCTTCTGGGATCCTGAGGTGGAGTTCCGCATCTGGGGCCCGCCGGCGCAACTGAAAGGGTTGGAACAGCGGATGGCGCCGTTCTTCGCACCGCCGTTCTTCCCGGTGCATCTCCGCAACGTACCGTCACGGCCTCAGTTCCGCGAGGTGCCCGGTGAGCCGTGGACCATCGGCTCCGCGACCGTCTCGGCCGAGCTGGTGAAGCACCCGGGGCCGGCCCTCGGCTATCGGCTCGAAGAGGGCGGCCGGTCGCTCGCGTACCTCCCAGACCACGAGCCCGGCCTCGGGAGCGACCTCGGAAACGTGGAGGAGAGTTGGATCTCAGGTCTGGCGATCGCGCGACAGACCGACGTGCTCATCCACGACGGGCAGTACACGGTTGCCGAGTACGAGCATCGCGTCGGATGGGGGCACTCGAGCACGACCGATGCCGTGACGTTCGCGAAGCGTGCGGAGGCGCGTCATCTCGTGCTGTTCCACCACGATCCGTTGCATACCGACGCGGACCTGGAGGCCATGCTCGTGGATGCTCGTGGGGTGCCCGGTGCAGCAGCGCTCGACGTGGAGCTCGGTTATGAAGGACAGACCTTGGCGCTCGCATAGGGGACCGGAGCCTGGGATGTCAGCCGTTCCCTCGAACACCCCTCGTAGCCCACGGCGACGGGCATGGTGCTCCACATGACGTGACCGCGCGGTCGGCCATCGTGCGCGTCTTCAGGCTCCCTGCTACGGTGCCTGCAGAGACCGTTCAGCCTGGGGAGTTTCGATGCCTGCACTCGGATCGCCCATCGTCAGGGAAGCCCGTCGTCTCGCGAATGCATACCGACTCTTCCCGGGACCGCCGACTTCGTCACCCTCGGAGGTGCTCGCCTGGTACGAGGCGAACGACCCGGGGTCGCAGACGCAGGTCCGGCTTGCCATCGAGCGCGAGGACACGCGCTCGATCCAGCGGCGCGAGTTCCTCAGGCGAGGGGCTGTTCTCGGTGCTGGTGCGATCGGCGGCTCACTGCTGTGGCGATCGTCGGCCACCGCCGGGGTGCGGGCGGACGCGAAGGTCGTGGTCGTCGGGGCGGGACTCGCGGGCTTGACCTGCACGTATCGACTCCACCGGATGGGGATCCCCGCCGAGCTCCACGAGGCGCAGGGACGCGTCGGGGGGCGGTGCCTATCGCTTCGCGGCTTCTTCGACGCGAACCAGACCGCCGAGCAGGGTGGGCAGTTCATCGACAGCCGACATCGCCAGCTCCGTCGTCTGGCCGACGAGCTCGGCTTGCCGCTCATCGACAGTTTCGCGCAGTCGTTCCCGAGCGGGACGCAGAGCTATCGGTGGCTCGACGGCGCGCTTCGCAGCAACGACGAGGTGTTTTCCGACTTCGGACTGTTCCTGCGGAGGCTGACCCGCGACTACGAACGTGTTGGCAGCTATCGGTGGGACGAGGCCGGGCCGGCGGCCCGAGCCATCGACCGGAAGACGGTGATCGAGTGGCTCGACGAGCACATCCCCGGCGGCTCCGGGTCCCTGCTCGGCCGATGGGCCGGTGTGTTCATGCAAGGCTTCTTCGGCATGGAGCCCGGCGAGATGTCGATGATCAACCTGTTCGAAGGACTGGTCGCTCCGTACCCAGGTGCGAATGAGCGGTATCGAGTTGCCGGCGGCAACGACCGCGTCGTACATAGGATGCGCCGGGCACTCCCGGATGGGACGCTCGTGCATGAGAGCGCGCTGGTATCGGCTCGAACCCTCGCCGACGGTCGCGTCTCGCTACGCTTCTCCGACGATCCCTACCGCGACGTCGTCGCCGATCGGGTGGTGTTCGCTCTGCCGTTCACGACGCTGCGACAGGTGGACCTGTCCGATCTCGTGCTCTCACGGAGGAAGCGGCGGTCCATCGCCGAGCTGGCGATGGGGACGAACTCGAAGCTCAACATGCAGTTCGATCGCCGGTTCGCGCGGTTCGACTGGACGGCCGGGTTCTCGAGCGACGAGCCGCAGTACGGGACCTGGGACAGCACCTACGGGCAGAGCGATCCCGCGCCGGGCTCGCCAGTGCTCACGGTCTATAACGGCGGTGACGAGGGGGCGACCTACCCCACCGACATCGCGCGGGGTCCTGCGTCCCGAGCCATCGTCGATAGCGTACTGGTGAACCTCGAGCGCGGGGTGACCGGGTTGTCCAGCGCCTACAACGGCAAGGCGTGGCTGTCATCGTGGGTGGACGACCCATGGGCGCGCGGATCCTACGCAGGGTTCGGGCCCGGCCAGTACACGGCGTATTGGGGCTTCCTCGCCAAACACGAAGCCAATGTGTACTTCGCCGGCGAACACACCTCGACCCACAGCCAGGGGTATCTGAACGGGGGCGTCGAGAGCGGGGAACGCGCGGCGCGTCAGGTCGGCAGGAGCCTGGGCGTCTGAAGAAGAAGTCCGGTCAGCGCTCCGGCACACGAACGCGGAGCTCTAGTGCACTCCGCGCCTGATCAGGCGCGGTTGCGGAGCGCCGACTCAACGTCGTCGAGGTGCTCACCCCGGTGCGACGCGCGGAGGGCATACAGGGGGCTCTCCGGGTCGGTGGGCCACAGGCGGTCGACGGGTAGGGTCGCGACCCGTGCGTCGGTCTCGCCGGCGATCTCAAGCGCGAGGCGGGCGACCTCGCCCGGCGGTATCGCGTGGATCAGGGCCCGGCTCGCGTCGTTGATCCAGTCGACGTCCTCCGGCTCCGTGTCGGACGAGGAGAATGGTTCGCCTCGGTCGAGCTTATCGGCGAGGGACAGCATCCGCGCGTCCCAGAACGCGATGTGGCCGAGCACCGCCGCCACCGTCCAGTGGGGATTGACCTCGAGGCGAAGGTCGTCCTCGCTTGCGCGCTCGACGATCGCGCGCATCCGCTCACGCTCCCGCGTGTTCTCCCCGATGTACGAGCGATCCTCCGTCATATCGGGACGATACCGCCCGTAGGC
>JBEVGU010000129.1:0-8421 GCA_040511595.1 Actinomycetota bacterium | reverse complement strand
CCCGCGCCGTCGCTACCCGTCGACCAGCGGCGCAACAACATCCTCGAAGAACGGCGCGACCCCTCCCTCGTCCGCCGACCAGGGGAGCATCAGGTTCAACCGATCGACGCCCAGCTCTTCGTAGCTCGACGCCACGGTGGCGTCCACGGCACCCGCGGGAGTAACGGTGATCTCGAGCTCACCTAACCCATCCCCTCGACCGGCCTCCGCCTCGATCTCGCGCAGCATCGCGAGGTACCGGGCGGTCGATCCGACGTCGAGGCCCCACCCGTACCATCCGTCGGCCTCACGGACGGTGCGTCGGAGCACCGCCGGTGCATACCCGCCCATCACGATCGGAGGGTGGGGTGCCTGGAGCGGGTGCGGGAACGCCTGGACGTGATCGAACCGTACGAACCGGCCCGCCGCCGCCGGGTGACGCTCGCTCCAGATCGAACGCATCGCCGCCAGGTGCTCCTCGAGCCGGGCCCCACGACCCGCGAACGGGACGCCGATCGCCGCGAACTCCTGCTCGACGTACCCGACGCCGATCCCGACGATCAGGCGCCCGCCCGAGAGGACGTCGACGGTCGCGAGCGCCTTCGCGAGGACCAGCGGGTTCCGCAGCGGAAGCACGACGACGCCGGTCCCGAGCCGTACCGACGAGGTGATCCCGGCGAGGAAGGCCAACGCCGTCACGGGATCGAGGATCGGGTCGTGCGGATCCATCGGAGAGGGCGGCGTACGGGGGTCCGCGACCACGAGGTGTTCCGACACCCAGATCGACTCGATGGCGGTAGCCTCGGCGAGCTCGGCCAGCGAACACAGGCTTTCGCTGGTCGTGTACGGACCGGAGTTCGCGGAGCACACCCCGATCTTCACTGCGTCACCCCCCGGCCACTCGTCATGCACCTGCCGAGTCGAGCCGGGCACGGACGCGGTCGATCGCCTCGACGAAGGGGCGTTCGAGGAACGCCCCGTGATCCGTCTCGGTGTGGTGATGCGTGATCCGGTCCTCCGGATAGTGCCTCCCGGACCGCACGTGCTGGATGCCCGCCTCGATCTGGGCGAGCATCGACCGCGACCAGGCAGGATCGGTCCGCGACCACTCGTCGTCGCCGCACGCGACGTAGACCGGCGACGAATGCGCGAAGATCCGGCGATCCCAAGGCCCGCGGTGCACAGGACCGTCGAAGTACCGTGCGCCGCCGGATCTGACGGCGAGCCATGAGTCGTCGTCGACCGACACGTCCGCGGTGAGCGCGAGCGAGCGGCCGCCCGAGGGATCCCCGCTCGTGGCGATAACCTCACCGTTCCGGACGAGTTCGAGCGATCCCACCGGGAAGATACTCTCGGCGGCCGCCTCGACCGTGACGGTCCCCCCGCCCCGGAGCCGCACGACATCGCCGGCCTCGTGCCCGTCCACCGCGAACCGGAGGAGCGGACCTCCGGTGATGAACGTCCTGCCGGCGCGGACGGCGCGACACCACGCCTCGTACCCGAACCCCTCCTCGTGGACCTTGGCGTAGGTCCGGTACAAGCCGACGGGCACGTCCGAGGACATCTTGTCCGTACCTCCAACGAGAGGCAGGCGGTAGCCGGCGTTCAGGTAGCCGTAGTACTCGGCGTGGAAGGCCGCCCACTGGACGATCATCTCGACAGCATCGGCGCGGTCGGTCGCGATCAACGTGGCCGGCTCGCCGTTCGGCAGCGGGAAATGCGGGATCACGACGGTGCCGTCCTGCTCGTGGCAGCGGTCGGCCCAGTCGCTCATCGTCGTCTCCTGCCATGCGGCGAGATCCGCTTCGGGTGGGCCGTCGGTGCACCACGGCATCACGGGTTCATGGAGACCCCAGAGCAGCATGTGCCCGAAGAACGGCTGGCGGTTCTCCTGGCTGACCCACGTGACGTACCGGCCGTCATCGGTGGCGATCGGTCTTCCCGTGAAGTCCTCGGTGTTGGTGAACAGGCTGCCCCACTGGCTCTGTAGGAGGTTCACGACGTTGAGGTCCTCACCCTGCTGTTCGAGCATGGAGCCTTGGGCCGACAGGAAGTGCACGTGCGAGTCGCCGGAGAACCAGCCGTCGTCGTTCATCGACCTCCATCGCCGGAGCCGGAGCTCCAGCTCGCGCTGACCGGGCGCGATGTGGACCCGCTCGCGGAGGGGTTCGTACTCGAAGCCCCGTGCCACGTCGACGAGCACGTCGCCGCGCGGCAGCCACCCTTGACAGGTGCCGTCGATGTACGCGTACGTCGCCTGCCCCAGGCGGAGGTCACCGCCGATGTCGATGTGCCAGGTGCCGAGATCCGCGTTCACGTGGTCGTGGTGGCCGTGTGGCTGGTACGGCACCCCGGCGGGTGATCGGAAGTGCACGCGGCACGGCACCGGCCTTCCGGTCGCATCGTCGACGACGGTGACGTGCACCCAGTTTCGCCCCTGCTCGACGACCTCGACGCGGAGGTCGCCCGAGCGAACGGGCTCGTCGTAGCCCAGATCTCCCCATCGGAACGATCCGACCTCGCGATCGCCGTCCTTGACGGTCACGGTCGCGGAAGGGACCGCAGCAACCCGGGCGTACGCGTGGGGACTGTCAGCGTGCACATCCATCCCCCATCCGCGCAGCGGGTCGTCGAGGAACGACCGGTCGCCATCACGAGGCAGCCGGTACGCGTATCCCGCGACCCCTCTGTCGACCTCGACCGAGGGCTCGGTGAACGAGGCGCCCGAGTCGTCGACCGTGAGCCGCACGGTGCGGGCCGCCTCTCGTGCGAACGGATACTCGTCGAGATCGGAGGTCGTGATCGCGGCGACGAGGATCGCCCCCACCGTCGCGGTCAGCTCGATCGCCTCGATCGGAACGTTCGGGCTTCGGCTCTCCCAGACCCACAGGAAGTAGTCCGGCAGCTGCGGCTCGAACACCGCCTCGCTCTGCCGCGTGCCGATCTCGTCCCAACGACCTTTGTACCGATCAGGAAGGACCACCTCGTTGTTGCCCCGCGCATGGAACGGTCCGCTCGAGTCCCAGCCTGCGTCGGCCGCGGGGGCGATCTCCATGCGCTCGCGGATCGGGACCCGGTCGGCAGAACCGTCCGCGTACCGGATCGTGTATTCGGCCACGACCGTCCCTGGACGCGGTTCCGTGGGCCCCCGCCGAAGGCGGCGGTGCGCCACGACGATGCGATCTGCGACGCGGCCCACGGGCACGGCCACGGCGTCGGACCTCGGCTCCAGCAGAAGGAACGGGGCGTCGGCGGGCTCGGCGCCGCCGATCCGGAACGGGATCCCGTGGAAGGCGACCGGCCCGACTGGGGGGACCCGCCTTGTATCGATCGCGTCGACGGCGGCGTTCGCGACGCCAGACAGATCGACCGGTTCGTATCCGCCCACCGACCTACCCACCCCCTCACGGTTCGCGCTACTGGAAGAGGACCACGAAGTACATCGGCACGTCCTCGAGCTCGACCCGGTGCATCTCCCGGCGCTCCCGGCTGAACGTGAGCCTCGACGGGACCTCTCCCTGGGGGCTGAGCACCTTCACCATCCTGAACGGCCGAGCGATCCGCACATCGATCGTCATCCGACCCAGCGCCGGGACCTCGTCCCGCTGCTCGTCGTAGTCGTACCGGATCACGTGGAGCGCGGCCTCCTTGTCCCCGACCTTCTGGATGTTGACCGCGAGGTCGACGGCGGGCTCGATGACCACCTGCGGGCCACCGGCGAAGTCCTCGGCACGGACGCCGGTCGCCCGGAAGAGATGCGGGTGCGAGAAGAGCGCCGACCGCTGGTCCTCACCGACGTTGGCGCCGAGCTCACCAGACGCGACGACGCGCCCGCCGTGCTCGAGGTAGCCACGGATCGTCTCCACCTGCGCCGGCGTGAGGAAGCTGCACTCGGGCAACACGACGGTGCGGTACCGCTCGAGGTCCTTCGCCGTGATCCAATCTTCGCGGAGCCTCCCTTCGGGCAGGACGATCACATCGAACGGCTGTTGCTGCTCGACGAGGCCCTCGGTAGCCGTCCAGAACGGGAACCGCCCCTCCGAGCGCCGATGTTCCTCCCAGTCGTATGCGCCCTGGATGCTGAACAGCACCGCTGCCTCGGAGTAGGTCTCCGTGGTGTAGAGCCGCTCATGCTCCGTGATGAAGTCCTGGATCTCGACGGTCACGTCGTGCGGCGCCCAGAACGAGTCCTCGATGATGCTGCCCATCCACGCGCCGTACGGCACGCTCATGTTGATCCCCAGCGCCGAAGCTTCGTACTGCATCATCCGATAGAGGTCGTACCCCTTCCCCTCTTGCAGCTTCGGGAGCAGCTCCGGGCCAACGCCACCGTAGGGGTTCTCGACGACGATCACGGGCTTGCCCTGCGCGAACCCGGCCGCGTACCGGCACCACGCGGGCTGCCGGTAGCTCGTGGCGTTCATCTCGGTGACGAGAACGTCGGCCTTCGGCTCGAAGGGGTAGTAGTGCGGCGACAGGTAGTAGTAGTTGCCGCATACGAGCACGTCACGACCCTTCGACAACCCGTATTCCCTGATGTAGTCCGCGAGCTCGCCGAAGTAGCCGACGATCGTCTCGCGCTGGAACCGGATGTAGTCCCAGTACAGCGGCGTGGACTCTCGGTCAGACTTGAAGTCGTAGCCGCGCTCCAGCAGCCACTCGCCGTAGTGGAGCGTCTCGAGGTCGGTGTCCTTCAGGGCCTCAGGTCGCTGTTCGGCGGGTAGCTGCTGCAGGTACGCGCGGAACAGCTTCATGCAGTCCTTGCAGAAACAGCCCCCGTACCCCGTCGCGAAGATCGGCAGGTCGGCCTCGTCGAGGTGGACCCCTGCCACGCCGGCGTCGATCTGGATCCGGATGATCGCCTTCAGGTACTCCCGCCAGACAGGGTTGTTCCGGTCCATCAAGTAGGCGTAGTGCTCGTTCTCGGGCACCTCGACCCACGTCGAGTGGCACGCGTTCCCGTAGATGTCACGCGAGGTGCACTCCTCGAGGATGTCGGTCACCTTCTCGCCGTCGCTGTTGACGAGGCCGTCCGGGAAGTAGTCCTCGAGCGGTTTCCAGATCTTCGGATAGGTGTTCTGCGTGAACTCTCGCAGGCCCAGCCAGCCCTTCTTGCCGACGCCGCGGAGCTCGTTCATCGAGAGGACCTCGGTCTCGGCCTCGTTCATCTCGACCGGGAACTCCCATCCCTGGACCTCGAAGACACAGCCGAAAACCTTGATCCCGCGCTCCTGACACGCGGCGATGAATTCCGAGTCGTTCATGAACCCGTAGAAGCGGAACCGCTCGTCCACCTCCCCGAACGCTTCGCGCTCGAGGTACGGCAGCGAGATCGAGCCACCGCCGAGCGAGGCCCAGACCAACGAGGTCGCGTGGTACGCCTCGAGGTCCTCGATCATCTTCAGCCGCCGTGGCGGCAGGCTCGGGTGATAGCAGTGCTGACGCGGGAACCATGCGTCGAAGTACACGCCGCGCTCCATGGGCAGCTCAGATCCTTTCTCGGAGTCGTGTCGGTCGGTCCATCCGCCTCAGGCGCCGGTCCAGTCGAAGACCATGCCGAGCGAAGCTTCAGGATGTTCGACGACGAGATCGTAGGCCTCGGGTGCTTCCCGGAACGGGATGCGGTGCGTGATCAGGGGATCGATCGCGATCGCGCCCGAGGCCATATCACCGGCGAGATCATCGTTGTACTCGTCGTCCCATCCGCACGGGAACGCGACGAGCGGCCGCTGGAGGTGCGTTGGGTGGAAGTCGATCGAGATCGGGTCAGGGTAGTAACCCTGCATCGTGATGCGACCTTCACGACGGATCAGGCCGAGACACCGATCGAAGATCCGGTGGTCCCCCGTCGTGTCGATCACGACGTCGGCACCGTCGAGGCGCTCTTCCCGCACGACGTCCTCGAGCCGCTCGACGTTCGCATCGACGGCACGATCGGCGGAGTGGGCGGCGGCGGCCTCGACGCGTGCGGGGATCAGATCGGTCGCGACCACTCGAGCGCCGGCTCGCCGCGCGGCCTGCGCCGACATCTGACCGATCATGCCGAGGCCGATCACGACGACCAACTCTCCGGGCTGGATGTGCGAGAGGCGCACGCCATGTCGCGAGACGCCGGCGATGTGGAAGAGGGACGCGGCTGCGAGGTCGACCGCAGGGTCGACCCGCCAGACCTCCGACCCGTTCGCCACGAGGTATCCGGCGTGCGACGCCTGGCAGGGCCCCGGGTACTTGTGATCCGGATCGAGGAAGTGGGTGCCCATCGTGAACACGTGGTCACCGACGCTGGGGCCCTCGACGTCACCGCCGACGTCCTCGATCACGCCGGCTGCCTGATACCCCGGCGAGCAGGGGAAATACGCGCTGTAGTCGTGGTCGTAGTGACCGTAGCGGCCGGTCACGGCCCAACGTTCAGTGCCCTGACTGACGCCCGAGAAAGCCGTCCGGATCCCCACCTGGTCCGGCCCGACTTCGGGGACCTCCATCTCCCGGATCTCGACCCGTTTCGGCTCGGGGAACACGACCGCCGGCGCCTTCATGTGCTCCGCTCCTTCCTCGGGCGATGCTCGCGGTAGTCCACCGACGAACGGTCTCCCGTCTGCGGATGTGAGAACGATATCATAGGGTCACCGCGCGCCTGCTCGAGGAGGTCCGAAGGATGGAGTGGTTCCGGCAGATCCAGTTCGTCGCGGCCGTACCGATGCCGCAAGAGGGCGCCGATAGCGTCGGTACGACGGTGAACGGCATGTGGGCCAGTCCCGGGCGCTTCCCCGCCGACGAAGTAGCGGACCGGCACGCGAAGGGCGAGCGGATCCTGTTCTCGGTGCCCATGATCGCGCTCGAGCCGCGCGTGTACGAGGCCGAAGAGACGGCCTTCCTCCTCGACGAGGTGTGCAACGACGTCGACGGCGCTCCCGCCGAGTGCGATTGGTACTACTGGGAGTCGAAGCCGGTCTACGCGGCATGCATCTACAGCGACGCCTTCCGCCGACACCTCATGGAGCGGTGCGAGGAGGGGGTCGATCGCGAAATGGACGTCGTGAATCTCGACGAGATCATGACGAGCGTCGGGCTGATGGATCGCGACCCAGGCGGCACAGGGTTCTGCGTCCGATGCCTCGAGCGCTTCCGCTCGGCGAACGCGGACATGTCGGCGAGGAGCGACGACCTCCGCCGCGCGCTCCGCACCGACGATGCTCTGTACGAGCGGTACCGCCGGTTCCACGAGGACGAGGCGTTCCGCGTGATGGTCGGCTTCATCGATGGGCTGCGAGCGTTCGCGGCCGCCCGGACCACGGACTTCGCGATCAGCGCGAACCTGGCCTACCTCGGGAGCAACGTCGAGAGGTTCGGCGTCCTGTGGGGCTGCTGCTGGGGCCCGCGCGTCGACTTCGTCCTGATGGAGAACGACTACCGGATCGATCGCACCGAGCCGCACCTGCTGCTGCCGCGAGGCTCGTTCGCTCCCTGGTACCGGCTCGGGTCCTCCTTCACCGGCGCCCCGACATGGATCTGCCCGAGCATCACGGTCCCACGGCAGCTCGCCGGCCAGGCGCGGACGACCTACTACCTGCTGATGTACCTCGAGGCGTACGCGCACGGCGGTCGCTGGGGCTACTTCTGGTGGCCGGGGGTCGACGTCGAGACGCGGATGGCGGCGACCGTGCCGGTCGAGCTCGAGACGTACGGTCGGTTCATCCGTGAGCACCGAGACCTCTACGAGGCCCCCCTGAGCGCCAACGAGCTCGCGATCCTCTACGCGGACGGGTCGATCTCCGGCCGGCCCGGCAGCCACGTCCGGTACCTCGCGCTGGCACAGGCGCTCGAGGAGCGCGGCTACCAGTTCGACGTCGTGTACGGCGGCGACGGCCGCTTCAACGCGGATGACCTCGACCCCGGAGAACTCACCCGCTACCGCACGATCGTCATGCCCGAGGCGCGCGACCTCGGCGCGGCGCAGCGGACGGCACTCGAGGCGTTCGTCCGTGCCGGCGGCGAGCTCGTCTCGTTCTCGGAAAGCCCGCTCGACCCGGCTCACGTACGGCGCGCCGATGGGGACACGCTCGACGCCTTCTGGCGGGATCACCTGGACGAGGACGGCGATCGGATCGTGACCGACGTGGAGGCTCCCTCGACGTCGAGGGTCGAGGCGTCCGATCCGGGGGTGCGGGTGATCCGCTACGCGAACGGTGGCCGCCAGGTGTTCCACGTCTTGAACCACCGGTACGACGAGCTCACCGACACGGTGGCAACGATCGACGACCTCCGGCTGCGGATCCCCTGGCGGCTTGCCGACGCGAGGTGCACGATGCTGGTCCCCGGCGACGAGCGCCGACTCGACACGCGGATCGGCGACGGCGTGCTCACGGTCTACGTGCCGGCGCTCCGGGCGTACGCAGTGCTGGTCCTCGAACCGTCCCCGAGCGCATGAGGCTCGCCGGATTC
>JBEVGU010000128.1:0-3158 GCA_040511595.1 Actinomycetota bacterium | reverse complement strand
AGCATATCCGACGTCCCGTGCGCGCCCGCGGCACGGCACCCTTCGACCGGTCTCGGGATAGGCTTGCCACAACGCCTGGGACCGGGACGCAGAGATCAAGGGGGACACATGTGCTCGCGACGGTACGCCGTGCTCGTGGCAGTGATCGCGGCCCTCGCGCTGCTGACCGCAGGGTGCGGCGGTGGGGACGAGACGACCGACACGCCCACCGACACGCCCACCGACCAGGAGTCGGGCGATCTCGCCCCCGGGTCGGCGGAGATCAACATCGTCGACCTGACCTTCGAGCCGAGCACGCTCACGGTGGCCTCCGGCACGACCGAGGTCGCGGTCACCAATGCAGACTCGACCGACCACACGTTCACACTCGACGATGGAAGCGTCGACGAGGCGATTTCGCCTGGCGACAGCGTCACGGTCGACGTCGACATCACGGCCACGACCGGGTTCCACTGCACGATCCATCCCTCGATGACGGGCACGCTGGAGGTGGCCTGACGCCCGGCCGTCCGGGGAGGCCTGGTCAGGAACGACGGGGTCCGCGGCGGGTCAGAGGCTGAACGACTCGCCGCAGGCGCACTCGTGCGTCGCCTGCGGGTTCACCATCTTCAGTCCGCCGCCCATGAGCGCGTCGTTGAAGTCGAGCGTCGAACCGGTCACGATCGGCGCGCTCGCGGGGTCGATGAGCACCCGGAAGCCGGTCGGGCCCACGATCACATGATCGTCGCCAGCGGGTTCGTCCTCGAGGGTGAGGACGTAGCTGAAACCCGAGCAGCCGCCCGCGGTCACGCGGACGCGGAGCGCGGCGTCGGGCCGGGCATCACGCTCGGCGAGCTCGCGGGCCTTGCGGGCGGCGGTCTCGGTGATCGAGATGAGTGGAGAGATCGTCGTGTCCATTGAGACCAGGATACGTCTCAACCGCGCATCCGCGAACGCTTCTGGGCATCATCCTGCCAGGAACGCCGTGAACATCCGCGCGTACGCACGGGCGCCGTCGACGAGGTCGGTCACGGGCACGGACTCGTTCGCGGTGTGGGCGACGGTGAGCGATCCGGGGCCGCAGATGACGGTCGGGATCTCGGCCTGGTTCATGTAGAAGCGCGCGTCGGTGATGCCCGTGAACCCCACGAAGTCGGGTCGCACGCCCGTCACCGCCGCCACCGCGTCGACCGCGATGAGGGCGATGGCGGTGTCGGCCGAGGCCTCGGCCGCCTCGGTCCACTCCCGGAGCTCTACGTCGATGTCGATCTCGGGGTGCTGGGCGCGGAGCGACCCGACGAGGGCGACGAACGGCGCTCCCACCGCCTCGGGATCGGTCTCGCCGGGCACCGTGCGACGATCGATGTCGACCACGCACCGGTCCGGAACGACGTTGGGGGCGCTGCCGCCCGAGATCAGCGCCGCGTTCACGGTGGGCCGGCCCACCAAAGGATGCTCACGCTCGGGCAGCACCTCGGGCAGGCGCAGCAGGAACCGCGCCATCGCCGTGATCGCGTTGACGCCCCGATGTGGCTGGGACCCGTGTGCGGCCTTCCCGTTGGCGGTGGCGGTGAACCAGGCTCCGCCTCGCTCGGCGACCGCGACCTGCAGCTCGCTGGGCTCGCCCACGATGGCCGCGCGCTGCGTGAGGTACCCGCGCTCCCACAGCACCTTCGTGCCGTGGAGGCCCGCGAGCTCCTCGTCGGCGGCCAGGTGGAACACGAGCGATCCGGCCAGCGGTGCTGCGGCACGCCGAAGGGCCGCCGCAGCTGCCAGCGCAGCGCCGATCGGCCCCTTCATGTCGGCGCTGCCGCGTCCGACCAGTCGCCCTTCCCCGTCGACCTGGCCCGACCAGGGGTCGTGATCCCAAGTGTCGGTCGAGCCGGCGGGCACGACGTCGAGATGGCCGTTCCAGGCCAGGGCGGGGTCCGATCCCTCGCCGATACGAGCCACCACGCTCGGCCGGCCCGCTTCGGACCGCACGACCTCGACCTCCGCGCCCAACCCGGTGAGGATGTCGCTCACGACGCCGGCCGCCTCGTCTTCGGTGCCGCCCGGATTCTCGCTCTTGGCTGCGATCAGGGCTCGGGTGAAGGCGAGCACCTCGTCCGGCTCCACCGCGGCGGCCGCGGCGGCGAGCACGGCCTCATCTACCATGGCGCGCGATGCTACACGCCGACACGCTGGTCTCGCTCGCGGCAGCCTTGGAGCCCGATCCCGCGCCAGCGCCCGGCCCGGGCGACCGTCTGGCGGCCGTGCTCGCGCCGCTCGTGCTCGAGCCCGAGCCGTCACTCGTGCTCACGGTGCGCGCCGCCGCACTGTCGCGCCACGCAGGCGAGATCTCGTTCCCGGGCGGGCTGCAGGATCCCGGTGAGGCCCTCGCCGAGACGGCGCTCCGTGAGGCCAACGAGGAGATCGGCCTGGATCCATCGCTGCCGGTGCTGCTCGGAGCCTTGCCCGCGGTGCACACGTTCGTGAGCGGCATCCTGGTGGTCCCGTTCGTGGCGACGTTGGAGCGGGCTCCGCAGTTCACGGTGAACGAGCACGAGATCGACGAGGTGTTGACCTTCGGCCTCGATCGACTCGCGAGGGCCGAGCGCACGGTCTCCTACGACCGGCCGGGGGGGAGCGTATGGCGAGGGTTCGACTACGAGCTCGACGGGCATACGGTGTGGGGGGCGACGGGTTGGATGGTGCATTCGTTGCTCGAGGCGATCAGGAGGGAGACGACATGGCCGATGCCGTGAACGTTGTCGCACCCGAGGACCGGGAGCTGCGCATCCTGCTCGGGGAAGCCCGCACGATCGCGGTCGTCGGGCTCTCTTCGAAGCCCGACCGTCCGTCGCTCTCCGTAGCGGCCTACCTGCAGGCTCATGGGTATCGGATCGTGCCGGTGAACCCGCGCGAGTCCGAGGTGCTGAGCGAGCATGCCTATCCGTCGCTCCGAGACATCCCGGCCGAGCTCCCGATCGACGTGGTCGACGTCTTCCGCAGGGCGGACGAGACGCCCGACGTCGCTCGCGATGCGGTTGCCATCGGCGCGAAGGTGCTCTGGCTCCAGGACGGCATCGTGAACGACGAGGCGCGCGGTATCGCCGAGGCCGGCGGGCTGACGGTCATCATGGGCGTGTGCCTCAAGACGACGAGCAAGCGACTGACGGGCGCGGTGTAGCGCCGCG
>JBEVGU010000127.1:0-3375 GCA_040511595.1 Actinomycetota bacterium | reverse complement strand
GAGGTGGGCGTCGGTGTTGTCGATGAACAGGGACGCGTTGGAACCCGCGTTGATCGTGTCGACCGTGATCGGCATGGCCGGGTCACCGGCCTCGGCGCAGTTCGTCCCGTTCACGAAGAAGCCGAACGAGTCGTTGAACCCGCCGCCGACGAACTCGTTGTACTCCTCGGACGAGAAGACGTAGCTGAACTGCACCTGGTTCGTGGTGGGCACGAAGTTGAAGTCGAGCACGGCGGCGTCGGAGGTCGTCGCGCCGGACAACGCGTTGAGGTCGCTGTCGCCGGCACCCCCGAAGTTGCTGCCTGCGCCCGTCTGGTTGTTGGGCCCGATCACGGTGGAGATCGCGCCGGAGCTCAGGACAACGCCGCTCCCGAGCCCGACGATGCCGTCGCCTCCCGAGAACGTCCCTCCGGCCGAGCCGTTGCCTGCGAACGTCGCACCGGAGACGGTGATGCCCGGTCCGGCGAGGCTCTCTGCGAGCTGAGTCGGTGTCGCCCCTTGGGTCACGACCGCTGCGGAGGCCGGCGCCGCGAGGACGACCATGGTCGCGCTGACGAGCGCGAACGCGGCGCCGGCCGTGAACGGGCGCACGCGGGAGCGGATGCCGCGCGATGAGCGAAGCAAACGAGGGGAGGCCACCATCGGATCCTTTCGATTCGGGGAGAGATGTTCGACGCCGCAACCTATCGTCCTGGAACCACGTAGGTCAACCGGGCTAGGTCGCCGACCCTCTGACCGGCCGGATCCCAAGCGGTCACTGCCGCGGAATCTAGGCCGAAAGACGGATGCGCATCCCCCATCCGGCCCATAGGTTCTGCAGATGGCGTAGGGCAAGCGTCGGATAGATCGGACCTCGAGCATCGGGGGGTTGAGGCGTGCGCAGGCTGACAGGGGTGCTTCTCGCGGCGATGCTGGTGGCCGGCGTGGTCCCGGCCGGCGCGAAGACGGTCACGGAGCATTGCGCCGAGTCCCATCGCTCGGCCGAGGACCCGATCGTGTTCCCGGGCCGGCCGGGCGCCTCGCATCTGCACGTGTTCTTCGGCAACCGGACGACGAACGCCTTCTCCACCAGCGCGTCGCTGGTGAGCCAGGAGAGCACCTGCAAGGACGAGCCGCTCGACGCGAGCGGCTACTGGGTACCGGCCGTGTACGTCGACGGACAAGAGGTCGACCTGAAGGTCGCGCCGTACTGGAAGAACGACAACCAGGCCGTCGCGACGATCCCGACCGGATTCGCGTACGTGGCCTCCGGCTGGGGCACGAACGTCGGCTTCGCGTGCACGAGCGGCGGCGGCATCTCCGACCAGCCCCTCTCGTGCAAGGGAGGCCAGCGGCTCAAGTTCCGCGTGAACTTCCCGTCGTGCCTGGCCGGAACGATCGCCCTGTACCCGAGCGGACGCGCCTGCCCCGCCGGCACCGTGAAGATCCCGCGACTGCTGCTGCAGGTGTCCCTGCCCGTGAGCTCGGGCCTCGAGCACACGATCACACTCAGCTCCGGCGACCACACGACGATGCACGCCGACTTCCTCATGGCGTTCGATCCCGAGGCCTTCCAGACGGGCATCGTCGATCGCCTGAACGGCCGGTAGCCAGGCGGTTCCTCGGGTTTCCGCGACCGACGGGGAATGCCGGTCAGGGGCCGGCGTGCACGGCGACGGCGGCGCTGCGTCCCCACCACATCGCCTGGGAGAGTGACCGCAGCAGGATCTCGGCCGAGGCCAGGTTCGTCGCGAGCGGCACGCCGTGGATGTCACACACCTTGAGGAGCGCCTGGATGTCAGGCTCGTGCGGGTGGGAGGTCAGCGGATCGCGCAGGAAGACGACCGCGTCGACGTCACCGCCCACGATGCGCGATCCGATCTCGAGGTCCCCGCCCTCGGGGCCGCTGCGCACGCGTTCCACGTCGAGATCGAGCTCCTCGGCGATCTGTCCGCCGGTGTGTCCGGTCGCGAGCAGCCGGAGGTTCGAGAGCGTCGAGCGATAGCGCCCGGCCAGCCGGAGCAGATCGTCCTTCTTCTCGTCGTGCGCGACGAGCGCGAGCACGGCGCGCTCCGACCGCTCGTCTCCTTGGTAGATGCCCATCGTGGCACTCATGCATCGAGGCTACGCAACCGCCCGCCCGACGAGCCGAACCGGAGGTGACGGTCGTGTGAAGACTGATCGCCGGAGTCAGCGGGTCCACGGCGCGCGACGCCGCTGATCCACGCGCGCGGCCCGGAAGGCCTGCCAGCCGGGGAGCCCGTTCACACCGCCCCCGGCATGGGTCGCCGACGAACCGTGGTACAGCCCGGCGATCGGCGTGCGGTAGTCCGCGTACCCGGGCGAGGGCCGCATGTGGAAGAGCTGATCGACCGTCAGCTCCCCGTGGAAGATGTTCCCGCCGATCAACCCGAGCTCCCGTTCCATGTCGTAAGGCCCGATCACCTGCCGATCGATCACCGCGTCCCGGAAGTTGGGCGCGAGCTCCGTGTAGCCGTCGATGGCGCGGTCCGCGTAGCGCTCGAGCTCCTCGCGATGCGGTTCCTCGTTCCATCGGTGCGGCACCCACTGGCTGAACATCGAGAACACGTGGACGCCCGGGGGCGCGAGCTCGGTGTCGATCGTGGTGGGAATCGCGCCGTCGACGAACGGAGCGGTCGCGGCCCGGTGCTCCATGTGGGCGTCCTGGAACGCCCGCTCGGCGTACTCGCGGGAGAGGCAGAGCTCGACCGAGCCGGTGTGATGGTCCTGCAGGTCGGTGCCGGGGTCCGCCACGAAGCTCGGCAACTCGCTCATCGCGACGTTGATCTTCACCACGCCCGATCGGGACTTCCATGCCTCGATGTCGCCCACGAAGTCCGACGGCAGCTCCGCCCGGTCCAGCATCCCCAGGAACGCGACCTTCGGATGCACGCAGCTCACGACGACCGGGGCCGCGACCTCCTCGCCCGACTCGAGCGCCACGCCGAGCGCCCGGCCGTTCCTCACCAGGATGCGGTCAACGCGCGCACCGGTGCGGATCTCGCATCCCGAGGACTCGGCGGACCGGCGGATCGACACGGCGACCGCGCCCATGCCGCCTTGGGGGAACCCCCAATTGACGGTGTGGCTCGCCCCGCCGACGCTGCCGATCGCGTGATGCAGCAGCACGTAGGCCGTGCCCGGCTCGTCGGGGCCGGACCACTGCCCGATCAACCCGTCGACCATCATGATCGTCTTCATCTGCTCGGACTCGAACCACCGGTCGAGCAGCTCGGAAAGGCTCATCGTGAACAGTCGGGTCGCGTCGGCCACGCCACGGGCGCCTAGCCCGCGCATCGACCACGCCGCCTTCGCCTGCGGGAGCAGGTCGCCGAGTGCCGTCGACCCGACGTTCGGCGGCACCCGGTGCAGCAG
>JBEVGU010000126.1:0-12159 GCA_040511595.1 Actinomycetota bacterium | reverse complement strand
AGCGGCCTCGTTCGCGCGCCGAGTTGACGCCGCTGCTCCTCGAGCGGTGGCCGGGCCACGACGGGAACGCCCTCGCCCAGGCCGTGACGTACCTGCTCCCGGTCGTCCAAGTGCCTCCCCGCGGCGTCTGGGGCAAGAGCGGGCAGGCGCGGTTCGCCACGGCGGAGTCGTGGCTCGGCGCCCCCCTTGCGAGCGATGCCTCGCCCGACCCCGTCGTGCTGCGATACCTCGCGGCGTTCGGGCCCGCGTCGGTGATGGATGCGCAGTCGTGGTCCGGTTTGACGCGCTTGAAGGAGGTGTTCGCACGACTGGCGACGGGGCTCCGCGTCTTCCGGAACGAGGCGGGTCGCGAGCTGTTCGATCTTCCCGATGCGCCCCGCCCCGATCCCGAGACGCCGGCGCCGCCACGATTCCTGCCCGAGTACGACAACGTGTTCCTCGGACATGTCGACCGCACTCGTCTCGTGAGCGACGAGCAACGCCAGGCGCTCGTCGCGGCGGCGGGCACGAGGACACTCCGCACCGTGTTGATCGACGGGTGCGTGGCCGGCGCCTGGGCGATCGACCGCTCCGACGACGCCGCCAGGCTCGTGATCGAGCCGGCCGTTCGTCTGTCGAAGCCGAGCCGCGCCGGGCTCCTCGACGAGGGCGCTCGGCTCCTGGTATCCGTTGCCCCCGAAGCCACCCGGCACGACGTCCGCATCGGTTGAGGCTCACGAACCCGGCTCGGTCTCCTGGGCCGGTGTCAGACCGATACGAGCGAGGGTTCGAGCTGGTCGATCGTGCAGGACTCCGGGTTCCGATCGGGGAGCCAGCGGGCGAACTCGGCCGCGTGACGGAACCGGTGACCACGCAAGCGATCGACCCGCACCTCACAGACGAGGGCCGGCGGCACGTCGATCCACACCGGCCCATCCTCGTGCCTGTGGGGGGCGGACGGCAGCGTCGAGAGTGCCCGGTGGGCGGCTAGGCGGACGGGGGCCCGCCGGAACATCGACGTGCGCCCGACCTCCACGAGTCGCTCGGACTCGTACAGGCAGAGGCGGACCGACGACGGGCCCTTCGCCGATGACCGGAAGCTCGTCACGACGCAGGCGACCGACCGCACCCGCCGAACCCTCACCCACCGTCGGCCGTCGTCGTGTCGAGCGATGACACCGTCGCGGCCAACGGCGTCCCGATCGAGCAACCACCGGGTGGCGATCGTCCGGTCGGAGGTGAGCGGAGCCAGGACCAACGGCGTCCCGGGCATGATGCGGCCGAGGCTCGCCGACGCGAGCGGCACCTGCAACGAGGCGCCGAGATCCTCGAGCGAGCGTCGACGTTCGACGAGCGTGAGCCGGCGGAGATCTCGTGCACCGCGCAGCACCACATCGGTCAGCACGAAGGTCGCCGGTGTCGCGGACTCGAGCGTGGCGACACGAGCCCGCGACGGATGGAGCCGGCGACGCAGAAGCTCGTGGTCGAACCCGCGGTGGCACACGACGATCAGCGACCCTCGCACGACCGTGTCCTCGTCGCCGAGCGCGCCCAACGATCGCACCACCTCGGGGAAGAACCGATCGAAGCTGCGGCCTCGGTCGGAGACGAGCGAGGCCCCGTCGGGCCCGATGCGAGCCGTAACGCCGAGGCCGTCCCAGTCCGGCTCGAACCGCCATCCGGGGCCGCCGGGGATCTCGTCGGACACGTGATCAGATCCCTCGACCTCAGGGAGGGAGACGACGTCGCGGTCCACGTCGACCACCGTTTCCCCCTGCCCGCCCCGCATGCCGTCTTCCCCCTGCCCGCCCCGCATGCCGTCGACACTCGCACCTGGGCACGCGCGGCACATCGGGAGCACGGCCCAGATCTCCTCGGCCGAAGGTCGGGGTGCGGCGTAGGAACGCCGGGCTCCCCCGAAGGAGGGACCATCGTCTTTCGGGCGCCTAGAGTCGGGGGATGAACGGTCCCGGCTTCCTGTTCGACCTCGACGGCACGCTCATGGACAGCGTGTACCACCACGTGCTCGCATGGCAGGAAGCCCTCGATCGCGAGGGCATCCACCTGTCCGTGTGGCGCATCCACCGGCGCATCGGCATGAGCGGCGGGCTGCTCGCCAACGCGATGCTGCGCGAGACAGGTCGCCCGGTGACCGCAGACGACGCGGACCTGCTCCGCCGCTTCCACGCGGAGGCATACGCCGAGCGGCTCGCTCAGGTGCGACCGCTGCCGGGCGCGGTCGAGCTGCTCGCCGAGCTGACCGATCTCGAGGTCCCATGGGCGATCGCGACGAGCGGCTACATCGAGAGCGCGGCGCCCATGATCGAGATGCTCCGCGTGCCCGATAGCGTCCCGATCATCACCCGTGACCAGGTGGCCCATGCCAAGCCCGATCCGGATCTGTTCCTGGCGGCCGCGGAGCGCCTCGGCGTCGACCTCGAGGAATCCGTAGTCGTGGGCGACAGCGTCTGGGACCTGCTGGCCGCCCGACGCGCCCGCGCGCTCGGCGTCGGGTTGCTCTCCGGTGGCTACGGCGAGGACGAGCTCACCCGCGCCGGCGCCTACCGCGTGTACCAGGATCCGGCGGACCTGCAGGCCCATCTCGACGAGGTGGGCGTGCGCTCGCCCGGCGCGTAGCGCCGGGCGAGCGCGAGGGGGTCGAGTCGCGGGTCCGCTCAGGCGATGTCGCGCCGCTGGAAGATGCTGACGCCCACCGTCAGGCACACCGCCGCCCAGCCGACCAGGAGCATCGCGCCGTCGAGCGGGGCGAGGGTGTCGCCCGGCACGATGCCCAGCGCCGACATGGCGGCGTGGCCCGGGAGGAGCCGACCGAGGTTCGGCGCCAACCCGTCGAGCAGAGTCTCGATCGCGTAGAGCCACACGAGTGAGCCCACGATCGCTGCGACCTGATGCGAGATGGCGAGCCCCACGCCCAGGCCGATCGTCGACCACAGCAGGCACACGCCTACGACCTTGGCCATCAGGGCGACGAACGCGCCGATCGACCCCACCGTCAGCGCCACGCCGTCGATCGAGAGCACGAGGCTCGAGACCGCGATCACCGACGCGGCTCCCGCGACCGCGAACGCGGCCGCGGCGATGCCGACCACGACCACCTTCGCCCCGACGATCCGTCGTCGGACGGGGCTCGAGAGCAAGGTGGGCACGATCGACCCATGGCGGGCCTCGTCCGTGTACGACCGGATGCCGAGCACGAGCACGAGCGCCGGGACGAGGCCCATCATCTCCTGGAACCCCGGCAGCCCGGCGAGGCCGACCGGCCCCGCCAGGTTCAGGTTGGCCGCGATCGCCCACGCCGCCAGCCCCGAGATCAGCACCGTGCCGGCCAGCAGGCCCCAGACGCTGCGGGTGGTGAGGAGCTTTCGCGCCTCCGACGTGATCTGGTTCCTCATCGTTCCGCTCCTTCGGTGAGCTCGAGGAAGGCGTCTTCGAGGGTGGTCTCGCGTGGGGTGAGCTCGCTGAGCGCGACCCCCGCGTGCAACGCGATCTCGCCGACGAGATCGCCGGGAGCGTCGGCCACGACGTACCCCCCGTCGTCGTCCGGTCGTGGCTCCAACCCGGCTGCGATCAGCGCGCGTCCGAGCGCCTCGTGATCCGGCGAGGACACCCGGATCGACGACCCGCCGCCGGTGACGACGTCGATCGCGCCCTGCAGGACGAGCCTGCCGCGATCGATCACGACGACCTCGTCGGCCATCTGCGCCATCTCCGAGAGCAGGTGGCTCGAGACGAGAACGGCGTTGCCGCGTGCGGCGAACGACCGCAGGAACTCCCGCAGCCACCTGATGCCCAGCGGGTCGAGGCCGTTGGCCGGCTCGTCGAGCACGAGCACGCGTGGCTCGCCGAGCAGGGCCCCGGCGAGCGCCAGCCGCTGACGCATGCCCAGCGAGTACCCCCCGGCCTTGCGGCCCCCGACGCCGGCGAGGTCGACGATCTCGAGCACCTCGTCGACCCTGGCGTCGGGCAGTCCCGAGGCCGCCGCGAGCACCCGGAGGTGGTTCCTGCCGGTGCGCAGCGGATGGAAGCTCTGGACCTCGAGCACGGCGCCGACCACCGACGCAGGTCGATCCAGGCTCGCGTACGGCAACCCGAGCACGGTGGCCGAGCCGGCCGTGGGACGCACGAGCCCGAGCACCATGCGCATCGTCGTGCTCTTGCCGGCACCGTTCGGGCCGAGGAAGCCGGTCACGCACCCCGGCCGGACCTCGAAGCTGAGGTCGTCGACGGCGGTGACCGCGCCGAACCGCTTCGTGAGCGCACGGACGCCGATCGCCGGCGAGCCGATCGGCTCGGCCGAGGGCGGCACGCCCTTCGCGGTGGTGGTGAACATCTCGTTCCTCCTTCGTGCGGGATCTCGTTCCCGACGGGATCCACGCTAGGCACGGCGGGAGGGTGCGGCGTCGCCCGCAGGTACCGTTCGTCGGTCCTCCTGCAGGATGAGAGGCGGTTCAGGCGCCGGGCTGCACGAGACCGGACTCGTAGGCGAGCACGACCGCCTGCGCTCGATCGCGCAGCCGTAGCTTGTGCAGCACGCGCCCGACGTGGGTCTTCACCGTGGTCTCGGCGACGAAGAGCTCGGCGGCGATCTCGGCGTTCGAGAACCCGCGAGCCATCAGCACGAGAACCTCCCGCTCGCGATCGGTGAGTGCGTCCAACGCTCGGGGCAGCGCAGGCGCGCTGGGCCTGCGCGCGAACTCCCCGATCAGCCGGCGGGTCACCCCCGGCGCGAGGAGGGCGTCGCCCGCGGCGACGACCCGCACCGCGTGCACGAGCTCCTCGGGCGGACGATCCTTCAACAGGAAGCCGCTCGCCCCGGCGCGCAGCGCGTCGTAGACGTACTCGTCGAGGTCGAACGTGGTCAGCATCAGCACCTTGGCGACATGATCGAGCTCCGTGATACGTCGGGTGGCCTCGATGCCGTCCATTGTCGGCATGCGCACGTCCATCACGATGACGTCGGGGTGCCACCGCTCGAATCCGCGGACCGCGTCCGCGCCGTCGATCGCCTCACCCACGACCTCGAGATCAGGCTCGGCCTCGAGGATCATGCGGAAGCCGCCGCGCATCAGCGCCTGATCGTCGGCGATCAGGACGCGGATCGTGGTCGGCTCGCTCACCGTGGCGGCGCTCCGTCGGGCAGGTACGCCCGGACGACGAAGCCGCCACCCGGTCTCGATCCCGTCTCGAGCGAGCCGCCGTAGATCGCGACGCGTTCGCGCATCCCCACGAGACCGTGGCCGGCCGACACGACATCGCGCGTCCCGCCCCGGCCGTCGTCGGCGACCTCCACGACGAGCCCGTCGAGAGCCCACTCGAGCGAGACCCGGGCGCTCGCGGATCCGGCATGCTTGATGACGTTCGTGAGGGCCTCCTGCACGAGGCGATAGGCCGCGAGGTCGACCCCGGCAGGTAACGGCCTCGGCTCGCCCCGGGTGACGACCTCGACCTGCAGCCCCGCGGCCCGGATCGAGTCGACCAATGAGCCCAGCCGATCCAACCCTGGCTGCGGAGCGAGGTCGGCATCACCACTCCCGTCCTTCAAGATCGCGACCAGTCGTCGCATCTCGGCCATGCCGTCGCGGCCGGTCTCCTCGATGCGCCCGATGGCCGCCTTGGCGGCCCGGGGGTCGCTGTCGACGACCGTGCGGGCCGCTCCGGCCTGCACGACCATCACGCTCATCGCGTGGGCCACGATGTCGTGGAGTTCCCGCGCGATGCGAGCGCGCTCGTCGGCAACCGCATCGTAGGCGGCACGGTCGCGATCGATCGCGATGCGACGCCGCCGGTTGAACCCGATCCGTCCGATCAGCATCGGCAGGCCCGCCGAGAACGTGACGGCGATCACCACCTCGACCCAGTTCGAGCCGGGGTACCCCAGGTACTGAGATGCGATCACGGCGCCCACGGCCACGGGCGCCGCGAGACGGGTGAATCGGTCTCCGGGCAGGTGCGCTGCCGCGGAGTACACGGCGATCGCGACCGCGACCCCCAGGTCGAACCCCTGGTCGACCGCGGAGAGCGCGACGGCGGCCCCGAGGACCACGAAAAGCACCATCAACGGCCGGCGACGACGGATGGCGAGGGGCAAACACCCCAGGGCGAGCAAGAGGTAGCCCTCCGCGTTCAGCGGCGACCGAGGTGGCCCGGTCGCATGTCGCGCCGCGACCGCGCCGACGATCGACCCCGCGAGGACGACCACGGCGAGCAGCGAGTCCCACACGAGCGGGTCGACCCGTCGGAGCCGTTCCCAGAGCGTCAGGCGTTCCACGCCTGGAAGGTAGCCGAGGCGGCGTGAGGCGGCGTCATCCTGCGGGAGGATGTGGCCCGCCCGGTCGCTCTCGCCCGACGCGCGTCGCTCGCCGCGCCGCTCCGACGTGACCGCCGGTCGCTGAGCCCCGGTTGCACGCGCACGAGCGCCTTCACTAGCGTCGCTACATGCAACGCCCGGCGATCGTCTCCGCCCTCATCATGTGCGTCGCAGCGCTCACACCGCTCGCGACGTCGGCCCCCGCCGCGGCCGGCTCGCCGCCCACCCGCATCAGCGTGATGTCGTTCAACATCCAGTACGGGGCGTCCTACTCCGCGATCGACGCCGTCGTGAAGGCGATCCGCCGGGCCGGCGCCGACGTCGTGGGCCTGCAAGAGGCGTTCGGGAAGACGCGGAAGATCGCCCGGAAGCTCGGTTGGTACGCCTCGCCTCGCCTGCACGTCGTGAGCCGCTTCCCGATCGTCCACCCGGAGGGGAGCCGGGTCGCGGGCTCGCCAGGAGGACGCATCCCCGAGGGAGCCTGGGGCTACCTGCTGCTCGGTGACGGCGCCGTCGCGGCGATCGCCCAGACACATACGCCGTGGTCGCCGAGCGGCCTCGTCGTGATGTTGCACGGCGGGGACGAAGCGGAGGTGCTCGCCGCCGAGCAGGGCAAGCTCGCCTGGCTTCAGCCGCACCTCGACGCGGTGGCGGACCCGATCGCGGCCGGGGTGCCCACGTTCTTCGTCGGCGACCTCAACACACCCTCGCACCTCGACTGGACCCAGGAAGCCGTCGACGCCCTGGGCTGGCAGCCGCCGCGCCTCGACCCTCCCGGTGATCGGTACGTCGTGCAGTGGCCGGTGACGGTGGCGATGGAGGCCGCCGGGTTCCACGACACCTTCCGCGAGGCGAACCCCGATCCGATCGCCCAGCCCGGGTTCACGTACTGCGTGCGGTTCTTCCCCGCGTGTGGCCCGTGGGACACCTGGGATCGCATCGACTACGTGTACTCGGCGGGACCGATCGACGTGGTGCGGAGCGAGGTCGTGGGGGAGGGCGGGCGCTCCACCGACATCCGGAGCCGGCCCTGGCCCACCGATCACCGCGCGGTAGTCTCGACCGTCGACGTCACTCCCGCCGCCCCCGCCCCGTTCGCCGCGCCGATCGACGAACGGGTGTTCGTCGGGCGACGCGTGCGGGTCGCGTTCCATGATCAGGCGACGCCCGGGCGCACAATCGGGCTCTGGGCTCGCGGCCACGACCCCGCGAGCGACCCGCCCGCGGCGTCGGGCTCGATCACGGCAGGCGCCGACAACGGCATCGTCGGGGTCGACACCGATGGGCTCGATGCTGGCCCGTACACCGTGGCACTGCTCGACGGCGGCGAGGTCGTCGCCACGTCGGGCGTGGCGCTCCTCGACCGGCGTGCTCCGGCCACGATCCGGACGTCCCAGCACCGGTACGCGCGCGGCGAGCCGATCGGCGTCGAGTGGACCGGCGGCCCGGGCAACCGCTACGACTGGCTGGCGCTGAACCGCAACTGCTTCGATCCGGCCTCGTGCCCGCTGCGCCAATGGCGCTACGTCGACGGACGACCCTTCGGGGCCGCACGGTTCACGAAGGGATCGGAGGGCGTCTGGCCGCTCCGCCCCGGTCGATACGTGGTCTCGCTCTGCATCGACGACGACTACCGCTGCATCGCCACGAGCGAGGTCTTCCGCATCGCGAGGGCCTGAGCCGCCGTGCGCGCCGTGCACGACGGCGAGCCGACCGATCGTCCGTCGAACGCTGTCCCGTCGTGAGTTCCTGCGTGGGGGGTGAGCTGAGACCTCGCCTCAGGCAGCATCCTCCTCGGTGTGGCCCTCGCCGGACTCGTCGTCGGGCTGGCTGTCGCTCACCGTGAACCCCTCGTCGAGATGCACCTCGACCTCGGTTCCGTCGTCGAGCCGCACGACCACCTCGAAGGCGTCAGGACCTTCGCCGGCCTCGCTCTCGACGACCGTGCCGCCACCGACGTGGTCGATGGCTGCCTGGGACGCGCGATCGAGATCCTCCCCGACGAGCGGGACGTCGTCGCTGCCGCCCGCGACGCTCACGCCCGTCGCGATCGCGGCGACCCCCAGCACGACGAGCACCGCGACCATCACCTTCGTCCTGTTCCGCATCCTCGGCCTCCTGATCAGCGACCGGCTGGTGGCACGGTCGTTCCTGTTCGTTCGTTCGATGGTGGACGTGCCCAGCTGAGGCCACGCTGAACGCCTTCGGCATCGTGCAGGAGGACACGGTGGCCGGCGGCGGGGGGACGTTCGAGCCGGTGCGTATCCGCTCCGCCTGAGCTCGTCGTCAGGGCAGGATCGTGCGGGCGAGCGCCTCGAACTCGTCGGCCGGCACCGGGTGGGCGAACCAGAATCCCTGCGCCAGTCGGCATCCGTTCGACCGAAGGAAGATGTACTCGCCCTCGGTCTCGACACCTTCGGCGAGCGGCACCATGTCGAGCGACTGCGCGACCTGGATCATCGCCCGCACCATGCCGGCGAGCCGCACGTCCTTGTCGACGTGGCGCACGAACTCCCGGTCGATCTTGAGCACGTCGACCGGCATGTGCTTCAGCCGCGCGAGCGAGGAATACCCAGTCCCGAAGTCGTCCAGAGCCAGGCGCAAACCCCAGGAGCTGAGCTCTCGGAGCGTGCGCTGCGTGCGATCGGGGTCGGCCATCGCGGTGGACTCGGTGATCTCGGCCTGCACGCTCGAGGGATGGACCCCGGCGTCGCGGAACTTCCCGAGCAACCGCTCGGCGAGGCGAGGCGTCCACAGCTGACGAGGCGAGAGGTTGAACGACACCTCGAGATCGAGCCCCGCGTCGATCCAGGAGCGCTGCTGGGAGGCCACCTGGTCGACCACCCAGTCGCCGATCGCCTCGATCAGGCCCAGCTCCTCGGCGACCGGGATGAACTCGCCCGGTGGCACGATGCCACCTCCGGCCTCCTTCCAGCGGATGAGCGCCTCCCCACCGACCACCCGGCGATCGGAGAGATCGACCACCGGCTGGTAGTGGAGCACCCAGTTCTGGTCGTCGACCGCCCGTCGCAGGCGCTGGGCGAACGAGAGCCGGAGCATGGGGTCCTCCCCCTGGGCGGAGAAGAAGACGTGGCCGCCCGGTTCCAGCCGCTTCGCCCGGTACATCGCGATATCGGCGTTCCGCAACAACGACTCGGCGTCATGAGCGTCGCGCGGGAACATGCTGATCCCGACCGATCCCCGGGCATGGAACTCCGTGCCCTGCAGGTCGAACGGCTCGGACAACACGTCGTTCACGCGCCCGGCCACCCTCCTCGCGGCACCGTCGACCTCCTCGTGGTCGAGGTCGGCGAGCAGCAGCAGGAACTCGTCTCCGCCCTGTCGGGCTACGAGATCGGTCTCGCGGATGCACGAGTGCAGCCGCTCGGCGAGCTCGGTCAACATCACGTCGCCGGCGTGATGGCCCAGGGAGTCATTCACGAGCTTGAAGTTGTCCAAGTCGAGGAAAACGACAGCCACGCTCGTGTCGTCGCGCTTGGCGCGCTCCACCGCGAGGACCAGGGTCTCCTCGAACAGCTGACGATTCGCGAGGCTCGTGAGCCCGTCGTGGTAGGCCATGTGCGAGACTCGGGCCTCGGCTTCCTTCAGCTCGGTGACGTCGAACAAGATGCCGTGCTCGAAGACCGCCCTGCCCTCCCCGTCCCGCTCGGCGTAGGCGCGGTCACGGATCCACACGACGCGGCCGTCCGGACGGACCATGCGGTAGTCGTCGAGGTCCCCGCCGACTCCGGCGATGAAGGCCTCGCTCTGCAACCGCACCCGCTCCCGGTCGTCGGGATGCACCATGGCGAGCCAGAGGTCCGGGTCGTCCTTGTACGCCACAGGCGTGACTCCCAGGATGTCCTCGATCTGGGGATTCACGTAGGTGGTCGTACCCCCGTCATCGGCGTAGACCACGGCCGGGATCTGTTCGATCAGACTGCGGTAGCGGGCTTCGGCCTCGGCCAGCGCCACCTGGGCCTCCCGGCCGGCGAGCAGCTCCCGCGCATCCCGAACCGACACGATGACCCGCCCGTCGTCCAGCGGTCGCCGTCGGACCTCGACCGGGAGCGATCCGCCGGCTGGGCATCGCAGGGTCGCCTCGAACGGCGCCGAGGCATCGGACCCTTCCCGCCACTCGGCGATCACGTCGGAGACGACGGCGCCGCCGGGATCGTGGCCGAGCAGCTCGACGAGCCGGTCGCTCACGAGCTCGATGCGCTCCTCGCGCATCACGAAGCACGCCTCGGGGAACGCCGAGAACAGCCGTTCCTCGTCTGGACTTGCCACGAACCGAGCCGGGTCGTTGTGCAACACGATCCCTCACACATCGACTCGAGTCGGGGGCGACCTGAGCGAACTCGTCCCTCTGGTCTCGGTCTCCGTCACCCGTGGTTCTCGGACTCGTCGTCGCCCTGGACGGGCGGCGAGTCGCGGAGCATCTGATCCAGGCGGCGATCAGCGTGGCGCATTCCGCATCTGAGAGCCGCGCCGCCGGGTGGATCAGGGTGTAGGTGCGGGGTGGCATGCTGCCCTCTTCGACGTCAACGAGCAGCTCGTCGATGTCGGGCTGCGGCCGATCCCACTCGGAGAAGTTGAGCATCGCGCGTCCTTGGTCGACGTCTCGCTTGGACCGCGTGCGACGAGGCGCGTCCTGAATCAGATCGCGCGCATCCGGTTGTTGCGCGCGTTGTGCTCGACCTCGGCGAGCCCGAGCACCTCGAGGACCGGAGGCACGTAGTTGCCGAATCGGCCGCGAAGGCCCTTCTTCAGGCCGTACCAGCCGCCCACCGGGTTGTCGGCGTCGCGTGCCCACGCCTCGACCGTGCCCTCCTTGGCCGGCTTCTGCTCATCGGCGTTGCCCAGGGGCATCCAGTCGCCATGGGCCTTCAGCATCGCGTGCAGGTCCTCGACCGCTCCCAGGTGGTAGCGGAGCTCGGTCGTGCCGACCGTGCACACGAGGGCGGGCGGATCCGCGTCGGGGTCTCGGAACATGCGGTACTCCGACTGTAGGCTCGGTGTCTGCAGGATCCAAGGGTCGTCAGGGGTGCCGCTTCCCTTCGCGTTCGCTCCCATTGTGCTCACCCTACCCGACCGCTCGCATCGTGAGCGGTCAGGCCGGGTCGGGGGGAACCGTCGATCCGTGAGCGGCGGACAGTCCGATCCGCTCGAGCTCGGCCTCGAGCGCACCCCTGGGAACGGGCTCCCAGAGGTCGAACGTCACCTCACCGGTCGTTGGCTCGGGTTCCCAACACCCCCGCCACCCGGCCTCCGTGCACCACCGATCGACTGACCCACCCCCCCGTGCGTGAGACCTTCGCCCTGTGCTCGGCCGGCACGATGGCGGCCGAACCGCTCCCGGCAGCGAGGATGTACTGGTCGATGTTGCCGAGCAACCGCAGTGCGTCGCTCGGACGGGCAGCCTCCAGCTGCACGTCGAGGTGAGGGCCCAGAGGGCACGTCGCCCTCGATCGCGACGGGCGCGATCTCGTCGCCGAGACACTCGAACCACGGCCGAACCTTGCTCCCCGGCTGGCGAGCCCACCAGGCGGCGACGGACTGGTGGGTCGCCGGGCCGAACGCGCACAGGTACCAGGCGCACGACGTCGGCGCCCGCCTCCACGGGGTCGGGGGGCTGCCATCCCTCGACCCAGGCGTCCACACGCACGAACGTCACCGACGAGCCGCGGGGAGGGCCTGCAGCAACACCCCGCCCACGCGGCCGGCTTCAAGAGCTCCCCCCATCCGGAGGCGAGCCGGTCGCGCACCCCGCGCGACCGCACGCGTGCCCCGACGGCCTCGATCAGCTCCTCCCGGGTGAGCGGATCCGAGCTCAGCACCTCGGAGAGCAC
>JBEVGU010000125.1:0-34266 GCA_040511595.1 Actinomycetota bacterium | reverse complement strand
CCGCATCGATCGCTGGTATGCGCGCATCGCGCGGTGGTACGGGCGGATCGACCGCGACGCATCGAAGGTCGAACGCCTGGAGGCTCTCGTCGAGCGGCGGGGTCAGGCTTCGGGCGGACGTGACGTCCTCCGTCGCCAGTTTCCTCGCTGGTTGGACCCCTCGTTCCGCCTGAGCCGCGCGTCCCGTCAGCTTCGGTCGACGCTGAAGGATCCGTGGGCTCGGCACGTGCAGGCCGAGCTCGATACCTGGAACGCCTTCCTCACGGAGCTCGAGCGCGCCCGCGAGCGAGCCCTTCGCCCCTCGGAGCCGACCGAAGAGACTGCGGCCGGGGGCGATCACGCGGTTGAGCTGGATCCGGGCGAGCCCGTCACGTACGAGGCGTGGGCGGGAGCGTTCCTCCATCGCCTGGGCGCACCCGCCTGCGGCGACAACCTGCTGATCGTTGTCACGTGGGAGACGGCGGAGTCGACCTCGGCGAGGTTCAATCCGCTCGCCACGACCCGGGACATGCCCGGCGCGACCGACATGAACGACATCGGCGTGAAGCACTTCGTCTCCCTCGAGCAGGGTCTCGATGCGGCTCGGGGCACGCTCCTGCTCGGCGCCGAGTCCTACGACTACGGGGCGATCGTCGCGAGCCTCCGCGCCTGCGCCTCGGCCGAGATGACGGCCGACGCGATCAACGCGTCGGCCTGGTGCCGGGGATGCGTGGGAGGCGCGTACGTGACCGGGCTCCTGCCGATCGTTCGCGAGACGTACGCCGAGCACGCCGTCCGCCTCGTCGCGACCGCCTGATCGAGGCCGCCCGGTGGCCGGGTCGGCGAACCGCACCGCCACCGGTGGGCCGTTCTTCCTCTTCCGGCACCCGGTGGACCTGCCACAATGACTTCCCGTGGACGTTCACTCGGAGATCGCGGCGTCGCCTGCTCCTGGTGAGCCACATCCGCTGGTGCAGCGGCTGATCGAGACGATCGATGAGCGCGCGGCGCCCGACCGGCGAGACGCGCTCTCGGTGTTCGCGAAGATGTTCCTGCGGCGGCTGTCCGACGAGGACCTCCAGGCGTCTGGGGTCGAGGGCCTCTTCGGTCTCGTTCGGTCGGCGTTCGACTTCACCGACGTCCGCGGGCTGCACCCATCGGCGGTCAGGATCTTCGACCCCGATGCCGAGACCGAGGGCTACCGAACGGTGGGCTCGGTGATCGAGACGAACACCGACGACTCGCCGTTCCTCGTGGACTCGGTGCAGGAAGAGCTGCTGGCTCGAGGCCTCGGCGTTCGCCTCTTGCTGCACCCCGTGATGGGCACGGTCCGCGATGAGCAGGGTCGGATCGAGCGGGTGATGTCGGGCCGCGATGCGAGCCACCGCGAGTCGGTGATGCACTTCGAGCTCGACCGGTCTCTCTCGGCGGGGGAGCGCGCCGACCTCGAGCGAAGGGTGCGGGCGATCCTGCACGACGTGCGGCTCGTCGTGCGCGACTTCGAGCCGATGCAGGAACGCGTCCGACACATGATCGACCTCGCTCGCACGGGCGCGGTGCGCTATTCGCCCCAGGAGGTCGGCGAGGCGGTCGACTTCCTCGAGTGGCTCGCGCAGCTGAACTTCGTGCTGTTGGGCTACCGGGAATACGAGCTCGTCGAGAGCGGGGGGGATCCGCGGGGAGCGATCCGCACGGTGCCCGCGAGCGGGCTCGGCATCCTCTCCGACGTACAGCGCTCGACGTTCGCCGAGCCGACGCCGCTCGCAGAGCTCGACCCGGTCGTGCGCTCGCGCATCGAGGACGGCGACCTGCTCGTGTTCTCGAAAACCAACTCCTACTCGACCGTGCACCGGCGGGCCCGCATGGACTACATCGGGGTCCGCAAGGTCGACCAGGACGGCGAGATCATCGGGGAAGCCCGGCTCATCGGGCTGTTCACGTCGAAGGCCTACATGGAACCTGCGGCGAAGACACCGCTGCTCCACGCCAAGCTCGAGCAGATCCTGGCGGCCGAGGACCTGATCCCCGGCTCTCACGACTACAAGGAGGTGACCGAGCTCTTCGAGTCGTTCCCCAAGGACGAGCTGTTCCAGGCCTCCCCGGAAGAGCTCCGACGGCTCGTGGTCGGGCTGCTCCAGCTCGAGAAGCACGGAGGCATCCGGGTGCTCGTACGTCGCGACCTGTACGGCCGCAGCGTCTCGGTCGTGGTCGCCCTGCCGCGCGACCGCTTCAACGCGGCGCTCCGCAAGCGGCTGCAGCAGTACTTCCTCGGAGAGTTCCAGGGATCGACCGTCGACTACCACCTGTCGCTGGGCGAGACGGAGTCGGCCCGCATCTTCTTCACCGTGCACGTGGACCAGGGCACCCAGATCCCCGAGGTCCCCTACGAGCAGCTCGAGCGAGAGGTCGAACGGCTCGCGCGCAGCTGGGACGACGATCTGCTCGACGCCCTGATCGCCCGGGTCGGTCCCGAGCGGGGGACGGCGCTCGCCGAGAAGTACTCACCGAGGTTCCCCAGCTACTACAAGGCATCGGAGGAATGGGACCTGATCGTCGACGACGTGCTGGCCCTGGAAGCCCTGGAGTCGAACCCCGAGGGCTTCCTCGTCGGCATCGGCAACGAGTCGAAGGGCGAGCGCCTCACCCGCGTCCGCCTCTACAAGACCGGGGGCAAGGTGGACCTGTCGGCGTTCATGCCGATCCTCGAAGCCCTGGGCCTCCGCGCCGTCGAAGAGATCCCGACCCAGCTCGAGGGGGAGGGGAAGGTCTACATCCACGACTTCGGCGTGCTCGACCCGCGTGGCGCCGTCCTCGATCTCGGCGCGGAGTCGGCCAACGTGGCCGCGACGATCACGGCGGTATGGCGCGGCGAGGCCGAATCCGACTCGCTGAACCGACTCGTCACGCTCACCGACCTCGATTGGCGGCAGGTGCAGATCCTGCGGGCGCTGCGCCGGTACCGCATGCGCGTCTCGGCGCGCTACACCGAGGAGTACCGAAACGACGCGATGGCCGATCACGCGAACATCTCGGCTGCGCTGGTGCGCATGTTCGAGGCCAAGTTCGACCCGGCCCGCGATGCCGGCGAGGAGGAGATCGACGAGATCCGGCAGTCGATCCACGCCGATCTGCGCGAGGTGACATCGCTCGACCAGGACAACATCTTGCGCAGCCTGCTCGGAACGATCGAGGCCATCGTGCGCACGAACGCGTACGTGTCCGACCGCACGTCGCTGAGCTTCAAGCTCCGTTCGGGGCGGGTCCCCGAGATGCCCAAGCCCCTCCCGTTGTTCGAGATCTTCGTGTACTCGCCGCAGATGGAAGCGATCCATCTCCGAGCGGGACTGGTGGCCCGCGGCGGCATCCGCTGGTCCGACCGCAAAGAGGACTACCGCACCGAGGTCCTGGGCTTGATGAAAGCGCAGAAGGTGAAGAACGCCGTGATCGTGCCCGACGGCTCGAAGGGCGGCTTCATCCTCCGCCGCACGCCGTCGGACCCCGACGAGCTCCGGGCGGAGGTGTCGACCCAGTACGTCACGTTCATGCGCGGCATGCTCGACATCACCGACAACCTCGTGGACGGCCGCGCGGTGCACCCGCCCGAGGTGCGCATCCACGACGCCGAGGATCCCTACCTGGTAGTCGCGGCAGACAAGGGCACGGCATCCTTCAGCGACACGGCGAACGCGGTGAGCGATGAGTACGGGTTCTGGCTCGGCGACGCGTTCGCGAGCGGGGGGTCCCAGGGCTACGACCACAAGGCGCTCGGCATCACGGCCCGCGGGGCCTGGGAATCGGTCAAGCGCCACTTCCGGGAGATCGGCATCGATGTGATGACCGAGCCGTTCACCGTGGTGGGCATCGGCGACATGTCCGGCGACGTGTTCGGCAACGGGATGCTGTACACCCCGCAGACCAAGCTCATCTGCGCGTTCGATCACCGGAACGTGTTCATGGATCCCGATCCCGACCCGGCGGTGTCGTTCGCCGAGCGACAACGCCTCTTCTCGACCCCGGGCTCGACCTGGAACGACTACGACCGGTCGTTGCTCTCGGCCGGCGGCGCGGTGATCGACCGGGCGTCCAAGCGCGTGACGCTGTCCCCTGAGGCCCGGGCCGCCTTGGGCACGGGCGACGACGTGTCCGAGGAGATGACGCCAGCCGAGGTGATCCGACATGCCCTGCAGGCGCCGGTCGACCTGCTGTGGAACGGCGGCATCGGCACCTACGTGAAGGAGTCCCGCGAGGGGCACACGGAGGTCGGCGACCGCGCGAACGACCCGGTGCGGGTGAACGGCGACCAGGTGCGGGCGCGAGTCGTCGGTGAGGGCGGCAACCTCGGTTTCACCCAGCGCGGTCGCATCGAGTATGCCCGGAGCGGCGGTCGCATCAACACCGACTTCATCGACAACTCTGCCGGCGTCGACACGTCCGACCACGAGGTGAACATCAAAATCCTGCTGGGCCTCGCGGTCAGGCGCGGCGAGCTCACGATGGACGAGCGGAACGATCTGCTGCAGAGCTGCGCCGACGACATCGTTGCCCACGTGCTGTACGACAACTACCAGCAGGCCCAGATCCTCTCCCAGGAGACGGATGTCAGCGCCCAGCGTATCGAGGCCTACGAGGATCTGATGCAGCAGCTCGAGGCCGGGGACGGCGAGCTCGACCGCGAGGTCGAGTTCCTCCCCTCGAGCGAGGAGGTCGCCGAGCGGCGGGCCGCCGGACACGGGCTCGTTCGACCCGAGCTCGCGGTGCTGCTCGCCTACGCGAAACGAGCGATCTCCGCGGGGCTCGAGGGATCGAATCTGCTCGATTCGCCGTATCTGGCCCAGGACCTGCGGACGTATTTCCCGCCCGGCATCGTGGAGCGGTTCGACCACCTGATCGACGAGCATCCGCTGCGACGAGAGCTGCTCGCCACGATCCTCGCCAACGACGTGGTGAACTCGCAGGGCGTGACGTTCGTCTCACGCATGGTCACCGAGACGGGCGCGAGCCAGACCGACGTGGTCCGCGCGTTCCGCATCGCGCGCGACGTGACGGGCGCGGTGCAGCGGTGGGCCGACGTCGAGGCGCTCGACGGCCTGATCGATCCGGACATCCAGAACGAGCTCATGAGCGGGGTGGACTGGTTGGTCGACACGACCTCCCGGTGGTACCTCGTGCGCTCGGCCGGACGCCATCTCGCCGAGGCCGTCGACGACGCTCGCGACTCGTTCAGCGAGCTCTCGAGCGTCATCGACCAGATCGGCCCCCAGGCCTGGCGCGAGGAGCACGAGCACGCCGTGAGACGACTCGAGGCCGAGGGAGTGCCCACCGAGATCGCGCGCCGGCATGCGTTCCAGGCCGAGCTCGTGCACGGGCCCGACATCATCGCGGTCTCGCATGCCAGCGGCCGCACGGTCCTCGAGGTGGCTCGGGCGTTCTTCCTGCTGGGCGAGCGAATCCATCTCGACTGGCTCGAGCACCAGGTCGAGGACATGCCGAGCGGAAGCAGCTGGCAACGGTGGGCGCTGCAATCCATGGAGGACGATCTGTTCACCCTGCGCCGGAGCCTCGCCGAGGCGGTGCTCGCCGAGTGCGGCGGCCTGCCGATCGATGAGGCGGTCGAGAAGTTCCTCGAGACGCGTGATGAGGCCTACGCCCGCCTGCAGCGATTCATGAGGACCCTCTCCGTCGACGGCATGGGCGACCTCGCGCAGCTCACCGTCGCTCTGAGGCAGATCCGGTCGCTGGTCGGCTAGGCGTCGGCGCCCAGGAGGTCAGCCCCCATAGAAGATCACGGTCGTCCAGACGCGCGAGCCCCGATGGACCACCCCGATCCCGACGCGCGAGAACCCGCTGCGCAGGATGTTGCTGCGGTGGGCGGGACTCCGCATGTACAGCTTGTGGATGCGCGTGACGGTGCCAGCCATGCCGACGTTCTCGCCCCAGCTCGTCGGGTGGAAGGGTCGCACGAGCTGGTACAGGTTCGCGGAGTGGAAGACGGTGTGGCGGTTCGCCATGCGCCTGGAGTGGACCGCAGCGCCCCTCGAGAGTTGCCAGTTCAACCTGAGGGGCCGCATGTGGTTGTTGCGGCGAGCGTTGTTGGTGAGGGAGAAGAGCTTGCGACGCAGCTCCTTCGACGTCGCGGCTTTCGATGTCCCCGCGGTCACGGGAAGCGCCACCAGGATGACGGCGGCGAGGAGGAAGGCGATCAGAGCGGGCTTCGCACGTCTCATGCGGTTCGCTCGACCCTAGCGAGCCATCAGGGGGTCGTCGAGCCGGAGCGGTTTCGCTCATGTGCGACGATTCCGTGAAGATTCCTGGTGGGCAGGGGATACGGAAAGCCAAAAAAAGATGAACGGAGACGCCGATTTCTAGCGTCCGACCCAGGTCGCGAGCCCGTCGTGGCCCGGTCGGATCTCGCCGAAGGCTTCGGGGAGATGAGCGGGAGCGACCGTCGCTCCGGGGTGGGAGACGAGCTCGTCGATCAACACGCGGCGGGTCGCCGCCGCCAGGTCGGGGTCGGCATCCGTGACGGAGGCCCACTCGGGATGCTGCACCTGGAGCGGGTGATTGAAGGCGTCGGCGGTGACGATCGCCGTGGCGCCGGCCGATCCTGCACGCACGATCTGGTGCCCCGGAGTGTGACCGGACGCGAGCAGGAGGTGGATGCCGTCGGCGACGTCGTGCTCTCCGTCGATGAGCTCGAGCTGTCCCGTTCGCTCGAGCGGTTGCAGGAGCAGCTGGTCGATCCTGGCGTCGTCCTCGTCGGTCCGAGCGAGCGAGGTCTGCCACTCGCGATCGGCCCGCTGCATCAGGTATCGGGCGCGAGGGAAGGCCGGCACCGGCTCGTCCCCGTCGAACGTCACGCTGCCGCCGAGATGGTCGTCGTGCACGTGGGTGAGTACGACCGTGTCGATGTGCTCGGGCGCCGTGCCGACGCCGTGCAAGGCGTCGATCAAGGCTCCCTCGACCCCGAACCACTCAGGGCCCGGCGCGCCCCGTCGTCCGACGCCGGTGTCGACCAGCACGAGGCCGCCCGGGTGCCGGATCAGCCAGGACCGGACGTGCAGACGCCATCCGCCGCCCTGTCCGTGGACGCTCGGCCACCGCTGCCGGGACTCGAGCATGGCCTCGGCGGGCACGGCCGGGAACTGCCCTTCGATCGGACCCCCCAACTCCTCGACACCGTCGAGCAGCGCGATTAGCTCGATGTGGCCCAGGGTGAGGGTCTCGGTCGCCATGGAGCCGCGAGTCTACCGGCGCGACCGGACGCAGGCTCGAGGCCCATGCGTGAGATGGGTGCCGCCCCGGGGTAGGCTCGAAGCCAAGCACGGCGGGCGTCCGCCCCGTCGATCTGCCCGTTGCCCTCGACCTCGACAATCCGAAGGAGCTCGTCGATGCGAACCGCACGCGCGTGGGGCCGGAGCCTCGCGACCGTGGCCGTCCTCACCCTGGTGCTCACCGGCTGCCTGAAGCTCGACATGGCGCTCACGGTCTCGCCCGACGACACCGTCGACGGGCAGATCGTGTTCGCGGTGAACAAGGAGCTGCTCGAGCTCACCGGCCAATCCGTCGACGATCTCCTCGGTGACACGACGGTGCCGAGCGACGTGGAAGGAGCGACCCAGGAGCCCTACGAGGACAATACGTTCGTCGGCACCCGGGTCACCTTCGACAGCGTGCCGCTGGAGCGACTCCAGGAGCGGTCCGACCCCGGTTCCCTCTCGATCGAGCGCGTGGGCGATCGGTTCGAGGTCTCCGGCGTGCTCGACCTGGGCACCCAGGAAGCCGACCTGCAGGGCAATCCGTTCGAGGATCAGATCACCGAGGCATTCGACACCGCGGAGCTCAAGATCGCCGTCACGTTTCCCGGCGAGATCATCGAGACGAATGGTCGGGTCGCCGGCACCACGGTGACGTGGGAACCCGCGATCGGCGAGCGCACCGAGCTCACCGCGGTCGCGTCGGCCACAGGCGACGGCGCCGCGGCCGAAGGTGACGAGGGCGGCGGCGACGCCGGCACCGAGGCCGCGGCCGGCGAGACCTCGGGCGGCACCCTCTGGCTGTGGGTGCTGGTCGCGCTCGTGGTGATCGCCGCCATGATCGGCCTGTTCGTCGTGATGCGGCGTCGCGGGGAGGCAGGGTCGGTCCCCGCGGTGGGTGACGCGGGGACCACGCCGATTCCGTCCGTGGATGTGGGAACAGCGCCGATCCCGCCGGCGCCCGTGCCCCCGTCGAGCCCCGCCGGCGATGTGACGCCGCCGGGCGACGCCGACGACGACGATCCCACGCCGGGCGGTCCGGCCCCCGCGTGACCGCCGTCGCCCGTCGGGGACGTACGGGCGCTCAGCGCGCCTGGAACGAGCGCTTGGCGAGGCCCAGGAAGTAGCCCTCGATCTCGGTCTCGGGAGAGTCCTCCGGGTCGGCCGCGGCCCCCAGCGTCACGAACAGCGGCGCGAAGTGCTCCACGGTGGGGTGCGCGTACGGCATGCCCGGCGCGTGATCGCGGAAGGCCATCAGCTCGTCCACATCGCCCCTGCTCAGCGCCTCTTTGGCCCACAGGTCGAAGTCGACCGACCATCCGGGCGGAGTCGCGTCGATGCGGAAGTCGCTCAGGAACGGCAGCCCGTGCGTGAGGAATCCCGAGCCGATGACGAGCACGCCCTCCTCGCGGAGCGGCCGCAGTCGCCTCCCGAGGTCGAAGAGGCGTTGGGGGTCGAGCGTCGGCATCGAGATCTGCAGCACCGGCACGTCGGCCTGCGGGTACATCACCATCAGCGGCACGTAAGCCCCGTGATCGAGCCCGTAGTCCGGGCGCTGCGCGACGGTCTCCGTGTCGGGCATGAGGGCCGCGACCCGTGCCGCGAGCTCGGGGGCGCCCGGCGAGCGGTAGGTCATCCGATAGAAGCGCTCCGGGAAGCCGTAGAAGTCGTAGGTGAGGGGCACGCCGGTCTCGGTGGCGCCGAGCGTGAGCGGGGCGGATTCCCAGTGCGCGGAAACGATCAACACCGCGCGCGGTCTCGGCAGCTCGCGAGCCCAAGCGGCCAGCTGTGAGGTCCACAACGGGTCGTCGAGCAAGGGCGGAGCGCCGTGTCCGAGGTACAGGGCCGGCATCGGCCGATCGCCCGCCTCCCGGTCGGGCGACGGCTCGGTCTCGACGGCAGGCTCGTCGGCGATCAGCAGGGTCGGCTCTTCGGTGGTCGTCAACACATCGGTCATCGTCGCACTCCTCGAACGATCGTGGCGGGGCTTTCGGGCGCCAGGATCGAGGAAGGGGTGATCTCGGATCGGTCTCCACTCGGCAGCGTGCTGAGTGCTGCTCGCGGAGACGAGTCGACCGATCGCGGGCACCGGGGGTCAGCGTGTCCCAGCCGGCGAGCTGCAGGATCAGGCCGACGTTCGATACAGGGCGATCGTCGATCGAGGCTTCATGCCCCTACGTGACCTCGGCGACCCATTCCCTCAAACGCGGGAGGTGTTCGGCGTAGTGCTCGGGGCCGGCCTTGCGGATCCAGAGGTCGGCTGCCGGCGTGTCGTGCTCGAGGGAGCCCCACGCGTGGAGCATTCGGCTGCGGGCCGCCCTCGCCTGCGCCAGGACCGTCTCGAAGGGCACGTCCTTCATCGCCTCGTAGAACGCGAGGTTCATCGTGTCGATATCGATCTCCTCGGGGTGGTACGTGCCGAATCGGATGCGCTCGAGGATCGCCCCGGCCTCAGCGAGCCACGATCCGATGTGCGCGAGGAGATCCTTCGCGGACCATCCCTCGTCGAAGTACCCGGGAGCCGTCACGCTGTCGGCAGGCATCGCTTCGATGAGATCGAGCAGTTCGGTGAACAGGCGGTCTTCCTCGGCCATCAGCTCTTGTTTGGTCGCCGACGCCGACATGCACACAGTATGCGCTGCACGGAGCGCGCTCGACGAAACCGGTCGGCCTTGCCCGGCGAACCAGCGCGGGGCTACTGTCGGTGTTTGAGCGAGTCCCGGCGCATCGAGTACCTCGACTTCGAGATCGAGATCGGACCCCAGGGTGCCGACGGGTACCCCGTTGCGGTGCTGCGTTCGCCTGCCGGGGAGCCGCGCGGGATGCTCCGGCTCCCATTCGAAGGTCTCGAGCTCGAGAACAAGCTGCAGTCGCTCCGGCTCGCGCTGCTGAGCTCGTCGACGACGGTCCGGCGGATGGCCTCGCCGGAGGACGCCGTCGTCGAGCGCTTCGGCGGCGCGCTGTTCGACTCGCTGTTCGACGGCGACGTGCGGAGCTGCCTCGACGTGAGTCGCCGCGACGCGTCCGCGGCCGGCAAGGGGTTGCGCATCAAGTTACGGATCAAGGCCCCCGAGGTGGCGACGCTTCCCTGGGAGTTCATGTACGACGGCCGGGCGGGAGAGTACCTGTCGCTCTCGAAGTACTCGCCGATCGTGCGCTACCTCGAGCTGGCCACCCCCGTCGTTCCGCTCGAGGTGGATCCCCCGCTGCGGCTGCTCGCGATGGTCGCCTCGCCCGAGGATCTGCCGGCGCTGAACGTCGAACGCGAGCGGCTGCGCGTGGAGACGGCGCTCTCCGAGCTCGCCGGATCGGGCGTGATCGAGGTCGAGTGGATCCTCGACGGCAACTGGCGCACGCTCCAGCGGCGGCTCGACGAGGGAGCCTGGCATCTGTTCCACTTCTCGGGTCACGGTCGCTTCGACCCGGCCCGCGACGAGGGCACCGTCGCCCTCGTCGACGAGCACGGTGGCTCCGCGCCGTTCAGCGCGACCCAGCTCGCGCGCATGCTGGCCGATCATCCGACGCTGCGGCTCGTCGTGCTCAACGCCTGCGAGGGGGCGACGGGAGGATCGCGCGACATCTTCTCGGGCACGGCGTCGATCCTGGTGCGCCGAGGCATCCCGGCGGTGCTCGCGATGCAGTACGAGATCGGGGATGCCGCGGCGGTGGAGTTCGCCCGCACGTTCTACGAGTCCGTCGCACGCGGCATGCCGATCGATGCCGGGGTCGCCGAATCGCGGAAGGCGATCAGCTTCGCCCGCGGGGACTCCCTGGAGTGGGGCACGCCGGTCCTCTATACGAGGGCGCCTGACGGCGTGCTCTTCCGGCTGGACACGGCGCAGCTGCCGGCGGCGGCAACCCCGATACCGGAGCCGGAACCGGTGGTCGAGCGAGAGCCGGGACCACCGATCGAGCCCGAGCCTTCGCCGGAGCCCGAGCCGCCGATCGTGCCGGAGCCCGAGCCGCCGATCGTGCCGGAGCCGGAGCCGCCGATCGTGCCCGAGCCGGAGCCGCCGATCGTGCCCGAGCCGGTGCCGCCGATCGTGCCTGAGCCGGAGCCGCCGATCGTGCCCGAGCCCGTACCGGAGCCCGAGCCGCCGATCGTGCATGACCGCCGCCGCTCTCGTCTCCCGTTGATCGCCGCGGTCGTCGCGATCCTGATCGCGGTGGCGGCCGCCGTCGCGTTCAGCGCGCGAGGCCGCGCCCCCGATACCGGCGGGGGGAGGGCCGGTTCCGGCGAAGGCTCGCCGTCGGCCGCGACGGTCACGCTGCAGGATGCGGTCCTCGACGGCAGCTACGCGATGGAGATGACGCTGATCGACTACCGCAACGGCCCGCAGAGCCAGTCGCTGTGGGGCGCGGATCCGACCGAGCGGGAGATCGGAACGGTCTGGCCCGCGGAGGACTGGCTCTTCTCGTCGACGTGCTATCCCGAGGCGTGCGACACCGAGGTGACCGTGCAGGGCCGGGGCAAGAAGGCGTGGGCGCTGACGAAGGATGGCCGCGCGTACGCCGACGTCGCGGAGGGACTCGATTGCGACGGCACCGTCGTGACACGAGCGCTGACCCTCACGGTGTCCGGCGCCGACACCGTCGGTGAGGTCTACACCGCCACGAACGTCGAGGGCCGTCTCATCATCCAGATGCGGTGTCCCGGCTACAGCGAGGCCGAGCGCGCGACGTTCTCGCTGAGCGGCACCCTCAACGCGTAACAACGTCCTCGCGGCGGGGGTGTCTGGAGGCCAGTAGCTGCGAGATCGCGGCGCCCGCCGCGGCGGCGATGGCGAGCGCGATCCACGGCGCCGAGGGACGCGCCGCCGCGAACGCCAGCCACGCGACCGATCCTCCGAACAACGCGATCACGAGGCGGTCGAGGGGACGGAAGCCGTCGTGCCAGCTCGCGGCGACGACGGGCGCGGCCATCAGGAGCGTGACGAGCGACGCGAGCAAGGGCAGCCGCAGGGGCTCCTCTACGTGGAGGGAGAGATCGAACGTGGCGATCGCGCCGATGCCGGTGAGGAGCGCGCTCAACAGCGCCGTCTGGAACACGATCAATCGGGATCGTCCGGACTGGAGGCGCTGCTCGGCCTGCTGCAGGCGGAGGGACGACAGCTCGGTGGCATGTTGGGCGCGCTCGCGGACGGCCTCCGCGTAGCCGATGTCGTGGTCGATCTGCTCCGAGAGACGTGTGGCGAGCGCGAGATCTCGGTCGACCATCGTCGCCGAGGAGGCGGGCGCAACCGCCCCCGAGGCCACGAGCGTCAGGTTGTGCCTCGCGATGTCGATCGTCCGCCGGAGCTCGCGCAGGTAGGAGAGCTGGATCACGAGGCCCGCAGAATCGGCTTGCGCATCGATCAAGCGCTGCTCGGCCGACGCCAACGACGCCGTCGAACCCGTGTCCAGGCTCCGGTGTGTCCTCAGCACCTCGTCGAGGGCTCGTTCCACCCTGCCGGCCGCCTCATCGAGCCCCGCCGCGCGCAGGGCGTGCACCCGCTCCTCGTACCGGAGCTTGGCGGCGTGGACCTGGTAGCGCGTCATACGCGCCAACTCCTGCTGACCTGCCCACCAGAACTGCCTCGAGAGCTCGTCGCGGCTCCCGAGCGGGCCGAGCACCGCGAGCACGCGGCGGCCACTGTGATCCTCGCCGTCCCAGAGCACGATGGTGGGGTCCGGCTCGTATGGTGCGTCCCAGACCTCCAGGCCGCAGGTGCGCATCGCCCCGACGACGGTGGGGCTCAACGCATCGGCCGTTGCCGCGGGGGCGTCGTAGCTGCAGAGGAACGTGAACGTCTCGCCCAACAGCGCGTCGGGGACGGGTACGTCGCCAACGCATCCACGCCAGGTGCCGAGCAGCTCACGCCATCCCTCGAGATCCTTCGACGCCGCCGGGTCCTCGAGTGCGATCGCCGCGCCGATCACGTCGTGGCGGCGGAACAGGAGCGCCTGCCGGCGCGCGTCCGCCTCGGGCGCCCCCCTGGCCGCGAGGACCGTGAAGGTGTCGGAGCCGGTGCCCGGCCAGGTGAACGACGTGCCGACGCCGGGCAACGGCGTCTCGCGCATCCCGATGAGCTCGCACGCGTCCCACAACGAGCGGAGGTAGTCCTCCCCTGCCGTCCGATCCTCGACGCCGGCGGTGAGCGGGGCGAACGCGTGCACGATGAGGCTGGGCTCGACGAACGCGAAGGTCTCCGGCCCGGCGAGCGCGCTCACGGCCCCGCCATCCCGGGGTCGCCCGACGCCGGGGCGTGCACGAGAGAGTTCATCAGCTCGAGGACGGGCTCTGGCGCGCCGGCCGCGGTCTGCGGCTCGTCGGGCGCCAGCCGTGCGAGGCGCGTGGGCGCGGCTCGGTCGAGCTCGGCGAGATGGCGAAAGAACGAGACGCGATCGTCCTTGAGCACGTCGTCGCGAACCGCGATGAGGAGCCGCTCCACCGATCTCCAGCCTTCATCGGAGAGCTGCCACCGGTGAACGACCTGCAGCGAGAGGCGGAGCTCGTCGCGCGCGTCGTCATCGATCCCCGGCATCGCGTCCCCACGGTCGGCGGTGGGGACCTTCCTAGTACGGCGTTCACCTGGCCGTCAACCGGCGCGGGAACCGGTGACGCGGCGGCGGGAGTGCTACCCGCGCGGCTTCAGCCGGCCCGGGATCATCGGCGGGGCGTCGAGCCGCGGCCCGTCGAACCCGAGCACCTCCCCGAACCGCCGGCGCGCCACCCAATCCTCGCGCGCCTCGACGATCTCTTCGACCGAGTGACCGACGAAGTTCCACCACATGAACAGCGGTTCGTCGAACGGCGCCCCGCCGAGCAGCAGCATGCGGGCCGGTGCGGCCGTCCGCACCGCGAGCGAGGCGCGGCCCGTCCCGAGGTAAAGGAGTGCGCCCTGGCCCACGGTCACGCCGTCGATCGTCCCCTCGCCGTCGAGCACGACGACGCCGTGCTCGAAGTCGAGGCGGACCGCCAGGTCCTCGTCGGTGGCCCCGGTGATCTCGAGCTCGAGGGCCAGCAGATCCGAGAACGTCCGGGCACCGGATCGACCCCCGGGGCCCTCGCCGACCAGCACCGTCACGCGCATCGTGTCGCTCGCGAGCACGGGCAGGTCCTCGAGGTGGTCGAACGCCGGCTCGACCGCGCGCGAGCCCGAGGGCAGGGCGAGCCACAGCTGCATGCCGTGCAGGACGCCGGGGTGGCGGGGCGGCGACTCCTCGGAGTGCGCGATCCCTCGACCGGCGGTCATCAGGTTCAGCTGCCCGGGGTGGATCCGCTGCCGGTTCCCCAGGCTGTCGCGGTGGAGGATCTCGCCGTCGATCAGCCAGGTCACGGTCTGCAGGCCGATGTGCGGGTGCGGCGGCACCCACATCCCTCGGCGCGCCCCGATGTCGAGCGGGCCGAAGTGGTCGACGAAGCACCACGCTCCGATCGTGGCTCGCTGCCGCTTGGGCAGGAGGCGGCGGACCGGCGTGCCCTCGCCGAGGTCCACATCCCGCGCCTCCAGCAGCTCGTGCACGGGGCGAGGTGCGGCCTCGTCGCATTCCTCGGATGCGGTGATCGTGGGGGCCGGCTCCAGGTTGCTCACGGCCCAACTCTAGGACGGGTCGGCGAGAGCGTCGCGGTCCAGGCGCCCTGGGCGATCCGTAACCAGAACGAAACGCGGATGTCCCCGACCGGTCGGTGGGCTGCCGTATGAATGCCGGGATCGATCGGGGAAGCGATCGACGAGCGGACAGGGGAGGGGTCATGGAGCAGATCGACTCGGGGGACACCGCCTGGATCCTCGCGTCAGCGGCGCTCGTGTTGTTCATGACGCCGGGGCTCGCGTTGTTCTACGGAGGGCTCGTGCGCTCCAAGAACGTGCTGGGCACGATGATGCATTCGTTCGCGGCGATCGCGGTGGTTTCGGTGGTCTGGCTCGCCATGGGCTACACGCTCGCGTTCGGCCCCGACATCGGTTCGGTGATCGGCGGGCTCGACTTCGCGGGGTTCCGCGGGGTCGGCGAGGCGCCCGCGGGGGTGGCGCCGACCATCCCGGCGTCGGCGTTCGCCATCTATCAGCTGATGTTCGCGATCATCACGCCCGCGTTGATCGCCGGCGCGTTCGCGGAGCGGGTTCGCTTCGGCGGGTACGTGTTGTTCATCGGCGCCTGGTCGCTGCTCGTCTACTCCCCGCTCGCGCACTGGGTTTGGGGCGGAGGGTTCCTCGGCGCCGAGGGGATCGGGGCGCTCGACTTCGCCGGCGGCACCGTGGTGCACATCGCCGCCGGCGCCGCCGCCCTCGCCGCGGCCCTCTTCGTCGGGAAGCGGCGGGGGTACCCTCGCGGCGCCTTCACCCCGCACAACGTGCCGATGGTGATGCTGGGCGCCGGCATCCTGTGGTTCGGATGGTTCGGATTCAACGCGGGGAGCGCGCTCGCGGCCGGCGGCCTGGCCTCGTCCGCGTTCGTTGCCACCCAGATGGGGGCGGCCGCCGGCCTGGTCGGCTGGGTGCTCCCGGAGTGGCGCCGCCACCGGAAGGTCACGGCGGTAGGCGCCGTCACCGGCGCCGTGGCGGGTCTCGTCGCGATCACCCCGGCGGCCGGGTTCGTCGCGCCGATGCCCGCCCTGGCGATCGGCCTCCTCGCCGGAGGCGTCTGCTTCGCCGCCGTCGAGGCCAAGTCACGGATCGGGTACGACGACTCGCTCGATGCCGTCGGGGTGCATCTGGTCGGCGGCCTCGTGGGTGCCCTGCTCACGGGTGTGTTCGCCAGCGTCGCGGTCAACCCGGCGGGGGTCGACGGAAGCCTCGCGCAGGTCGCCAAGCAGGCTGCCGCCGCGGGCGTGGCGCTCGCCTTCTCGTTCGTCGCCACGCTCGTGATCCTGAAGATCGTCGACCTGCTCGTCGGGTTCCGGGTGCCGGTCGATGCCGAGAACGATGGTCTCGACCTCGCCGAGCATGGGGAGAACGCCTACGCGTGGGGCTCCAGGAGCATGACGATTCGCGTGCCGTCACAGCTCTCCGACGCCGCCCTCGACGCGTTGCGCGAGCAGCTCGTACTCGAGGCGACGGCGCGGGTGATCGAGAATGTGCGGGTCGCCGAAGCCGACCGGGTCGCCGACGCGCAACGGGTGGCCGAGTCCGACGGCGACGCCACTCGTACGACGGGAGGCCTGTGATAGCGTCCGGGCGTGGCCCGGACCGGCGCCGACATCGAGCGTGAGAAGCGCATCGCCGCAGAGCGTTCGGCCCAGCTGGTGCAGACCGGCATGCGGGTCGGCCTGGGCACCGGATCGACGGTCGCATTCCTGTTGCCGGCCCTCGCGGAGCGAGGCCTCGACCTCCGCTGCGTGACGACCTCGCTCGCGACCGAGCGCCAGGCTCGCGACCTGGGGCTGCAGGTCGAGCCGTTCGAGGGCGCCGGGAGCCTCGATCGTCTCGACATCGCGATCGACGGCGCCGACCAGGTCGATGCGTCGGGGTGGCTCGTCAAGGGCGGCGGCGCCGCACACACGCGTGAGAAGCGGGTCGCGGCCGCGGCAGACCGGTTCGTCGTGATCGTGGACTCGGGCAAGCTCGTCGATCGGGTCCACGCACCGGTGCCGGTGGAGCTGCTGGACTTCGGACTGGCCGCCACGCTCCGCGATCTCGCGACCGTGTCGCTTCGAGACGTGCCGCGCAGCCCAGACGGCGGCGTGATCGCCGACTTCGAGGGGAGCGTGGACGATGCCGCCGCGCTCGCGACGCGCCTCGACGCGACGCCCGGGCTGGTCGCCCACGGGCTCTTCCCTCCGTCGATGGTCAGCGAGGTCGTGATCGGGCGGGGCGAGGACGCCGAGCTCCGGCGCATGGGCGCCGCCCCCACGAGCTGAGATCAGCCGGCCGCCGCTCGGTCGCAGATCACCAGCTGGGAGGCCGCCCGAACACGCCCCGCCGGGATCGACTCGTCGCCGGCGCGCAGGCGGGCGAGCGCGTCCACCTTCTCCGGCCCGGCGACGAGCCACAGGATCCCACGCGCACGATCCAGCGCCGGGTAGGTCAGCGTCATGCGCCGATGCCCCTCGTAGGGCTCGGTGAGGCCGACGTCGCGATCCGTGACGTCGAGCACCGGATCACCGGGCAGCAACGAGGCCGTGTGTCCGTCGGGCCCGAGGCCGAGGTGGATCAGGTCGAAGCGTTCCGGCAGCGACGCCGCGTACCGGCCGGCGGCGGCCCCGAGATCGGCGTCCTCCACCGGCATCGCATGGACCGAGTCGAGCGCGGGTGGGGGCAGGCTCGCCCGCAGGTGGGTCAGGTTCCGATCGACATCGCCCGCCGGCGCCACGCGCTCGTCCACCTGATAGATCGCCACTCCGTCCCAGGGGACGTCGGAGGCAGCCAGCTCGGCGAACATCGCCCACGGTGTGCTGCCGCCGCTGACGGCGAACGTGAAACGGGCCGCGCCGAGATCGCGGATGCGGGTCGCCACCTCCTCCGCGGCCCGAGCGGCGACCGCGCTCGCGTCGGCGAGCACCTCGACATCGATCACGTGGGCTTCTCGTCGTGGCCGCCGAATTCCTTGCGCATCGCCGAGAGCACCTTGTTGGCGAACAGGTCCAGGTCGCGCGAAGCGAACCGGGAGTACAGCGCTGTGCTCAACACCGGGGCGGGGACCCCTTCCTCGATCGCGGCGATCGCGGTCCACCGTCCTTCGCCGGAGTCCGACACCCGTCCGTCGAACCCGGCGAGGTCGGGGGACTGGTGCAACGCGATGGCGGACAGGTCCAGCAGCCAGGAGGCGATCACGCTGCCGCGGCGCCAGACTTCGGTGACCTCGGCGAGGTCGAGGTCGTACCGGTAGAACTCCGGGTGTTCCAGGGGTGCGGTCTCGGCGTCCATCGTTCGCTCGACCGAGCCCACGTCGGCGTTGGCGAGGATGTTCAGGCCCTCGGCGTAGGCGGCCATCAGGCCGTACTCGATGCCGTTGTGGACCATCTTCACGAAGTGGCCGGCGCCGTTCGGACCACAGTGCAGGTAGCCCTTCTCGGCCATCGTCGGCTCGCCGTCGCGGCCGGGGGTGCGGGGCGCGGCGTCGAGGCCCGGGGCGATCGTGGCGAAGATCGGCTCGAGGTGCCCGAAGACGTCGTCCTCGGCGCCGATCATCAGGCAGAACCCACGCTCCCGGCCCCACACGCCGCCGCTGGTGCCGCAGTCGACGTGGTGGATGCCTCGCTCCTTCAGCGCCGCGGCGTGGCGGAGGTCGTCGCGGTAGTAGGTGTTGCCGCCGTCGATCACCATGTCACCGGGCTCCAGATGCTCGGCCAGGGCGTCGATCGTGCGGTCGGTGATCTCGCCAGCCGGCACCATGACCCATACGGTGCGAGGAGCGTCCAGGGCGGCGATGAACTCCTCCAGGGAGCCCGCGCCGGTGGCGCCATCGGCTTCCAGGGCCTTCACGGCCTCGGGGTTCAGGTCGTAGGCGACGCAGCGATGGCCGTCGGCCATGAGCCGCCGCACGAGGTTGGCGCCCATCCTTCCGAGTCCCACCATGCCCAGCTGCATCGGTGTGGCTGTCGTCATAGAGGCTCCCTTCGTCCGTCGCGCGGCCATCGCGGATCGACGATCATGCATCCTTCAGCCAGGGCGTCCGCCATCCGGGGCGGCCCCGCACGAGCGCGCCGGCCTCCGTCGGTCCCATCGAGCCCTTCGGATATGCGATCGCTGGGGGCGGCGAGTCCAGCAGCGGCTGCACGATGCGCCATGTCTCCTCGACGGAGTCCTGCCGGGTGAACAACCGACTCTCGCCGTGCATCGCGTCAGTCAGTAGGCGTTCGTACGGCGTGGGCATCTCGCCCTTCTGGGTGCTGAACAGGAGCTCCAAGGCGACCGCGTCGACCGCGGGCTCGCCCGGCGTCTTCGCATGCACCATCAACCTCGCACCCGGGTCGGGATCGATGCGGATCACGAGCTCGTTGGGCCCGATGGCGGCTCCCTCGCGCAGATCGGCGAAGAAGGGAGCCCGGTGGAAGATCACGCGGACCTCGGTCGCTCGCACGGACATCGCCTTGCCGGCCCGCAGGAAGAAGGGCACGCCCGCCCATCGCCAGTTGTCGACGCGCAGCTCCATGGCGGCGAACGTCTCGGTCGTCGACCCGGCCGCGACGCCAGGCACGTCGAGGTACCCCTCGTACTGGCCCCGCACGTACCGCGAGGGGTCGGCGTCGGGGATCGCGCGGAACAGCTCTTCCTTCTTGTCGCGCATCAGCTCGGTGTTCAAGCCGGACGGCGGCTCCATCGCCAGCAGCGCGAGCACCTGGAGCAGGTGGTTCTGCACCACGTCGCGGAGCGCCCCCACGGGGTCGTAGAAATGACCGCGGTCCTCCACCCCGAAATCCTCGGCCATCGTGATCTGCACCGCCGCCACGTAGTTGCGGTTCCACAGGGGCTCGAAGATCGCGTTCGCGAACCGCAGGAACAGGATGTCGAGCACAGGCTCCTTGCCCGAGAAGTGATCGATGCGGTAGAGCTGCGACTCGTCGACCCACGAGAGCAGTTCCGCGTTGAGCTCTCGCGCCGAGTCCAGATCGTGCCCGAACGGCTTCTCGATCACGATGCGAGCGGCCTTGGTGAGCCCCGCGTCGTGCAGCCCCCGCACGACCGGGCCGACGAGCGATGGCGGGATCTCGAGATAGAACGTGGGATTGCGCACCTCGCCGAGATGCGACGACAATCCCGTGTAGGTGGCGGGGTCGGCGTAGTCGCCCGCGGCGTAGCTGAGCCGAGCCGCGAGCCGATCGAAGACCGTCCCGTCGACCGGCTCTCCGGCCTCCTCGATCGAGGCCCTCGCGTGGGAGCGCAACTGGTCGTCCGTGAGGTCGTCGATCGCCACGCCCACGATCGGGCAATGGAGCTCGTTCCGGCGCTCGAGCCGGTAGAGGGAGACGAACGTCATCTTCTTCGCGAGGTCGCCGGTGATGCCGAAGACGACCAGCACGTCGGCCTCGACGGAAGCCGCCAAGGGGTCGATCCGCTCAGCCACGGCTCTCCCTCGCGAACCCCAGCAACGCCCAGACGAACAGGGCCGCGCCGACCGGCACGAGGATCAGCCCGTAGATGAGGCTCGCACCGATCGCGATCGTGCCCAGGACCAGGAAGATCGGCCAGACCGTCTCGGCCGGGAAGGGACCCAGCACCTCCCCTGCTTGGGCGGCTGGATCGGCCGCGGGGTCGTCTTCGGGCCGCTGGTCGCGTGTCGCGCCGTTCCGGATCGCGAACACGGCGACGATCGCCGGCATGCAAGCGAACGACAGCAACAAGACCGCGCCGACGGCCTCGTACGTGATGAACCAGTACGCGGTGCCTATCACCACGGCGAAGAGGAAGAGCAGCACGAAGAAGCGGGTGACCGTCCTCACGGCGCCAGCTCCGGGTGCTCGCGGTCGAAGGCCGGTCGCAGCGAGCGGATCCTCGGCAGCTCGTCGAAGTTGTGCTCGGGGGGCGGCGACGAGGTCGTCCATTCCAGCGAGTACCCACCCCACGGATCGTCGCCCGCGGGCGAGCGGTGACGGAGCGATCGCCACACGTCCACGAGGAACACGCACACAGCGATCGCTAACACGTACGCCCCGATCGTGGAAACGAAGTTCGGCGTGTCGTAGCCGAGCCCGCTCGAGTAGTCGACGTATCGTCGAGGCATGCCGCGCTGTCCCAGCACGAACTGGGGCCAGAACGTGAGGTTGAACCCCACCAACAGCAACGCGAAGACCACCCGACCGAGCCTCTCCGACAGCATCACCCCGGTCATCTTCGGGAACCAGAAGTAGATCGCGGCGAAGATGCCGAACACCGAACCGCCCAGCATCGTGTAGTGGAAGTGCGCCACGACGAAGTAGGTGTCGTGCGCCTGGTAATCGATCGCCGGCGAAGCGAGCATCACGCCGGTGACCCCGCCGATCAAGAAGTTGAGCATGAACCCGATCGAGAAGAGCATCGGGACGGCGAACCAGATCCTGCCTCCCCACATCGATCCGATCCAGTTGAAGAACTTCACCCCCGTTGGCACGGCGATCAGCAACGTCATCGCCGCGAAGAACGGGTTGTCGATCACGCCGGTCGTGAACATGTGGTGCGCCCAGACGCCGGTCGACAGCATGCCGATCGAGAGCGTCGCGAGCAGGAACCCCGTGTAGCCGAACAATGGCTTGCGCGAGAACACCGGGATGATCTCGGTGATCGCGCCGAAGAACGGCAGGATCAGGATGTAGACCTCGGGGTGGCCGAGGAACCAGAAGAGATGCTGGTAGATCGTGGGGTCGCCACCCGCGGCCGCGTCGTAGACGAGGCCGCCGAGCCGTCGGCCGATCAGCAGGAGCGTGAGCCCCGCGGCGGCCGGCGGGAACGCCACCAGCCCCAGGATCGCCACCACGACCATGTTCCAGGTGAACACCGGCAGCCGCCACATCGTCATGCCCGGAGCGCGCATGAGGAAGACGGTCGTCAGGACGTTCACGCCGTTCATCACGTTGGAGATCACGACGAGGACGAGGCCCAGGATCCACAGGTCCGGACCGACCCCGGGCGACAACCGGATCTCCGAGAGCGGCGGATACGCGGTCCAGCCCATCGCGGCGGCCTGTCCCGCCGCGGCGAAGCCGGCCAGCAGCACCAGGATGCCGCCCCCGATGAAGAAGTAGAACGACGACAGGTTCAGCCGGGGGAACGCCATGTCGGGCCCCCCGATCTGGAGCGGGATGAGGTAGTTGGCCAGCCCCGAGGCGAACGGCGCCACGAACAGGAAGATCATCACCGTGCCGTGGATCGTGAACAGCGTGTTGTAGGTCTCGTTGGACACGATCTGACGCGACGGCTCCATCAGCTCGGTCCGCATCACCTCGGCGAGGGCCCCGCCCACCAGGAAGAAGACGAACGCCGAGACGCAGTAGAGGACGCCGATGTTCTTGTGGTCGGTGGAGACCAACCGATGCACGACACCCGGCCGCTGGCGTGGAGCCGGTACCTGGGGGCGGCGTTCGAGTGTCGTCGTCACGCGGCCGCCTCCTGCTGCTGGAGCCAGGAGTCGAACTCCTGTCGGCTCACGACCTGCACCCGGAAGTTCATATACGCATGGTTGAGCCCGCAGAACTCGGCACAGTGGCCCTGGAACGTGCCCATCTCGGTCGGCGTGACGTCGAACTCGAACGTGCGGCCGGGGATGGCGTCGTGCTTGTACAGGAACTCGGGCACCCAGAACGCGTGGATCGTGTCGTTCGAGGTGAGGGAGATCCGGATCGTCTCGCCGTGCGGCAGCATCATCAGGGGCTCCGCGGCATCCTCGCCGCTCGGGGGGCTCACCACGGTCTCCCCGTCGGGGTAGGTGAAGCGCCATCCCCACGCGAACGCCTCGACCCGAACGATCAGGTCGGGGTCGGGGGAGATCGCGGTCACCCGGTCGTCGGTTCGGATCGCCAAGACGAACAAGGCCACCACGATCATGACGGGCACGGCCGTGTAGACGATCTCCATCGGGATGTTCTCGTTGCGCTGGGACCCCTGAGCGCCCGGTGGATCCGAGCGACGTCGCCGGTAGCGGACGATCGACCAGGCGATCAGCACGTACACGATGCCGGCGACCGGGATGGCCGCGATGAAGAAGACCTGCCAGATCTGGAAGGTCTCCTGCGCCTGCTCGCTCGCGCCGCGAGGCATGCCGAACGAGCCCGAGCATGCCCCTGCCAGCAGGACCGCCGTCGCACAGGCCGCGATCGTGATCACCAGGCGACCGCGCCTCACGGCGACCGCACCTCGTCGTCGGCCTCGGCGCCTGCCCTCGGCTCGTGGAGCTCTTCGAACCCGCCGGCGGTGGTCCGGCGCACGGTCATCGCTTCCGGCCGTCCGATGGGGTGCCGCGGCCGGTCGTGCAGGTCGCGACAGATCAGCAAAGTCGCCACGCCGGCCACCACCGGGAGCACGAACGTCGACCACCGCAGCACGGTGTTGAACGTGTCCACCTCGATCTGCAGGTACTTCGCGAGCACGTCGTTGCTGCCGGCGAGGAACAGCACCACCATGAGTGCGACCGCGGCAGCGCCCAGCGCGCTGCGCACCGGCGCCTCGCGCGGCTTCTGCGCGAAGTTGTGCCACTCGCGGTCACCCGAGAACCTTGCTTCCAGGAACGGCCACGCCGCGAGCAGGGTGAACATGATGCCCGGCACGACGATCGCCGGCAGGAACAGCTCCCCGATCGAGACCCCGAAGATCGTGAACTCCCAGTTGGGCCAGAGACGCAGCAGCCCTTCGAGCCACCCCGCGTACCAGTCGGGCTGGGACGGCGACGGCCCCGAGTACGGCACGTACGGGCCGTAGAACCACACGGGGTTGATCTGGAAGAGCCCGCCGAGCAGCGTGAGCACCCCGAACGTGACGAAGCCGAGCCCGACCGACTTCAGTGCGAACTTCGGCCAGACCGGCGTCCCGGTGACGGTCTCGTTCGTGCGGCCCGGCCCCTTGAACTGCGTGTGGGTCTGGTGCCAGACGATCGCCAGGTGCGCGGACATCTGCCCGAGGATCGCGAGCGGGATGATGAAGATGTGCAGGGCGAGCAGGCGCGGCAGCAGCGCCGTGCCCGGGAACTCCCCGCCGAAGAAGACGCTGGCGAGCCAGTTCCCGACGAACGGGATCGACTGCGCGATCGAGTACGCGATGCGCAACCCGACGCCGGAGAGCAGGTCGTCGGGCAGCGAGTAGCCGGTGAAGCCCGCCCCGATGCCGCTGACGACCAAGCCGACACCCAGGATCCAGCTCATCTCCCTGGGCTTGCGGAACGCGCCTGTGAAGAACACGCGGAGCATGTGCGCCACGATCGCCGCCATGAACACCAGGGCCGACCAATGGTGGGTCTGCCGCATCACGAGGCCGGCGCGCACCTCGAACGACAGGTGCAACACGGAGTTGTAGGCGAGCGAGACCGACTGGCCTTGCAGGGGCTGGTACGGACCCTGGTAGGTGGTCTGCTCCGGCGACGCGACGTAGAACAACGCCAGGAACGTCCCCGTGAGGATCAACAGGATGAAGCTGTAGAGCGCGAGCTCGCCCAGCATGAACGACCAATGGTCGGGGAAGACCTTCTTCAGGTTCCGGGCGATGAACGAACTGGCGTCGAGCCGTTCGTCGACCCCCTCGACGAGACGCTTCGAGATCACGCCCGACCGTCCGTGATGTTCCAGAAGGTCGGCCCCACCGGCTCGGTGAAGTCGCCCTTCGCGCGAAGCGTTCCGTCGTCGTCCACCTCGATCAGGAGCTGGGGCAAGGGGCGCGGTGCGGGCCCGTAGACCGGCTCGGCGCCGTTCAGTACGTTGAACGTCGACTGGTGGCAGGGGCAGCGCAGCTCGTGGTCTGCCGCCAGGTACAGGCCGAGCGGGCACCCGGCGTGGGTGCAGACCTTCGAGTAGCAGACCAGCCCGTCCGGGGCGCCCTCGGCCCGGTCGGTCGGCAACTGCAGCAGGTCGGGCTCCACCTTGATGAGCACGGCCTGGGAGTCGGCCGATCCCACCGACCCTTCGGGGAACACGGTGGTGAACGAGTCGACCTTCAGCGTCCCTGTCGTGACGAGGTTCCCCTCGACGTCGACGAGCTTCGAGCCGCGCTTCCACTTCGTGAAGAACGGCGTGTCGCCCGGAACCTCGCCGAGCGATCGGATCGGGAACAGCGCTGCGAGGCCCAGCGCCCCGGCCGCCCCGATCAACAGGCGGGAGAGGAAGGTGCGGCGCTTGAGCTCGTCGACGCCGACCAACACGGTCTCGGCGGCCGCTTCCTCGTCCTGCTCGGAGACGGGCGCGTGGTGGCGCGACTGGGTCTCGTCCACGATCTGCGGCATCAACGTCTTCGCCCACACGATCAGCCCCGCGCCGATGCCCCCCAGCGTCAGGAACAACAGCGCGCCCTCCAACTGGGTCTGCCCCCCCTCGAGGTAGACGATGAACAGGCCGAAGGCCGCGAGGATCGCGACGATGAACGAGCCCGCGACGAAGCGATCGGGCCGCCTCACGTCTTGCTCCCCGTGAGCCGCACGACCAGGAACAGCAGCCCGAGGCCGACCACGAACGCCATGAGTCCTTCGGCGACGGCGCCGACGCGTCCGAGCTGGAGTCCGCCCTCGTCGCCATTGTCCCGCAGCCAGTGCAGGTAAGCCGCGACCGAGTTCAGGTCCTGGTCGGAGAGGTTGTCCTCGTCGAAGACCGGCATGAGCCCCGGCCCGATCCTGGCCGCCTCCCCGATCTGGGTGGCCGTGGCCGGCATGAGATTCGGCGCGATCTCCCCGCCGCCCACCGAGTCCCCGACCCCCGCCGCGGAGTGGCACCCCGAGCAGTTGTTCAGGAAGAGCGTCGCGCCATCGGGCAAGGAGCCCTTCGCGGTGTCGACGTCGGGGATCCCGGGCCCACCGGGCGCGATCTCCGCGAGGTAGGCGACGATGGCGTCGATCTGCTCGTCGGTGAACTTCGGCGGCTGACGCATCGGCTGATCCTCTGGCGCCGCCAGCGGCATGCGTCCCGACGTGAGCATGAAGCTCACCGCCGCGGAACCTGCGCCCTGCAGGCTGGGACCGTTCGCTGTCCCCTCGGCCTGCAGCCCGTGACAGGTGGAACAGCTCGCCTCGAAGAGCGATCGGCCCTGCTCCGCGGTCTGCGAGAGCGCCTGGCCTGCCGACGGACGGAACGACCAGAGGATCTGACCACCGATCACGAGCACCAACCCCACGCGGAGCACGCGGGAGAGCAAGCGGGCCTCGGCCGACCTGGATCTCATCGAAGCACGAACACCACCAGGAAGATCAGGATCCAGGTCGCGTCGCAGAACTGCCAGTAGTAGGCCATGGAATGGGCACCGTCCAGTGCACCGGTGTCGTAGGCGCCCTGGAACGACCGCGCGATCAGCGCTGACAGCACCAGCAGTCCGGCGATCACGTGGAGGCCGTGGATGCCGGTCAGGGTGTAGTAGATCGTTCCGTAGGGGTTGCTGGAGATCGCGAAGTCTACGTGGGTCCAGTCCCAGGCCTCCGTCGCCAGGAACCCCACGCCCAGCGCGATCGTCACCACGGTCCAGCGCCGCAATGCCACCAGGTTGCCGGTGGCCGCGTGGCCCAGGCCGCGGGCCAAGCAGAAGCTGGAGAGCATCAGCAGGGCAGTGCCCAGCGCAGCCAACGCGGTGTCGGGCACCACACCGTTCGGAGGCCAGGGGGTCGTTCGCGATCGGAGGCCGAAGTAGGCCGCGAACAGCCCACCGAAGAGCAGCAGTTCGGATGCGAGGAACAGGATCGTTCCGAACCGGACAGGAGAGGCCGGCGCAGACGTCGACCGAGCCGCCGTCACCTCGTCCAGGGTCACTTCCTGATTCAAGTGGATTGCCCTGCACGGAGTCAAATGCGCCGGCGTGGGACGATTCGCGCATGGGCGCCTCCGTTCCTGGCACCGATACGTGGTCGTGGCTCACGGCCTGGCCGGGCGATCCGCTGGCGCTCGCGCTGCTGCTGGCCGCTGGGTCGCTCTACGCCGGGGGACTGCTCCGGCTGCGGCGCGCCGGCGCACGGTTCCCGATCCGATGGACCACGGCGTTCTGGTGCGGTCTCGGGGTGCTCGCCGTGGCGCTGCTCACCCCGGTCGATGCCTACGCCGACGTCTCCTTCTCGATCCACATGGCCCAGCATCTGTTGCTGACGTTCGCGGCCCCGCCGCTGCTCGCTCTCGGGGCCCCGATCACGCTCGCCCTGCGCGCGTCATCGCCCGCGAGGGCCCGAACGATCGCGAGGGTCCTGCGGAGCCCGGTCGGACGCTTCCTGTCGAACCCCGTCGTGGGGTGGGCGCTGTTCGTGGGCGTGCCGTTCGCGATCCACCTCTCCCCGTTATTCGACGCGTCTCTGCGCAGCGCCCAGGTCCACGTCGGCGAGCACGCGCTCTGGGTCGGCGCTGCCCTGGTCTACTGGTGGCCGATCGTGGGCCGCGACCCGAGCCCACATCGCGTCTCGTACCCCGCTCGGATGCTGTCCTTGTTCTTGGCGATGCCGATGATGTCGTTCCTGGCCCTCGCGCTCTACCAGGGCACGACCCCGCTCTACCCCGCCTACGCCACGCTCCCCCCGCCGTGGGGTGCCCGCGCGCTCACAGAGCAGCGGTGGGGGGCCGTGCTCATGTGGCTTGCGGGCAACCTCGCCCTCATGGTGGCGATCCTGGTGGTCGCCGTGGCGTGGAAGCACGCCGAGGACGAGCGCCAGCGGCGGTGGGAAGCCCGGATCGACGCGGCCGAGGCCGACGGTGGTCAGGCGTCGCGCATCGACCGGTAGCGCCGGATCAGCGCGTTGGTCGACCCGTCGTGGGCGAGGTCGGCGTCATCGGAGGCCGTGAGCTCGGGGATGATCCGCTTCGCGAGGACCTTGCCGAGCTCCACCCCCCACTGGTCGAACGAGTCGATCCCCCAGATCGTGCCCTGCGTGAACACGCTGTGCTCGTAGAGCGCCACCAGGGTGCCCAGCGTGCGTGGCGTGAGCTGCTCGGCGAGGATCGTGGTCGTGGGCCGGTTCCCCTCGAACGTACGGTGGGGCACGAGATCCTCCGGCGTGCCCTCGGCGCGGACCTCGTCGGGCGTCTTGCCGAACGCCAGGGCCTCGGCCTGCGCGAACACGTTCGACATCAGGTAGTCGTGGTGTGGTCCCAGCGGGTTCAGCGGCTTCGCGAAGCCGACCAGGTCCAGGGGGACGAGCTCGGTGCCTTGGTGGATCAGCTGGTAGAAGGAGTGCTGGCCGTTCGTGCCGGGTTCGCCCCAGTAGATCGCCCCGGTCTTGACCTGCGCCGGGCTTCCGTCGAGCGTCACGTGCTTGCCGTTGGACTCCATCGTGAGCTGCTGCAGATAGGCCGGGAACCGCTTCAGGTACTGCTCGTAGGGCATCACGCCCACGGTGCGGCTGTCCAGGAAATCGCCGTACCAGACCGCGAGCAGCCCCATGATCACCGGCAGGTTCCGCTCGAACGGCGTCGTGCGGAAGTGCTCGTCCATCGCGTGGAACCCGGCGAGCATCTCGCCGAACGCGTCCGGGCCGATCGCGATCATCGTCGACAGGCCGATCGCGGAGTCCATCGAGTAGCGGCCGCCGACCCATTCCCAGAACTCGAACATGTTCGCCGGGTCGATGCCGAACTCCGAGACGCCGTCCGCGTTGGTGGACACGGCGACGAAGTGCTTCGCGATGGCTGTCTCGCCGCCGCCGAGCGCCTCGAGCGCCCACGACCTGGCGCTGTGGGCGTTGGTCATGGTCTCGAGCGTGGTGAACGTCTTCGACGAGACGATGAACAGGGTCTCGGCGGCGTCGAGATCGTGAGTGGCCTCCACGAAGTCCGTCCCGTCGATGTTCGAGACGAACCGGAAGACCATGTCGCGACGGCTGAAGTGCCGCAGTGCCTCGTAGGCCATCACCGGACCGAGGTCGGACCCTCCGATGCCGATGTTCACCACGTTGCGGATCGGTTTGCCGGTATGGCCGGTCCAGGCGCCCGAGCGGATGCGATCGACGAACGCGCCCATGCGGTCGAGCACGCCACGCACCTGGGCCACCACGTCGACGCCGTCGACGACGAGCGACGCGTCGGCGGGCATGCGCAGCGCCACGTGCAGCACCGCGCGATCCTCCGAGACGTTGATGTGATCACCGCGGAACATCGCGTCGATGCGCTCGCGCAGCCCGGACTCCTCGGCGAGCCGGAGGAGCAGCTGCATCGTCTCGTCGGTGACGCGGTGCTTCGAGTAGTCGAGGTAGAGGCCGGCGCCCTCGGCCACCAGGCGTTCCCCCCGGTCGGGATCCTCGGCGAACAGGTCGCGCAAGTGATGATCCCCGATCTCGGCGTGATGGTCGACCAACAACGCCCAGGCGGCGCGCTGGGTGAGTGGAACGGTGGTCACATGATCCTCCTGGTTCCGTGCGGGCGGCTACGAAGACGAGCTCGCCCGCTCGATCGTGGAGAGGAGCTCCTCCCAGCTCTCCACGAACGCATGGGCGCCCTTCGTCTGCAGCTCTGCCGCGAGCGCGGCGACGTCGATGCCCGCCTCGGCGAACCTCGGGCATCTCGACCCGAGCTGGCGGAACGTCTCGAGGTCGTGCAGCTCGACTGCAGGACGACCCCGGAGCTCGTAGTCCGGATCGACCTCCTTGACCTGCGTGAGGTGCAGCAGCGACCCCAGCAGCGCCGACGCGTGGCCCTCGGAGAGCACGAACCGACCGCGGTTGGGCGAGATCGGGTTCGCGGGATCGAAGCGCAGGAACCGTTGCCACAGCGTGTATGCCACCGGAGCCATGCCCATGGGAGTTCCGGGGTGACCGGAGTTCGCCGCTTGGATCGCGTCGATGCAGAGCGTGCGGATCGTCTCGATGCTCAGAGCGTCGAGATCCGGTGGCTCCGTTCCCTCGGGCATCCGCTTTCCCCTCGCGCTGACCTGCCGAATCCTACCGGTGAGGCCCCGACGGCGCGCCCGCGGCGATCGCTCGGGGCGCCAACCCGTCACGGCAGGGGTTACGCGAACGCGCTCTCGATCAGCTCGGACTGCTCCTGGCGGTGCAGGGTGAGGCTTCCCGTGGCGGGGCTCGGGCTCTCGGAGCGGGAGACGATTCGGGCCTCCACGCCCAGGCGTTCCCGGAGGTTCCACACGACGAAGCGCGCGGCCCCCATGTTCTGCGGCTCCGCCTGCACCCAGACCACCTCGGCGTCGCCGAAGCGAGCGAGCTGTTCCGCGAGCGCGTCGGCCGGGAACGGATAGCACTGCTCGAGCCGGATCAGGGCCATGTCGTCGACGCTCGTCGCTCGCCGATCCGCGAGCTCGTAGTAGACCGTGCCGTGGCAGAGGAGGACCCGCCTCGCGGCCGCCGGCGCCGAGGGGTCGGGGAGCACCGGTTCGAAGTGGCCCGACTCCAGCTCGGCCGTGCGGCTGGTGGCGGCGGGTAGGCGAAGGAGTGACTTCGGCGTCAGCACGACGAGAGGCTTCCTGATGTCCCGCAAGGCCTGCCGCCGCAGCAGGTGGAAGTACTGAGCGGGGGTCGAGGGCACGACCACCTCGATGTTGTCGTCGGCGGCGAGTGCGAGGAACCGCTCGAGGCGGGCGCTGGAGTGCTCGGGCCCTTGTCCCTCGTAGCCGTGGGGAAGCAGCAGCACCAGGCCGCTCGTCTGGGTCCACTTGTCCTCGGCCGCGACGACGTACTGGTCGACGATGACCTGCGCGCCGTTCACGAAGTCGCCGAACTGCGCTTCCCACAGCACCAGCGCCTCGGGATCGGCCACCGAGTAGCCGTACTCGAACCCCAGCGCCGCGAACTCCGAGAGCAGGCTGTCGTAGACGAACGCCTTCCCTTGCCGGTCGGCGAGGTGCTGAAGCGGGTAGTACTCGGCGCCGGTCTCCTGGTCGACGAGCACCGCGTGGCGCTGGCTGAACGTGCCTCGACGGCTGTCCTGCCCACTCAGCCGCACCGTGAGCCCTTCGCGCAGCAGCGAGCCGAACCCCAGGGCCTCCGCGAGGGCCCAGTCGATCCGGTCCTCGTGGAGTTCGGTCTTCCGCTGATCGAGGCCACGCTGCAGCTTCGGATGGATCGCGAAGCCGTCGGGGACGCGGGTGAGCGCCTCCGTCAGCTCCTCGAGCCGGTCGCGAGCGACGCCGGTCTCGATCGGCGCGGGGGATAGCGGTTCCGGCCTCTGCCGCTCGGGTCGAGGCACTCCCGGGCGCTGCTCCATGGTCTCCTCGTACGCCTGCCCGAGCCGGTCGGAGAACGCCTGCAGCGCCTGTTCGGCGTCCTCCACCGAGAGATCGCCGCGGTTCACCAGCGCCTCCATGTAGCGCTTGCGCACCGAGCGCAGCTCGCCGATCCGTCGGTACATCAGGGGTTGCGTGAAGGATGGTTCGTCGGCTTCGTTGTGCCCCCATCGCCGGTAGCACCACATGTCGATGATCACGTCCTTGCCGAACTCCTGTCGGAACGCGAAGGCGAGGCGGGCTGCTCGCAGGCACGCCTCCGGCTCGTCCCCGTTCACGTGCAGGATCGGCGCCTGCACCATCTTCGCCACGTCGGTGGCGTAGACGCTCGAGCGCCCGTGCTCGGGTGGCGTCGTGAACCCGAGCTGGTTGTTGATGACCACGTGGATCGCGCCCCCGGTGCGATAGCCGGGAAGCTGGGACAGGTTGAGCGTCTCCGCCACCACGCCCTGTCCGGCGAAGGCCGCCTCACCGTGGATCAGCACCGAGAGCACCGGCGAGGACCCTTCGGGCGGCTCCAACAGGTCCTGCTTCGCCCTCGCCATGCCCTCCACCACCGGGTCCACGGACTCGAGGTGGCTGGGGTTGGAGGCCAAGGAGACGGGGAGGTCGTTCCCGGCGGGGGACGTGTGCTTCCCGGCCGCGCCGACGTGGTAGATCACGTCGCCCGAGCCCTCGACGGAGAGCGGGTCCAGCTCTCCCTCGAACTCGCGGAAGATCTGCCCGTAGCTCTTCCCGATGATGTTCGCGAGCACGTTCAGGCGGCCTCGGTGCGCCATGCCCATCACGACCTCGGCGAGCCCGGTGTCCGCCGCCAGGTCGAGGAGGACATCGAGGATCGGGATCAGGCTCTCCGCGCCCTCCAGCGAGAAGCGCTTGTGGCCCACGTAGCGCTGGTGGAGGAACCGCTCGAGGGCCTCGGCCTCGTTCAGCTTCAGCAGGACATGCTTGCGGTCGTCGAGCGAGACGTCGTCACGCGGACCCTCCACCCGTTGCTGGATCCATTCCTTCTGGTCGGGATCTTGGATGTGCATGTACTCCACGGCGAGGGAGCCGCAGTACGCGTCGTGCAGGACGTTCCAGATCTCGTTCAGCGTCGCCTCTCGGGTGCCGGCCAGCCCGCCCGTGACGAAGCGCCGGTCGAGGTCCCAGATGCTGAATCCCAGGTTCGCGGGATCGAGCTCCGGATGCGTCGGGGGCGGCGCCGTGGCGAGCGGGTCGAGGTCGGCGATGAGGTGTCCGCGCACCCGGTAGTTGTTGATGAACTGGAGCACGCGGGCCTGCTTCTCGCGGGCGGGAAGCGAGTCCTCGAGCGGCCTCGAGTCGATCGACCAATGGATCGGCCGCACCGGCATCTCCAGCGCCTTGAAGACGTCGCCGTAGAAGTTGCCCTCACCGATCAGCAACCCGTGCACCCGACCGAGGAACTCGCCGCTCTCGGCGCCCTGGATGACCCGGTGGTCGTACGTGTTGGTGAGCGTCAGCACCTTGGAGATGCCGAGCTCGACCAACGTGGCGGGATCGGCCCCTTGGTACTCCGGCGGGTACGCGATCACGCCCACGCCGATGATCGCGGCCTGCCCGGCCATGAGACGAGGCACCGAGAGAGCGGTGCCGAGCGTTCCGGGGTTCGTGATCGTGTGCGTCGTGTCCGCGAAGTCATCGGGTGTGAGCTCGTTCGCGTGCACCTTCCGGATCAGCGTTTCGTACGCCGCATGGAACCCGGCGAAATCGAGGGAATCGGCCTGCTTGATCGCCGGCACCAGCAACGTCCTCGACCCGTCCGGGCGCTCGACGTCGACGGCGAGGCCGAGGTTCACGTGGTCGTGCTGGATGGCCGCAGGCTTCCCGTTCCCCGTGAACGAGCGGTTCATCGCCGGCGACCCGGCCAGCGCTCGCACGATCGCGTAGCCGATCAGATGCGTGAAGGAGACTCGCCCGCCTTGCACCCGTTCGAGGTGGCGGTTGATGAGCGCGCGGTTGAGCTCCAGGAGCCGGGCGGGAACGGTCCTCGCCGAGGTGGCCGTCGGGACCTCGAGGCTCTCCTCCATGCGGCGGGCGATGACGGCCGCGGCGCCCACGAGCGGCACGCCCTCCTGGTGGGCTTCCGACGACGCCGGCCTCGGAGACTCCCTCGGAGACACGGCCTCGACGGGCGCCTCCGTGGCCGGCTCGGGTTCCGAACGAGGAACGACGGGCGCGGCAGGCGGGGTGGTCGGAGACGATCCATCACCGCGCTGGTCACCGCGGGGACGATAGTCCGCGAAGAACTCCCGCCACGGCTCGCTCACGGACCCGGGGTCGTCGAGGAACTGGCGATACAGCTCATCGAGGAGCCACACGTTGGGCCCGAACTGCGTTCGATCGGATCCGTTCACGCTACCTCGCTGACGCGTATCGCCTTCCAACCCATGCTACCCGTCATGGGTTCGTGGGCTCGCGCTCACCGGGCCTCATCGCGCGTCCTCGACGGTCTCGTCCTCACGGTGGCTCTCATGGGCGACGTGAACGGCGTCGTCCCTCCTCAGCAAGCCGATCAGCCGCCCGTCCGAGGAGGTGACCGGAGAGGTCGGGAGGTCGTGGGTCACCATGTACCGCGCCATCTCCTCGATCGAGACGTAGGGCCGGAACGTGCTGGGGCCGGGCCGCATGACCTGCTCGACCGGCTCGCCGTGCCCCTCGCCGAGCTCTCGCCCGCGGAGCAGGCCGAGCACCACCCGTTCGTCGTTCACGACGACGCACGCGTCCCATCCGGCCGCGTGGACCCGCTCGCGGACCTCGCCGATCGGCTCGTCCAGGCCGCACGTGGGGACGTCGGCGCGCGCCACGTCGCCGGCGCGTGGACGCCGCGCGTTCGTACCTTCGACCGGAAGTCCGGCGGCGAGCCAATCGAGCTTGCCGTCGACGTAGTCGTAGACCTCGGTGAACCCGAAGCGTTCGAGCCGCCACGCGGCTCGCGGGCTGAGGTCTCAGGCCGAGTCCCAGCAGTAGACGACGACAGGCAGGCTCGGGTCGAGCCTGTCCCTGGCCTCCGCCTCGATCTTCCGGAGCGGAAGGTTGATCGCTCCGGGAAGGTGGTGCTCGCTGAATTCCTGGGCGCCCAGCACCTCGACCACCTGCGCGACTCGGTCCATGAGGGCTCGAACCTCGTCTCGGTCATGCACCGCATGCGGCATGAACGCCTCCCCGGATCGCCGTCGATCAACCCTACTCCGGGCTGTTCGGCGGTAGCACCGGGGCGCCGTGCGGGATCACGACGTCGTCGGACGATCCGAGTCGCGGGGGATCGGCTCGTCGTCCTCGGCCCC
>JBEVGU010000124.1:0-9067 GCA_040511595.1 Actinomycetota bacterium | reverse complement strand
GTCGGATCGCAGGCGCTCCTGGTCGAGCTGACGCTCCCGCAGGAACAGCGTTCGCGTAAACCGCTCCATCCGATGCGCTGCCAGGCCGCCGAGGAACCCGAACGAGACGAGATAGAGCGTCGCCAGCACCCCGCTCACAGGCGCGACGTACCGAGTGGCGAAGGCGTACGGCAGATACACGCCGATGCCGATCAGCGTGATCAGCAAGACCAGGATGAACCGCAGCCGCAACAGCGTGTAGGTGAATGCGGTGATCAGGATGACGCCGACGTACCCATACTCCGCGGGCAGCGTCTGGATGTTCGAGGTGTAGTACACCCACGAGATGATCGTCGCCGTCGCGATGGCGACCGCGACCCATTCCCAGATCCGGCTGAAGAAGGGCGTGAACGTGAGTGCGAGGCCGATGACCAGCATCGGGATGAACACGCCCCACCGCATGATCCGGTCGAGCCGGAGTTCGGAGAGGGCCAGGATGTAGGGGCGCAGGAGCAGACCCCAAGAGATCCAGAGGACGATCCCGGCCAGGAAGGCGAAGCGGATGTTCCCCAGGTGGTGGCGGAATTGATCGGCGCGGAACGCCGACTCGAGCGCCGGGTCGCGGAACCGAAGCCGCAGCCGATCCAGGCCGAGCCGCCGTCGGGACGGCTCCGGAACGGCCGTCGTTGTGTCGATCTGGTCCATCGCTCTCTCTCGTCGTACTGGTCTAGTCGGCGAGGCCTGGAGATTGAGGCTACCGATATTCGGGCACGGCGCGTCGTGCCACCGGTCGGACCCGCGTGACGCGCCGCTGCTCGCCGATCCCGCTCCGACCGGCGGAGGTAGGCGTTCTTCGCCGTCACGCGCCGCACAGCGGTTGACCGCCTGATGGAGTGGCCGCAGCAGTCGCCTGCCATCGACGAGACTGACACGACCCCCAGCATCCAGACGCTCATGTCCGTGGGCCCTCGCGAAGCTCGAGTACCCGCTTCAAGACCAGCTGAGGGATCGACACTCGTCCCAGAGCTTGTCAAGGTTCCACCGCGAAACTTGACGACCGGGAGGGAATATGTCGCAAGCGTCGGACTTTCTCCCTCCGGAACCGACCCGACCACGGGAGGCGTCACGCATGGCCGCTCCAGGTGTGTGCCCGCGCTGCGGGGAACCGGTGCCAACCGGCGCCCGGTTCTGCGGCGCCTGCGGGTCGGCGCTCGATGTCGTCTGTCCGGCGTGCGGGACCCCGAACCCGACGGGTAATCGCTTCTGCGGCGCCTGCGGCTCGGGGCTCGACGCCGAGGCGACGACGACGGCGGCCCCCGCCGTCGTGAACCCAGCGGAGCAGCCCGACGAACGGCCTGACGACCAGCCAGAGGAACGCAAGGTCGTCACGTCGCTGTTCGCCGATCTCACCGCCTCGACCGAGCTCGCTGCCCGATTGGACCCGGAGGATCTCCGGGCCGTGCTCGCGCCGTTCTTCGATGCGATGCACGAGGAGATCACCCGCTACGGGGGCACCGTCGAGAAGTTCATCGGCGACGCCGTGGTGGCGTTCTTCGGCGTGCCGGTGGCGCACGAGGACGATCCGGAGCGCGCCGTGAGAGCCGCGCTCGCGATGCAGGATCGGCTCGTGGCGCTGAACCGGGAGCTGTCCGATCGTGCCGGTGGCGACCTGATGATGCGGATCGGCCTCAACACGGGCGAGGTGTTCGCGCACGGCGGTGGCAACGACGAGGGCTTCGTGACGGGCGAGGCCGTGAACGTCGCGGCCCGCTTCCAGGCCCTGGCCGAGCCGGGCCGCGTGGTAGTCGGCGAACGCACGTGGCGCGACACGCGGCATCTCGTGGGCTTCCGGTCGCTGGGGGAGACGCGCGTCAAGGGCATCGACCGGTCGCTCTCTGCGTTCGAGGTGCAGGGATCCGTGCACGCAGCCGGGTCGATCAGGGCGCCGGTGGTGGAAGCCCCGATCGTCGGACGCGGATCCGAGATGGAGCTGTTGCGGCTGCTCTACGCGCGCACCCTCCGCGAGCGGACGCCCCACCTCGTCACGATCGCCGGGCCTGCCGGCATCGGCAAGAGCCGGCTCGCGCAGGAACTGGTCGTCGGCGCGGCCGGTGAGGGGGCGCAGGTCGCCCGCGGTCGCTGCCTCCCCTACGGGGACGGCTTGGCGTACTGGCCCCTCGCCGAGATCCTCAAGGTCGACGTCGGTTTGCTCGACTCCGACGCCCCCGAGGCGATCGCGGAGAAGGCCTCGATGCTGTCGGAGGAGGTGGGCGGTGAGGACGCGATCGGGACGGCCGCCGTGCTGTTGCACTCGATCGGCGCCGTGATGCCGGGCGATCCGCTCGCGGGCGCCGAACCCGCCGCCGCGCGGCGCATCATCGCTCGAGCGTGGCAGCGCTACCTCGAGGCGCGGCTGACGCGCGCGCCGATGGTGGCCGTGATCGAGGACGTGCACTGGGCCGACCCGCCGCTGCTCGATCTGATCGAGACGGTGCTCTCCAAAGCGTCGGGCCCCGCTTTCGTGATGTGCACGGCGCGTCCCGAGCTCTTCGAGCGACGCCCCTCGTGGCCGGGGGCGCTCTCCAACGCCAGCACGGTCTCGCTGTCGCCGCTGAACCTCCGCGACGGCACGACGCTCGTCGAGCACCTGTTGGGAGGAGAAGCTCCCGCCGAGATCGTCGGGCCCGTGCTCAACCGCTCCGAAGGGAACCCGTTCTTCGCCGGCGAGCTGCTCCGCATGATGATGGAAGACGGCACGCTCGTGCAACGTGACGGCCGCTGGGCTCTCGAAGAGCCGGTGGCCTCGGCGCTGCCCGACACGGTCCAGGGCGTGATCGCCTCTCGCATCGACCTGCTCTCGCCGATCGAGAAGCGAACGATCCAGGACGCGTCTGTGGTCGGTCGCATCGTCTGGGAAGGGGCGCTCGTGCGGCTCAGTGACGGCGACGCCACCGCGATTGCCGCCGCGCTCGAGGGGCTCGTCGACAAGGGGCACCTGCGTGAGCGCGAGACCTCGTCGATCGAGGGGGAGCGGGAGCTCATCTTCCACCACGTCCTCACGCGCGACGTGGCGTACGCGAGCATCCCGCGATCGCGACGCGCACAGGCCCACGGCGACGTGCTCGCGTGGGTCGAACGGGCGATCAGCGGTCGGGAGGAGGAGTTCGCCGAGATCTGCGCCTACCACGCCGAACGGGCCGGCGATGCCGGAGCCACCGCCAGGTGGTCGCTGATGGCGGGCGATCGGCTCCGCCGCCTGTTCTCGGCCGAGGGGGCGATCCGCTGGTACGACCGGGCGCTCGCGGCGGCGACCGGGAACGCGGTCCTCGAGGGCAGGGCGGTGCTCGGCCGCGGACAGGCGCACGAGATCGTCGGTCGTGCGGCCGACGGCCTCGAGGACTACCGTCGCGCGGGAGGCCTCGCAGCCGACGGCGGCGACGAGCGGCTCCGCGCGGAGGCCGTCGCGGCGGAGGCGCACGCGCTTTGGTTGCTCGACCGGTTCGAGGAGGGGCAGGCGCGCCTGCCCGAGGCGCTCGAGCTTGCTAGGGCCGTGGGCGCGGCCGACCTCGAGGCCCGCCTCCTCTACACCGCGGGAACGATCCGGTTCGGCCGAGGGGAGTACGTCGAGTCGTTGGAGCTGCATCGGCAAGCCCTCACGATCGCGTCGGCGAGCGGCGACCTCGAGGGGCAGGCACTCGCCGAGCACGGCTCGTGCGAGACCACCTTCTTCCTCGACCCCGGTGAGGTCTCGCTCGAGCACGGCCGCGAGGCCGACCGCCTCTTGCGCGAGTTGGGGCAACGACAGATGGTCGCGCACAACGCGTACATGGTCGCGTGGAACCTGGGCTTCATCGGCAGCTGGAAGGAAGCGCTCGAGACGGTCGACGGATCGATCGCGGAGTCGCGAGAGATCGGCAACGGACGCGATGAGGCGTTCGCGCTGTTCGCTCGGGCGGAACAACTGCTGCGGGACTGCCGTCTTGGTGAGGCGCTCGCCGACGCGGACCGTGGGGTGGGGCTCGTGACGTCACTCGGCGCGTCGAGGGGTGTCCTCATCGGGCTCTCGATGCAGAGCGACATCACGCTGGAGGCATGGGACGTCGACGGCATCGTCGAGCGGTCCCGCCGCGCGTGGGACCTCTCCACATCCCTTGGCTCTCGGTTCCAGCGGCCGAGGTTGCGAGCCCTCTGCGCCCTGGGTCGGTTGATGCAGGGGGAGGGCGATACCGCGCAGCGATGGTTCGACCTCGCCGCCCGCGAGGAGTCGTCGACGCTCGATAGCCTCTGGTCGCTCCACACGGAGATGCTGGCGTGGGAATGGTCGGGCGACCCCGAGGCCCTCGACCGGGTCGCGGCCGCGATCTCGAGGTCGAGCGAGCGGCGCGACGTCTGGACGGTCTGGGGTCCGTACGCCCGCGCGCTCGCAGCGCTCCTGCGGGGCCGGGGCGAGGAGGCGCTCGCGCTCGCCGAGCGCTCCGTGGTCGATGCCGGCGCCGTGAACGACCGGAGGCTGGCGTGGCGCGCCGGGCGCGTAGCCGCCGATGCGCTCGACCTCCTCGGGCGTCCCACCGAGGCTGCGATGCGTCGCGCCGCCGCCCGGGAGATCGTCGAGAGCGCCGCACATGGTCTGCCCGAGCCGTACCGGTCGGGGTTCCTCTCGCGCCCCGATGTCGCCTCGCTCATCGGCCGTTAACGGCCCCCGTCGACGCCTAGCGCGGGGTCGTGCGGCTTGGCTCGTTGACGCCGCGCCGTTCGTTCCGGACGATAGGTGCCCGCTTCCCGACCCTTCGACCCAGGCAGGTCCGTGGCCGAGACCAAGAAGAGCCCTCGATCGCTCGCCCTCGTCGTGCTCGCCGCGGGCAAGGGGAAGCGGCTGAAGTCCACGACCCCGAAGGTGCTGCACCCGATCTGTGGCCGGCCCGCTCTGTGGCACGTGCTCCAGGCGGGGCTCGCCGCCAAGCCCACGAGGGTGATCGTCGTGGTCGGCCACGGCGCCGACGACATCCGGGCCGCGGTCGCGTCGTGGAAGATCACCCCGCGACCCGTCTTCGTGGAGCAACCGAGGCAGCTGGGCACCGGCCACGCCGTAGAGGTCGCCGAGCGAGCCGTCGGACGCGTGAGCGACGTGCTCGTGCTGGGGGGCGACTACGACCCGGTGACCGGCGACGACGTGAAGCGCCTGGTCGCCTCACACCGCCGTTCGAACGCCGCCGCGACGATCGCCTCCACCGTGCTCGACGACCCCGGCGGTTATGGACGCGTGGTTCGCACGCGTACCAGGTTGACCGAGATCGTCGAGGACGTCGACGCATCGGTCGACGTCCGGGCGATCCGCGAGGTCTCGATCGTGCTGTTCGCGTTCCAGCGGCGAGCGCTCTTCGACGCCCTGCCCGAGCTCGACCGGAGGAACCGTCAGCGCGAGTACTACCTGAACCGCGTCATCCCCGCGATGCTCGCCGCGGGGCTGAAGGTCAACGCGGTCACGGTCGACACCGGCGGCGCGATGGGCGTGAACTCCCGAGCGGGGCTCGCGGCGGTCGAGGCGGTCGTGCGAGCGCGAGTGAACGCCCGGCACATGGCGAACGGGGTCACGCTGGTGGATCCGGGGGCCACCTACATCGACGTCGACGTCGAGATCGGACCCGACTCGGTGATCCATCCGAACACGTTCCTCGAGCGCGGCTCCCGCGTCGGCTCGGCCTGCGGCATCGGACCCTCGGTCGCGATGTCCGGCTCGGAGGTCGGCGACGGCTCGGTCGTGCGGTTCTCAGTGCTCGAGCACGCGCGCGTCGGCCGTGGATGCGAGGTGGGGCCGTTCGCCCGACTCCGGGAGGGGGCGGTGCTCGACGACGGCGCCCAGGTCGGCAACTACGTCGAGGTGAAGGCCTCGACGCTCGGACGCGGCGCGAAGGCCAAGCACCTGACCTACCTCGGCGACGCCGAGGTGGGCGAGGACGCGAACATCGGGGCGGGCACCGTCACGGTCAACTACGACGGCTACGCCAAGCACACGACCAAGGTGGGCGACGGCGCCCGGATCGGTTCGGATACGATGCTGGTGGCGCCGGTGACGGTCGGGCGCAACGCGAACACGGGAGCCGGATCGGTGATCACGAAGAGCGTTCCCGACGGCGCGCTCGCGGTGGAACGGGCCGAGCAGCGCACGGTCGAGGGCTACCGCGCTCGCAAGGACGCGGAGCATCGCCGCCGCCGGCGTCGGAGCGGGGATCGAGGAAGCGGAACGTAGGGGGAGCGCAGCCGTGGAGATCATCACCAAGAAGCGGATGATGCTGTTCACCGGCACCATCCACCCGGAGCTCGGGCACGAGATCGCCGACTGCCTGAGCGTGCCGGTGAGCGAGTCAGAGCTCCGGCGGTTCGCCTCGGGCGAGATCTACTTCCGGGCCAAGGAGAGCGTGCGCGGCGCCGACGTATTCGTCGTGCAGACCCATTACGACCCGGTGAACGAGGCCGTGATGGAGCAGCTCGTCATGCTCGACGCGATGAAGCGGGCATCGGCCAAGCGCATCACGGCGGTGATCCCGTACTACGGCTACTCGCGGCAGGACAAGAAGGCGATCTCGCGCGAGCCGATCAGCGCGAAACTCGTGGCCGACCTGCTCTCTACGGCCGGCGCCGACCGCGTCGTGAGCGTGGACCTGCACTCCGGGCAGATCCAAGGGTACTTCGACTCGCCGTTCGACCACCTGACCGCCCTGCCGATCCTCTCGAACTACTTCAAGGACGAGCTCGGGCTGCATGGCGACGACCTGGTCGTGGTGGCGCCCGACGCGGGCCGCATCAAGACCGCCGAGAAGCTGCGCGAGTACCTCCACGCCGACCTCGCGTTCCTCTACAAGCGTCGATCCCGCAAGGAGGCGCACAAGATCGAGGAGATGACCGTGGTTGGCGAAGTCGACGGCCGTCCCTGCGTGATCGTCGACGACATGATCGACACCGCGAGCACGGTCTCGGCCGGCACCAAGGTGCTCGCCCAGATGGGCGCCGGACCGATCTACGTCGGCGCCACCCACGGCATCTTCAGCGGGAAGGCTCGCCAGCTGCTCGAGGAAGCCCCGATCGAGCAGGTCGTCGTGACGAACACGGTGCCGATCCCCGAGGAGCGGCGGTTCGACAAGCTGAAGTGCCTGTCGATCGCCCCGCTGATCGCGAGCGCCCTGCGAGCCGTGTTCGAGGACTCGAGCGTCAGCGAGATATTCGGCGGCGCCAATCAGGTCTAGTCGTATGGACTAGTCACGCCGGAGGCCCGACTTCGTTCGTGCTCCGAGACGGCCTTCGCGTGCCCGTGGACCTCGATCGATCGCGGTCAGGTTCGCTCGACACCTTCAGGGGTCCACGCGATCGTGTCGGAATCGGATCGCTGGCCCCTCTGCATCAGCCAAAGCGTGCCGGTGCCCGAACCGGGCGGGATGCCCATCACGCAGACCGCCATCTTGCAACTGGCAGCCTCGATGGTCTCGCCGCCATCCACGTCGAGCTCCATCCCGCTGAGGCGCACACCGCCGGCCAGCGAGAAGACGAGCACCTGGCCGGCATCTTCGGACAGCGGGATCGACGAGAGCGTGATCTCGTCCTGGCACCCTTCGACCGCGCCCGCATCGTTCGCGACTCGATAGCACGGCAAGCCCCCTCGGTCCTCGATCGTCAGCGTGGTCGCGTAACCCTGTACGTCGAACGAAGCTTCGAAGAGCAGCGAGCCGCTCACGGTCTCGATGACGTCGCCGTCGGCATCGAGCGCGACCGCGGTCGCCGGCACGTCACTCGCGTTCGACGCGAAGAAGACGTCGAAGGTACCGGCGAGGCTCGGCGGCATCGGCATGATCGTCGCGGGGATCGGTGGAGTCCCCTCCTCGAGACGGAGCTCCACGCCTGCCGCATCGGTCGTGACCGCACCGAAGACCGGGTCACCCCCCGTGAACTCGATCGGGGTCTCCTCCGGGACGGTGAAGTCGCCGGTCCCCTGGATGCCGCCTTCCGCCGACACGAGCTCGAGCAGGACGTTCGCGTCCGGCCCGCCCCGGTCCGACGGACGCAGCTCGAGACGCCATGGGCCGGCAGCATTCTCGCCGCCTGCGATCACGTAGGCAGGGTCGCGCGACAGTGGTGCACGAATGGTCCAGTTCGAGATATCCATCGACCCGAACGCGCGGAAGAGCGTCCGGCGATCCTCCTCAGTCACTCGAGGACCGAACCCGGCCCACGCCACGAACGGGTACCGGCCGGCCTGGAACCGGGCGTAGTGGCCTCGACCGCAGGGACCGTCCTCGACCGAGGTCCCCTCGAAGGACGCCGGCCACGCCGGGAGGCGGACCGCGTCACCGGCTTCCTGGGCGTCGACGAGGGCCCCATCGATGAGGATCTCCAGGATCGCGGTGTCGTCGGGCACGTCGAACGCTCCGAAGGCGCATGCCGACGTTCCGAGCCCGAGGTCGTCGTTGGAGAGCGAGAGGATCGGGACGAGCATCGGCGCTACCGTGCCGGGAACCACCGAGCCGTCCGAGCAACCGGTGCCGTTGGAGCTCGTCTTACCCGGCGCGAGCGTCACCTCACATGAGCCAGAATCGCTGGCCCCGGTCGTGGCGAGCGCAGCTCCGAGCGGCCATTGATTCACGAGGTACCAGTCGCTGGGACTCGTGATCGTGAGGTTCTCGATCGTCGCCGTCCGCTCGAAGGTCTCGTACTCCGTCGTTCGAGGACCGCCGGGCTCGGGTACGATGGGTCGGGCTTGGTCGATCGCTTGCAGGCCGGCGAACGACGCCAGCGCGATCGCGGCCACCGTGAACGCGCCGATCGTGGCCGTGGCCAGCTGGCGAAGCCTGCCACGCTTCCGTACCGTCTCCGGAAGCCCCGGTGCCACCGTGCCGACCGAGCCGGCCTTCCGTTCCAGGAGCTCTCGCAGGTCGCGCTCCACGTCATTCATGCTTCCTCACCCCTGATCAGCTCTCGGAGCGTCTCGCCGCCCCGGGAGACCAGCGCCTTCACGGCGGCGACCGAGCACCCGAGCACGTCGGCGGTCTCGCGCTCGGACATGTCCTCGTAGTAGCGGAGCACCAGCGCCGCGCGCTGG
>JBEVGU010000123.1:0-2528 GCA_040511595.1 Actinomycetota bacterium | reverse complement strand
GGCACCACCCACCCGATGTAGCCGGGAGCGAGACGTGAGTCGAGGAAGACGTGCAGGCGCTCCTCCACCCCGCGCACGCCCTCGAGCTCGGCTTCGACCCCCGACAGGAACTCGCGGTTCACGCCCAACCCGGCATCGCGAGCGACTCGGGAGCGTGGACCGTCGGCTCCCACGAGCACCCGTCCCGAGCGCGCCTCTGATCGGAACTCTCGTCCGCATCGCAGCTCGGCCCCGGCTCGCTCGGCACGCTCGGCCATCGCTCGCAGGAGCGCCGGCGTGTCGGTCGCCAGGAAGTAGTAGCCGGGCGAGTCGAGATCGATGAACCGCAGCGAGGGACCGTACAGGCGCACGCCGTGGATGCGCCGAGTCGCCTCGAGCGCGGGGTCCTCCTCGTCGGCCGCCTCCTTCACCAGGAGCCCCGTCGTACGGATGGCTCGGCCGGGGTCCGACTTCCGTTCCCACACGATGGTGCGGAGTCCGCGCGCGGCGCACGTGCGCGCGCACGCCAAGCCGGCGAAGCTTCCACCGGCGATCTCCACGTCGACCATTCGCCGACAGCCTCACATCGGGACCGATGTTGTGGAACCAGCCCCACGAGTTCACCACGCCTTGAGCACAGGCCCGCAACGGATCGAACGTCCGACGTGAGTGCCGGGTTGATCCAAACCGTGGAACCTGGGCCGTTCGGCTGGTAGACATCGGCCCTCGACGTGCCTACCGTTCCCTGGCCGAGGATGGGATGAAGGGCGCGACGGCATGGCTCGACGACGATTCCGACTGATCCCGAGGGACCAGAGCTTCTTCGACCTGTTCGTGCGGCTCGCCTCCCACATGGAGGAGGCGGCGTCGCTCTACGCGGACATGATCGCCGAGTTCGACGACCTGGCCCCGCGGGCGAAACGCATCCACGACATCGAGAACGAGGGCGATGCGATCGTGCACGAGACGATGACCCGCCTCAACACGGTGTTCGTCACCCCGCTCGATCACGAGGACATCCACAGCCTCACGTCGCGGCTCGACGACGTGCTCGACCACGTCGACGCCGCGGCCGACCTGATGGTGCTGCATCGCATCGAGACACCGCTGCCCGAGATGAAGCTACAGGCCGACGTGCTCTTCCGGTCGGCGACCGCGGTGCGGGAGGCGGTGGCGATGCTGCCCAAGTACAAGCGGCTCGGCGACTCCTTCCTGCGGATCCAGGAGCTCGAGGACGAGGGTGACCGCATCTACCGACGCGCCGTGGCCGATCTGTTCAGCGGCGATCACCGAGCGATGGACGTCTTGAAGTGGAGGGACATCATCGACGAAACGGAATCGGCGATCGACGGGCTGCAGACCGTGGGCAACGTGCTCGAGGCGATCGCGCTCAAGCAGTCTTGATGTTCGTCGTCGTCCTGGTGCTCGCCTACCTGTTCGAGTTCGCCAATGGCTGGACAGACGCCCCGAACTCGATCGCGACGGTCGTATCGACCCGCGTGCTGCGCCCCCTGCCCGCCGTGGTCATGGCGGGCGTCCTGAACCTCGTCGGAGCGCTCGTCGTCGGCACTGCGGTCGCGGAGACGATCGCCACGGGCATCGTCGATCCCGGCTTCGTCACGCTCGGCACGGTGGCCGCCGCGGTGCTGGCCGCTACGGTGTGGGCGCTCTCGGCTCAGTACTTCGGACTCCCCTCGAGCGAATCGCACGCACTGGTGGCCGGGTTGTTGGGCGCGGGGTTCGCCGCAGGCGGCCTCGACGCGTTGGAGTGGTCGGGCACCCGGAAATCGCTGATCGGGCTCATCACCTCGCCGGTAGGCGGGTTCGTCATGGGCCTGCTGCTGATGGTGGCGATCTACTGGCTGTTCAGCAAGGTTCGGAGACCCACCGTGGCTCGCATCTTCGGGAGGGGCCAGATCCTCTCGGCCGGGTTCATGGCGTTCAGCCACGGCACGAACGACGCGCAGAAGACCATGGGCATCATCGCCCTGGCCTTCTACCTGAAGGAGGCGGGAACCCTCGGCGGCGAGGCGCAGCTCTCGATCGACCTGTGGATGATCGTCTCCGCCGGCCTGGTCATGGGCTTCGGCACGATGGTCGGAGGCTGGCGGGTGATCCGGACGATGGGCATGAAGATGACCCACCTCGAGCCGGTGAACGGCTTCGCGGCCGAGACCGGGGCGGCGACGGTGATCACGGCCGCGGCCCGTCTCGGCATCCCGGTGTCCACGACCCATGCGATCGGGTCATCGATCATGGGCGTCGGCGCGACGAAACGCCTGTCCGCGGTCCGCTGGGGGGTGGCCCGCCAGGTGGTCGCCGCGTGGATCCTGACGTGGCCCTCCTGCATGGTGCTCGGGTACGTGCTGTCGCGCGCATTCTCGTTCGTGGAGTAGCTCGACCCCGAAGATTCCTGTCAATCTGCTTGTCGATAGGGGTTCGAAGGAGTACAACAGATGCGGGTTTGCGGCCGTCGACATCGTATCGCCGACAAGCACCACGACGCCTCCCCCCGCACCCGACGAGGACAGGCATGTCTACTGAAGACC
>JBEVGU010000122.1:0-7755 GCA_040511595.1 Actinomycetota bacterium | reverse complement strand
ACGGAGACCTCATTCAACGGCGCGGTGCGGGCAACCGCGATGGGGGGCCGTTGGCGTTGCACGCATCGGCCGATGGGACGCTATGCCATCTCCGTGCGTCGACGCAAGAGGGATCTCACCCCTTGGTGAGCGGGGCGTAGGCGAGGAGCACGCGCTTCTCACCCACCTCCGGGAACGAGATCGTCGCCTCGGTCCCCTCGCCGTTGCCGCTCACCGCGAGCACGATGCCCTCACCCCAGCGCTCGTGCATCACCGTGTCGCCGGCCGCGACCACGGGCGCCTCCCGTTGAGGGACACCCCGGGGCCGCGGGGGCGTCCAGTCGGCAGCCGGTCGGTCGTCGTCGTCGTGTTCGCGACGCCCACCGATCACGCGGCCGCCGCCTCGGCCCGCGCCCGGATACCCGCCGGCGCCGGTCCCGGGGCCGCCCCCGCCGTGCCGGCCGCCGGTGTATCGGCCGCCGTAGCCGGTGCTCGCACCGTCGCTCTCGCGCACGTCGAACAGGTGCTCCGGCATCTCCTTCAGGAACCGCGAGGGGGGGTTGTACTGGGTCTGCCCGTACAGCGTGCGGCTCCAGGCGTGGGTGAGGTACAGGCGCTGCTGGGCGCGCGTGATGCCCACGTACGCCAGCCGGCGCTCCTCTTCGAGCGCGGCGGCGTCGGTCATCGATCGGAAGTGCGGGAAGATGCCGTCTTCCATGCCGACGATGAACACGACGGGGAACTCGAGCCCCTTCGCGATATGCAGCGTCATGAGCGTCACGCTGGAGGCGTCCTCGTCGTACTCGTCCTGCTCGCCGATGAGCGAGACCTGCTCGAGGAACGCCTCCAGGCCCGCATCGGGCTCCCGCGTGAGCAGCTCGGCCGCCACCCCGCCGAGCTCCTGGATGTTCTCGATGCGTCCCTGCGCCTCGACCGAGCGCTCCTCCTCGAGCTCGGCGAGGTAGCCCGACTCGATCGCGGCGAACTCGACCATGCGGGTCGGCCCGGCTCCCTGGGCGTGGTGATGGCGGATGGCCTGCATCACCTGGTTGAAGCCCGCGACCGCGCCCTTCGCTCGCGTCTGCAGCACCACGATCTCGTCGACGCGGCGACAGGCTTCCATCATGTCGATGCCCTCGGTGTCCGCGAACGACTCGAGCGCGGCGACCGTCGCGTCGCCGATGCCGCGCTTCGGTGTGTTCACCACGCGGCGGAACGAGATCACGTCCTGGGGATTGATCAGCAGCCGCAGGTACGCGAGCACGTCCTTGATCTCCTTGCGTTGGTAGAACCTGACGCCCCCGAAGACCCGGTAGTTCGTGCCGACGCGCATCAGCACGTCTTCCAGCACACGGCTCTGCGCGTTCGTGCGGTAGAAGACCGCCACGTCGGAGAGCCGGTAGCCCTCGGTCTCGCGCAGTCGCTCGATCTCGTCGACCACGAAGAACGCTTCCTCGTGCTCGTCGTCGGCGCGGAACCGCACGATCAGCTCCCCCGACCCCGCCTCCGTCCACAGCGCCTTGGGCTTGCGCTGCTGGTTGTGCTCGATCAGCGTGTTCGCCGCCTCCAGGATGTTCTGCGTCGAGCGGTAGTTCTGCTCCATGAGGAAGACGGTCGCATCGGGATAGTCTCGCTCGAAGTCGAGCATGTTCTGGATCGTCGCGCCCCGCCAGCTGTAGACGCCCTGATCTGCGTCGCCGACGACGCACACGTTCCGGTGCTTCGCGGCCAGCAGGTTCACGAGCTCGTACTGGGCGCGGTTCGTGTCCTGGTACTCGTCGACCATCAGGTACGGGAATCGCTCCTGATAGTGCTCGAGCACCTCGGGGTGCTCGCGGAACAGCCGCACGGCCTCGGTGATCAGGTCGTCGAAGTCGAGCGCGCCGGCATCGCGCTTGCGTCGCTCGTAGGCCTGGTAGACCTTGACGATCGTCTCCTCGTAGAAGTTGCTCGCCATCGTCGCGAAGTCGTCGGGACCGATCACCCGGTCCTTGGCGCTGGAGATGGCGTTGGCCATGGCCCGCGGCGGGTACCGCTTCGGGTCGAGGTCGAGGTCCTTCAGGATGCCGGCGATCAGCCGCTCGGTGTCGCCGTCGTCGTAGATCGTGAACCCGCTCGGCACGCCGAGGTGGGTGTGCTCGCGCCGAAGGATGCGCGCGCACGCCGAGTGGAACGTGAGGATCCACATGCCCCGCGCGACCGCGCCACCGAGCATTCCCTCGACCCGGTCGGCCATCTCGCGCGCCGCCTTGTTCGTGAACGTGATCGCGAGGATCTCGAACGGCGAGACCCCCTGCTCGCGGATCAGGTAGGCGATGCGGTGGGTGAGGGCACGGGTCTTCCCGCTGCCTGCGCCCGCGACGATCAGCACCGGCCCCTCGGTGTGCAGGACCGCTTCGGTCTGGATGTCGTTCAGGCCCTCGAGCAGGGGGGAGACGGCGTTCACGCAGGGCAGTGTAGGAGGGATGGGCGACGAGGGTCCCGAGCGACGGTACCGTGTTCGCCATGAGCGAGGACGACGACAGCGCATCGAGGCGGGGCGGCTGGCGCGCGCTCGTGCACTGGTTCGGCGTGGCCTGTCTCATGGTGGCGGCGGGGTTCGCCGGCTACGTCGCGTGGTCGCTGTGGGGCACGGGATTGCACACGGCGGCGGCACAGGAGCAGTTGCGGACCGAGTTCCGCCACGAGCTCGAGGCCGGGCCCGCCGACCCCTCGACCGCGCCCGTGCAGGTGCCGCTGGGCGATGCGTACGCGCAGCTCGAGATCCCCGCGATCGGCGTGAACTTCATGGTGGTCCAGGGCACGGGGTACGAGGACCTGAAGGACGGGCCCGGCCATTATCCCGACACCGCCGACCCGTGGGACGAGACGGGTCGCGTCGGCATCGCGGGACACCGCACGACGTACCAGGCCCCGTTCTTCGACCTCGGCGATCTGCGAGCCGGCGACGGGATCCAGCTCCGCACGAAGTACGGGACGTTCCGGTACGAGGTCGACCGAGTGTTCGTGGTGCCCTCGGCGGGATCGGGACGGGTCCTCGTGCAGACCCCTCGCCCGTCGCTGGTGTTGACGACGTGCAACCCCAAGTACTCGAGTGCGGAGCGCCTGATCGTGACGGCCCGCCGCCTCGTGGCCTAGGGCGAGGCCGGCCCATCGCGACGGGCGCGTGCGGACACCGCTGCCGACATCACTCCCACTCGATCGTGCCCGGAGGCTTGGAGGTGATGTCGTAGGCGACGCGGTTCACGCCCGGCACCTCGCGCACGATGCGCGAGGCGATCCGATCCAGCACGTCGTCGGGCAGCCTCGCCCAGTCGGCCGTCATCGCGTCCTCGCTCGTCACGGCCCGCACGATCACCGGACTCTCGTACGTGCGGCCGTCCCCCATGACGCCGACGCTCTGCACGTCGGCGAGCAGCACGCAGAACGCCTGCCAGGTCGAGCGCTCGAGCCCGGCTCGGCGGATCTCCTCGCGCACGACCGCGTCCGCCCCTCGCACCTTCGCGAGGTTCTCGGCGTTCACCTCGCCGACGATGCGCACGGCGAGCCCCGGCCCCGGGAACGGCTGTCGCTGCACGATCTCCTCGGGCAATCCGAGCTCGGCGCCGACCGCCCGCACCTCGTCCTTGAACAGGTCGCGGAGCGGCTCCACGAGCTCGAACGACATGTCCTCGGGCAACCCGCCCACGTTGTGGTGGCTCTTGATGTTGGCCGCGGTCTTCGACCCCGACTCGATCACGTCTGGATACAGCGTGCCCTGCACGAGGAACCGCGCCCCCGAATGCTCCCGAGCGACCTCCTCGAAGACCCTGATGAACTCCTCGCCGATCGTCTTCCGCTTGACCTCGGGGTCGACCACCCCCGCCAGTCGGGTGAGGAACCGGTCGGTCGCCTTCACGTGCACCAGCGGCACCTGGAAGTGTCGCGCGAACGTCTCCTCGACCTGGTCCGGCTCCCCTTCCCTGTTCAGGCCGTGATCGACGAACACGCACGTGAGCTGATCGCCGATCGCCCGATGCACGAGCAGCGCCGCGACCGCCGAGTCGACCCCGCCGCTCAGCGCGCACAGCACCCGGGCGTCGCCCACCTGCGACCGGATGCGCGCCACCTGGTCCTCGATGATGTTCGTGGGCGTCCAGTCGGGAAGCAGGTCACACCCGTCGTAGAGGAATCGCTTCATCACGTCCTGGCCCCGCGGCGTGTGCGAGACCTCGGGGTGGAACTGCACCGCGAACAGGCCCCGCGAGGGGTCCTCCATCGCAGCGATGGGGATCTGGTCGGTCGTCGCGGTCACCCGGAACCCCTCGGGCGCGCGGGTCACCGCGTCACCGTGCGACATCCAGACGGTGTCGGTCGGGGGCAGGTCCTGGAGCAGCGATCCTCCCCCGCGCTCGCCGAACGACATCGACGTGCCCCCGTACTCCCGTTGGCCGGTCGCGGCCACCTCGCCGCCGAGCGCGCGCGCCATCAGCTGGTGGCCGTAGCAGATGCCGAGCACAGGCACGCCGAGCTCGAGCAACCCGGGATCGACCTGCGGCGCTCCCTCGGCGTAGACCGACGCCGGCCCCCCGCTCAGGATCAGCCCGGCCGGCCGCAACGCTCGAACCTCCTCGGCCGACACGTCGTGCGGCACGATCTCGGAGTAGACGTGCGCCTCGCGCACCCGGCGCGCGATCAGCTGCGCGTACTGCGCCCCGAGGTCGACGACCAGGACCGGGCGCGGCTCGGGCACGCGGCTAGTGCCCCATCCCCACGCGCTGCTGGGTCTGGTAGGTCTTGCCCTCGGTCTTGATCGACGGGGCGATCACGAGCTCCGCCTTCTGGAACTCCTTGATCGTCTCGTAGCCGGTCGTCGCCATCGAGGTCGCGAGCGCGCCGAACAGGTTGAACGTGCCGTCGTTCTCGTGCGCCGGACCCATCAGGATCTCCTTGATCGAGGCGACCTGCTGCGTCTTCACGCGGGCGCCACGCGGCAGCGTCGGATGGAACGTCGCCATGCCCCAATGGAAACCGCGTCCCGGCGCCTCGTAGGCTCGGGTCATCGGCGAGCCGATCATCACCGCGTCGGCCCCGCAGGCGATCGCCTTGGCGATGTCTCCTCCGGTCCGCATGCCGCCGTCGGCGATCACGTGGCAGTACCGGCCGGTCTCGTGCTGGTGCTCACGACGCGCGGCGGCCGCGTCGGCGATCGCGGTAGCCTGCGGCACGCCGACGCCGAGCACCCCCCGGGTCGTGCAGGCGTTCCCAGGCCCCACGCCCACGAGCACGCCGACCGCGCCCGTGCGCATCAGGTGCAAGGCGGTCGAGTACGAGGCACATCCCCCGACGATGACCGGAATGTCGAACGCAGGGATGAACTCCTTCAGGTTGAGCGGCTCGTGTCGGCTCGAGACGTGCTCGCCCGAGACAACCGTTCCCTGGATCACGAGGACGTCAAGCCCCGCGTCGAGCACGAGCTTCGCGTACCGCTCGACCCGCTGCGGGGTGATCGAGGCGCTCGTCGTGACGCCGCCCGCTTTGACCTCCTCGATGCGCCGACCGATCAGGTCCTCCTTGATCGGCTCGGCGTAGATCTCCTGCATGCGGCGGGTCGCCTTCTCGTCGGGCAGCGAGGCGATCTCCTCGTAGACCGAGTCGGGCTCTTCGTACCGGGTCCACAGACCTTCGAGGTTCAAGCAGGCGAGCCCGCCGATCTTCGCGATCTCGATCGCGGTCGACGGAGAGACCGCCGCGTCCATGGCGCTCGCCATCATCGGCAGCGGGAATGTGTAGGCGTCGATCTCCCACTCGATCGAGACGTCCTCGGGGTCGCGCGTGCGCCTCGAGGGAACGATCGCGACCTCGTCGAATCCGTAAGCCCTCCGTGCCGTCTTGCCGATGCCGATCTCGAACTCCATGCTTCCCCCACCCCTGGCCTCGCCCGTCATCGCCGGAAACGCAGGACGCCCACCGGTCTCCCGATGGGCGTCGCTCCCTACATGGCCGCAGCGTAACAGACGTCCCTGACTGCCCTGGCAGCGGCTGGCATGATGCCCCGATGGTCGAGATCCCGATCGAGCCGCGCACCCCCGATGGGTTCACGGAGCTCGTCGAGCCACGAGACCGAGCCCGGTTCGAACGGGCGCTCGGCGAAGCAGCGATCGCGCTCCACGGCCGGACGTGGTGGCACGTGAATTCGACCGCGGACGGCGGCGGAGTCGCCGAGCTCCTGCACGCGTTGCTGGGAGCGGTCGCCGGGGGTGGGGTGCATACGCGCTGGCTCGTGATCGACGGGAACCCCGAGTTCTTCGAAGTGACGAAGCGCATCCACAACCTGCTGCACGGCGCTCCGGGCGACGGCGGGCCCCTGGGGAGCGCCCAGCGGACGATCTACGACGATGGGCTCGCGGCGAATTTCGACGCCGTCACGGCGCTGGTGCGCCCGGGAGACGTGGTCGTGCTGCACGACCCGCAGACCGCGGGTCTCGTCCGCGCGCTCGTGGCACACGGGGTGCACGTCGTCTGGGTGTGCCACGTGGGCGTCGACCGTCCGAACGATCTGGTCCGGCGGGCGTGGGCATTCCTGGCCGATGACGTCCGTGCCGCCGAGGCCGTCGTATTCACCCGCGAGGCCTACGTCTGGGACGGCCTGGACCGGGCGCGTGTCGCGATCGTGCCGCCGTGCATCGACGCGAGCTCACCGAAGAACGTGCCGATCGACCCCGTTACGGTCGAGGCGGTGCTCTCGGCGGCAGGGGTGCTCGAGGCGCCGATCGGTGATCCGACCGTGCCGCTCGCGGACGGTGCCTCGGTCACGGTGTCTGCGCGCGCCGCCATGGTCGAGGCTCGGCCGGCGCCCCCCACCGGACCCCTCGTCGTGCAGGTCTCGCGATGGGACCGCCTGAAGGATCCCGTCGGGGTGCTCACGGGGTTCGCGGCGCACGTTCCCGCTGAGCTCGACGCCCACCTCGTGCTGGCGGGTCCGATGGTCGACGGCATCTCCGACGATCCCGAGGGCGCCCAGGTGCTCGCCGAGGTTCGCGACAACTGGCACGCGCTGGGGCCCGACGACCAGGCGCGGACGCATCTCGCGAGCCTGCCCATGCGTGACCTGGTCGAGAACGCCGTGATCGTGAACGCACTGCAGCGGCGGGCCGACGTGGTCGTACAGAAGAGCCTCGCCGAAGGGTTCGGCCTCACCGTCAGCGAGGCGATGTGGAAGGAACGACCCGTGGTCGGCTCCCGCCTCGGGGGCATCGCCGAACAGATCGAGCACGGCCGCAGCGGGCTGCTCGTCGACCCGATGGATCTCGAGGCGTACGCGCACTCGGTCACCCGGCTCGTGCGTGACCGACAGCTCGCCGCCGAGCTCGGCCACGCGGCGAGGCAGCGGGTGCGATCGCGGTTCCTCGCGCCGCACTTCCTCGCCGTGCACCTCGAGCTGGCCGTGCGGGTCGCCGGCGCCGGCGACCCCTGAGCCTCGGGAGCTCAGTGCTCCTTGACGACCGTGCCGCCCTCGGTGACCCGCAGATCGGTGAGTCCTGAGTGCGCCCGGTCGCCGGTGACGAGCACGCGATCGTCGTCGATGCGGCCGAGCTCCTTCAGGCGCGTCAGCACGAACTGCAACGACTCCTCTGGGGTCTGCACCAAGGTGTCGACGTGGATCTCGGGATCCTCCGGCGCCTCGTACGGATCGTCCACGCCGGTGAAGCCCGTGATCTCCCCGGCGAGCGCCTTCTTGTAGAGCCCTTTGGGGTCGCGGTTCGCGGCGATCTCGTCGACGGTGGCGTCGACGTG
>JBEVGU010000121.1:0-14183 GCA_040511595.1 Actinomycetota bacterium | reverse complement strand
CCCTCGCCAGAGATCGCGCTGAAGTGCACGAACACATCGGCGCTGCCGTCGTCAGGCGTGATGAAGCCGAAGCCCTTCTCGGAGCTGAACCACTTCACGGTTCCTGTTGCCACGTGCGATCCCCTCCTTCCTTCCGCCGCGTCGGGCATCGTGCGAGATGCTGGCCCGCCGGCGCCGGCCGTGACAGCCGGGGTGAGGGAACTGCTCGAAGCCAAAACCGCGATCGGTGCCCTCGGGGGATAACGCTAGCAGGAACGGACACCACGCGGCCAGATGCCGACGGGATGTTTGACCCTGCGCGAGCCCGCCACGTACCGTCGGGGCCGTGGAGCCTGGCAGCGACCCCCGCCTCGGGGCGGCGATCCGCGCGGTCGGCGCGTGGCATGGCCGGGACATCGGCATCACGCCGGTGTCGATCGGACACGACGAGCGACACTTCATGGTCGACGTCGAGGACGAGCTCTTCGTGCTGCGACTGACCGGCCCCGGCAACGACGACGTGCGAGCCGATCCCGACATCGAGGTCGAGGTCACCCGAGCCGCCGCGGCTGCGGGTGTCGCCCCCGAAGTCATCGCGTTCCTGCCCCAGCTCGGGTGTCTGATCACCCGCTTCGCGCGGGGGCGGCGGCCGACGACGGCCGACGGCCTGAGCCACGAGATCCTGATCTCGATCGTGGGGTCGCTGCGGGCCCTGCATGCGTGCCCCCTACCCGGCCGGGGTCGTTCGATCTTCGGTGAAGCCGAGGAGGTACGCCACGCCGCGCTCGCGCGCGGTGTGCGCATGCCCGAGACGGAGGCTGGCGCCACCGAGACCATGCGCCGCATCGAGCGCGCGTGCGCGCCGTCGGCCCACGTGACCTGCCACGGCGACCTGTCCCCGTCGAGCATCTTCCTCGACGATGCACACGTGACCATCGTCGACTACCGATGGGCCGGCGCCGGCGACGCGTTCGAGGACCTCGCGAGCGTGGCACGACATCTCGAGCTGTCCGATGCGAGCACACGCGAGCTGCTGGACCTGTACTTCGGCTTGCCCGACGAGGGCAGGCGGGCACGGCTCGAGCTGATGCGAATCGCGACCGGGTATCTGGCGGCGATGCGATCCCTCGCTCGCCACGATGGCGAAGCGCCGGCCGACGCCGCGCACGAGCTGGCGCTCGTGGCCGAGTCACCGGTCGACGCCGTCGCGGACCGGGGTTCCTAGCCTTCCGCCGTCGCGGCACACCGATCGTCGACCCCATCTCCGGGGTACCCCCGATATCACCGCGGGGATAGGGTTGCCCCGATGACGAGAGGGAGGGGGGCGCGATGCGCAAGCTCGCGATCGTCGCTGCCACGGGGCTGCTCGTGGTCGCGGCAGCGGCTGGAACCTTGCCGGCGGGTGCCGGCGGCGGAACCGTCGTCACCGTGGTGGAGCATGCCACGACCGACAAGGTGATCGACCTCGGGAAGCCGGGGGACTCCGCGGGAGACCTGCTCACGTTCGCGAACCAGCTCTTCGACGAGACCAACACGTCGAAGGTCGGGCGCGACCAGGGCAGCTGCATCCGGGTGAACGCGAAGCGGGGCTTCTGGCAGTGCAGCTGGACCGCGTGGCTCGGCGGCGGCTCGGTGACCGTGGAAGGCCCGTTCTACGACGATCGAGAGAGCACGCTCGCGATCACGGGAGGCACCGGCTCGTACAGCACCGCGACGGGCTCGATGCACCTCGGGTTCCGGGACGATCCGGCTGAGTTCGACTTCGTCTACACGATCAACGTGTAGATCCGACGCGCGCCGCGCGCCTGCGTTCCCGGACCCCGGGACGCAGGCGCCGGCCACTACGGCCTCGTGACGTCCTCGAGGGAGAACCAGGCGACCCGAGTGGGCCGGCGGCCCTTCCTCCACAGCAGCGCCTGCCCCAGGTAGAGGCCGTGCTCGATCTGCACCAGCTCGTCGAGCGTGCTGCGCACTGGGAACGACGGATTCTCGCCGAACCCCCGGTAGTCGAGCCGCAGGACCTCTGTGCCGGCATGTGTGGCGCTCGGGCCCACGCTCGTGGCGAACCGAAACGCCGAGGACCCCTCGTCGACGTCGGTGAGCCCCTCGTAGCCCGGGAAGATGGCCCGGATCAGCCGGCGGCCGCCGGGCGTGAAGAGGTTGAGGCCCTCGGCGGCCTGCGGTGAGAGGCTCTTGCCCCGCCACGGCATCCAGACCCGAGCCATCGCCTCGAACGCCCCGTCGAGCCCGTAGCCGCACGTGGTCGCGAGCAGGCGTCCACGCCGGAATCCCACGAGGCCGGCGGCGGCCTTGCCGCCGGCGAAGCACGAGCTCAGCTCGGCCAAGCCGAAGGGACGGTCGAGCCGGAGCATCGCCACCGCGTGCCAGAAGTCGTCCATGGACATCTCAGGCGCCGATCGCCGCGAGGAACTCGTCGAGGTCGGGGGCCACGGTGTACGACGCTTCGAGGAATCCTTCGAGGGCATCGATCGTCTTGTAGCCGTTCCCGGTGACATAGGCGACGACCTCTTCCCCGGGCCGCACGACGCCCTGGTCGACCATGCGCTTGAGGTTCGCGATCGTGACACCCCCTGCGGTCTCGGTGAACACGCCCTCGGTCGAGGCGAGCAACGCGATACCCTCGCGGATCTCCTGCTCCGTGCACCACTCGATGTGGCCCTGCGTCGTTCGGGCGACCTTCAGCGCGAAGAACCCGTCGGCGGGCGCCCCGATCGCGAGCGACCGCGCGATCGTGTCGGGCTTCACGGGGGTGATGTCGTCGGCCCCGTCGAGGAACGCCTGTGCGACCGGCCGACACCCCTCGGGTTGGGCGCCGGACACGCGGTAGGGCCTCTCCTCGACCGCGCCGATCGCGATCAGCTCCCCGAAGGCCCGATGGATCTTCGTGAGCAGCGCCCCGCTCGCGATCGGCACCACCACATGGTCGGGAAGCCGCCAGCCCAGCTGCTCCGCGGTCTCGAAGCCAAGCGACTTCGACCCCTCGGCATAGTACGGGCGCATGTTCACGTTCACGAACGCCCACGGCAGCGCGTCGGCGACCTCGCTGCAGAGGCGGTTCACCTCGTCGTAGTTGCCCCTGACCGCCACGACCTTCGCGCCGTACGCCTCGGTCGCGAGGATCTTCGCGCGCTCGAGGTCGTCGGGCACGAACACGTAGCACTCGATGCCGGCCTTCGCGGCGTGGGCGGCCGTGGCGTTCGCGAGGTTCCCGGTCGAGGCGCACGAGATCGCCTCGTAGCCGAACGCGCGCGCCATCGTCGTTGCGACGCTCACGACCCGATCCTTGAACGAATTCGATGGGTTCACCGAGTCGTCCTTGACCCAGATCACGCCGTCGTGACCGATCGCCTCGGCGAGGTTGTCGGCCTTGCGAAGCGGTGTGAACCCGGCGCCGAGGTCCACGCGCTCGATGCCCGGCCCACCGGGGAGCAACGACTCGTAGCGCCAGAGGGTCTGCGGACCCGCTTCCGCCTGCTTGCGGAAGTCGACCCCGTCGACCGACTGCAGGTCGTAGGCGGGCTCGAGCGGCCCGAAGCACTCCTCGCAGATCGTGAGCGCCTCGACCGCATACTGCTGGCCGCAGATGCGGCACTGTAGCGCGGCCGGCGAGGTCACGGTGAATCGCGTGGTCACCACGTCACCGCCCCGTGATCGGCCGAGCCCACGGTGCGCGCGTACTTCGCGAGGGCGCCCTGCGTGTACGTGTACTCGGGCTGCGTCCACTCGCTCCGGCGGCGTACGAGCTCGGCGTCGTCGACGAGCATCTCGATCACGCGGGCGTCGGCGTCGATGCGCACGATGTCGCCGTCGCGCACGAGCGCGATTGGGCCGCCCACGAACGCCTCGGGCGCGATGTGGCCGACGCTGAATCCCTTGGTCGCGCCGCTGAAGCGTCCGTCGGTGATGAGTGCCACATCCTTGCCCAGCCCGGCCCCCGAGACCGCAGCCGTGACGGCGAGCATCTCGGGCATGCCTGGCGAGCCCTTCGGGCCTTCGTACCGGATCACGATCACGTCTCCGGCCACGATCGAGCCGCCGGTGAGCGCATCGAACGCCGCCTGCTCGGAGTCGTAGCACCTCGCGGTGCCTTCGAACGTGGTGCTCGCGGCACCGGCGATCTTGATCACGGCGCCGTCGGGCGCGAGGTTGCCTCGCAGGATCGCGAGGCCTCCCCACGGGTGGATCGGGTCGGTGGTGGGGTGCACGACGTCGCCGTCGGGCGGAGCGACGTCCATCGCGGCGAGGTTCTCGGCGATCGTCTTCCCGGTGACGGTGACGCAGTCGCCCTGCAGCAGGCCCGCGTCGAGCAACTCCTTCATGACCACCTGCACGCCGCCGACACGGTCGATGTCGCTCATCACGAACCGCCCCGAAGGACGCACGTCGACGAGATGGGGCACGTCGCGGGCGATGCGGTCGAAGTCCTCGAGCTGCAGGTCGACATGGGCCTCTCTCGCGATCGCGAGCAGGTGCAGCACCGCGTTCGTGGAGCCCGCGAGCGCCATGACGACCGCGATCGCGTTCTCGAAGGCTTGCTTGGTCATGATGTCGCGGGGAAGCGGCCCGCTCTGGGCGACCAGTCGGGCGGCCTGGAGGCCGGACTCGCGCGCGGCAACCTCGCGCCGGTAGTCGACAGCGGGCGGCGAGGCCGCACCGGGCAGCGACATGCCGATCGCCTCGCCGACGGCTGCCATCGTGTTGGCCGTGTACATGCCGGCACACGAGCCCGTGCCCGGGCATGCGGCGCGCTCGATGTCGCGAAGCTCGCCGTCGTCGACCGTTCCCTTCGCGTGGCCACCGACGGCCTCGAACACGTCCTGGATCGTGATGTCGCGACCCCGGTAGGTGCCCGGCAGGATCGTGCCCCCGTAGAGGTACACGCTCGGCAGGTTCATGCGAGCCATGGCCATCAACATGCCGGGCTCGCTCTTGTCGCACCCGGCGATGCCGACGAGGGCGTCCATGCGTTCGGCGTGCATCACGAGCTCGACCGAGTCGGCGATCAGGTCGCGGCTCATCAGCGAAGCCTTCATGCCCTCGTGACCCATAGCGATGCCGTCGCTGATGGCGATCGTCGTGAACTCGATCGGCACCGCGTCGCCCTGGCGCACGCCTTCCTTCGCGAGCGCCGCGAGCTTGTCGAGGTGGTAGTTGCAAGGGGTGACCTCGTTCCAGCTCGAGGCCACCGCGACCTGGGGCTTGCCGAAGTCGTCCTCACCGAAGCCGACGGCGCGCAGCATCGCGCGAGCAGGCGCGCGCTTCGGCCCCTCGGTGACCTCCCAGCTGCGCGGACGTTCGCCGACCAATCTGTGATCCCTTCGCGTGGGTGTCGAGACCCCTCACCGTAGCAACCCGCGGCCACCCGACGACGGGGAGCGGGTGCGTGGCACGCGCGGTCGCGGATCCCATCGGGGACCCACAACGGCGAGCTGGTGGAGGCTGGGCGGACGCGCGATCGGGGCGCGAGCCATGGAGTACGGATGGCACGCCGCATGAGAGGGCCGATCCCGAGGGCTACGAGCTCGGCCTGATCGAGCGGGCGCGGTCGTGACGCCGGGCCCTCGCCCGCGCCACGCGGGACGCGACTCCATCGCCCGGGCGATACGCTTGGCGACGCGATGAGCGCCGCCATCGATCCTTCCGCCACGCTCGTGCCGCCCGACGAGGGCCGCAGCTGGTGGCTCCGGGAGGCGCTCGCCGTGCCGGAGTTCGCGGGCGATCCCGCGCCGGGATTGCGAAGCGACACCACCGCCGACGTCGTGATCCTGGGTGGTGGCTACACCGGGCTGTGGACGGCGGTCCAGCTCAAGCAGCTCGATCCCGGGGTCGACGTCGTCGTGCTGGAGCAGGACATCTGCGGCGGTGGGCCGAGCGGACGCAACGGCGGCTTCGTCAACAGCTACTGGAACGAGCTGCCGCACCTCGCCCACGTCTTCGGCGACGCCACGGCGCTCCGGCTCTGCCGCGCGGGCGAGACGAGCGTCGGCGCGATCGGGACCTTCTGCGAAGAACACGACATCGACGCCTGGTTCCGGGCCGACGGCGATCTCTCGGTCGCCGCCTCCGAAGCCCAGGTGGGCGGGTGGGCCGACCTGGTGATCACCGCCGAGCGACTCGGGCTCGCCGACGACTTCGAAGTTCTCTCGGCCGAAGGCGTGCGCACGCTCGTCGACTCGCCGGTGTTCCGGGGAGGGGTCGCGAGTCGCTACGGGGCTACCGTGCAGCCGGCTCGCCTCGCGAGGGGGATGCGAAGGGTCGCGATGGAGCTGGGCGTGCGCGTGCACGAGCAGACGCCCGTCACGCGGTTCGGCGCGGCGTCGCCGACCGTGGCCGAGGCCCCGTCGGGCACCGTGCGGGCCGGCGCCGCGGTGATCGCCTTGAACGCCTGGGCGTCTCATTGGAAGCGGTTCCGCCGAGCGATCACGGTGCGCGGCAGCTACATCGCGCTCACCGCCCCCGCGCCAGAACGCCTGAAGGAGATCGGGTGGACGAACGGGGCGGGCCTCTCCGATCTCCGCGCGGCCCTCCACTACGTGCGGACGACGCCCGACGGCCGCATCGCGTTCGGGGTCGGTGGCATGCAGCCGAACCTCGCTCGATCGATCGGACCGAGATTCGCCTACGACGAGGCTGCCATGCGGGTCGCCATCAGGGACCTCCATCGGATGTTCCCGAGCTTCGCCGACGTGCCGATCGAGGCCGGGTGGGGCGGTCCGATCGACGTGTCTGGCACCCACCTGCCCTTCTTCGGCACCCTGGAGCAGGGCACGGTGCACTACGGCCTCGGGTACACGGGCAACGGAGTCGGCCCGGCCCACCTCGGAGGTCGCATCCTCGCCCACCGAGCGCTCGGTCGGTACGACGAGGTGCTCGCGCTGCCGATCGTCGACGCCACCCCGATGCGGTTCCCACCCGAGCCGATCCGATCGCCGGGCGCGCTGATCGCCAACCACGCGATCCGCCACAAGGACGAGCTGGAGGATCTCGGCGACCAGCCGAACCCGATCGTGGACTTCGTCGCGAGGCTGCCCCGACGGCTCGGGTACAACCTCGGCCCCTGAGATGATGCCGCTCATCGGGCCGCGAGCGCGAGCGCACCCAGCTCCGCGACGGCCTCCCGGATCACTCGCCGAAGGGCATGAACCCCGGCGCCGTCCGTGGCCAGGGCCGCGCCGCTTCCCATGCGGCCCCGACGGCGAGCACGAGATCGTCGGCGAACCGGGGCCCGGTGATCTGGATGCCGAACGGCACGCCGTTGGGTGAGACGCCGGCCGGCACGGAGAGGGCGGGATGCCCGGTGATGTTCGCGGCCTGGGTGTTGTAGGCCGAGGCGGAGGTCCCGCCGACGTCGTCGTGCGCGGCGCTTCCATCGGGGCGGAATCCCTCCACGCACATCGTCGGCGAGACGACCACCGTGTCGGCTCCCAGCATCTCGTCGAGCGTCCGGGTGAACGCGAACCGTCGGCGCCGTGCGGCCAGGTACTCGTCGGCGGTGATCGTCGCCGCGATCGCCAGTGACTCTCGGAGGTGCGTCGTCATATCGTCGGCTCGCTCGCTCACGGTGGCCCGTCCGATCCACGTGAGCTCCTCGACCGCGACCGTGGTGAACCAGTCGTCGTCCATCTGCTCGGGGAACGGCGGCGCGACCGGTTCGACCGCGAGCCCGGTCGCCGCCTCGAGCGACGCCAGGGCGTCGTCGAAGAGCATCGCTATCGAGCCCGGCAGCGGCCCGTAGTCGACCATGCGTGACGTGGCCAGGACGCGGGCCGGCCAGGCGTCGGTCCTCGGCGACCAGGAGGGTAGGGCCGTGGGATCACCCGGGACCGGCCCACGCAAGACCCCGAACAGCAGCGAGGTGTCCTCGACGCTCGTCGCGAGCGGACCCTTGGTCGACAGGTCGATCCACGACGGCGTCGGATCGCGCCCGATCACGCCGCCGCTCGGCTTCAACCCGACGAGCCCACAGAAGGCGGCAGGGATGCGGATCGACCCCCCGCCGTCGGTGCCGGTCGCGATCGCGGCCATCCCCGCCGTGAGCGCCGCGGCGCTTCCGCCGCTCGACCCTCCCGGCGACCAGCCCGGCGCCCACGGGTTCCGGGTCTCGCCGAACAGCCGGTTCGACGTGAACCCTTCGAACGCGAACTCCGGCAGGTTCGTCTTGCCCACGACGATCGCGCCGGCCGCCCGAAGCCGAGCCACGGCCTCGCAGTCGCGTTCTGCCGGCGGGGCGTCTGCACGCAACAGCGACCCGAACGTCGTGGGCAGGCCGGCCGCATCCTCGTTGTCCTTCACGAGCAGCGGGAGCCCTGCGAGCGGGCCAACCGCCTCCCCCGAGTCGATCCTCGCGTCGACGGCCGCCGCATCGGCGAACGCTCCCTCGCGTCGCGTGCGGACGACCGCGTCGATCGGCCCGTCGAGTCGCTCGATGCGCGCGATCGACTCGGCCACCATGGCCCCGGCCGTCACCGTTACATATCGAACGGCGGCGGCCAGCGCGACGAACGACATGCTTCGACACTGTACGGGGCTCGGCAGTGGGCAACGCAGGTTCCGCCCTCCTCCGCGTGACCCGTAAGCTTCCGCCATGGATACCGACGTCGTCGTGATCGGGGGAGGGTTCGCCGGTCTGGTGGCAGCCCGCGACCTGCGGGAAGCCGGGCGATCGGTCGCGCTGCTCGAGGCCCGCACCCGCCTGGGCGGACGCACGTGGTACCGCGAGGTGCTCGGAACCGGTGTCATGGCCGAGTACGGAGCCGCCTGGGTCTTCCTCGAGGCGCAGACGGCGCTCGCGGGCGAGATCCGTCGCTACGGCATCGAGATGAACCCGCCCACACGGACGGCCGATCTCGCGTGGCTGGCCGACGGGGTGCTCCGCAGAGGTGACGACGCCTCGAGCCGCATCACCGAGCTGGTCACCGCACCCGACGGCAAGCTCGAGGTCGCGATGGCCCGGGTCGCCGCGGCGATCGACGGCGGCGTCGCCGCGCCCGAAACAAGCCACGATGCCTCGGTCGGCGACCGTCGAGACCTGGCACAGGTGGCCGACCTCGACGTCCCGGTCTCGACCTGGCTGGACGACACCGCAGCCTCGGCCGAAGAGGCCTGCTTCCTCCGGGCCTTCACGGCGGCGATGGGAGGCGGCGACCCGTCGCATCTCTCCATGCTCGGCATGCTGCTCGACGCCGTGGAGGGCGGATACCGATTGCATGAGGTGCTGGAGGACTCCGGTGAGAGCTTCGCCGCCGGCACCGGCAGCCTCGCGGCCGCGATCGCGGCCGATGCCGGCGCCGACATCCGGCTCTCGACCCCGGTCGTCCGGGTGCGAGCGAGCGACGACGGGGTGAGCGCCGACATCGCCGGTGGTGGCGAGGTCCGAGCAGCGGCCGCCGTGGTGGCCCTCCCCCTGCACGTCTGGGTCGACGTGGAGTTCGATCCGCCTTTGGACGAGGCCAAACATCACGCCGCGGTGGCCGGTCACGGCGGCGCGTCCACCAAGGTGCTCGCGATCGCCGGCGGCGTGCCGGCGAACTTCGTCGGCCTCGGCTGGCCCGGCCAGCTGCAGGCCATCATCGGCGGGCGGGAGGTGCCCGGCGGCCGGCTCGTCACGGGGTTCTCGGGCACGCGCACGCTGCGCCCCGATGACCGTGACGCCGTGGAGCGGGCGATCCGAACCTTCCTGCCCGAGGCGAACGTGACGGCGGTCGGCAGCCATGACTGGGTGACCGACCCCTATTCGAAGAGCACCTGGTTCGCTCCCCGCCCCGGCTGGTACGACGATCCGCCTCGCAGCCGCACCGCTCCCATGGGCCGGGTCGCGTTCGCCGGGTCCGACGTGGCCGGCGTGGGCGCCGGGTGGATCGAGGGCGCCGTGCGGACCGGCCATGAGGCGGCCGCCGACGTGCTCGCCATGCCGACCTAACGTCCGCGCCAGCGTCAGCCGGCCGCGATCAGCCCGACGCCGACGAACGCGGCGACCACGCCGGCGACCTGCCACCGAGCGAGCCGCTCGTGCAGGAACCAGCGAGCGAGCAGCACGGTCGCGACCGGGTAGAGCGAGCCGAGCACCGAGACGAGGGTGAGCAATCCCTCCCGGGCCGCGAAGGCGAACATCACGTTCGCCCCGTTGTCGAGGGCACCGACGCCGGCGAGGATCCCGACCTGTCGACCGGTCGGTCGCCGTGCGTGCCTCGCGGTCGCGACGGCAGCGACGACGAACAGCGGCACGGAGACGACCCTGACCGTCAACGATGCCCACAGGGGGCTCGCCTCGCCGGCGACGTCGAGGGAAGTGACGAAGAGTCCCAGGAACAACGCCGCCAGCAGCGCCAGCCCGATGCCGCGCGTCCCGGCGCCGCCGGGTGCCGTCTCGCCCGGCGGCTCCGGCGTACGCACCGCGAGCAGCACCCCGGCCCCGGCGATCGCCATGCCGGCCAGCTGAAGGGGCGTCGGCCGTTCCCCCTGGAGGAACCCGACGATCACGGGCACGGCGCCGGAGAGCGAGGCGGTCGGCGCGACGATGCTCATGCGGCCGACCGCGAGCCCCCGGTAGAGCGAGGCGAGTCCGATCGCGGCCGCGAGGCCGCCGAGCGCTCCAGCCAGCAGGAAGCGTGCCTCGGGACGAGGCTCGCCGAGCGCGATCACGAGCACCGTCGTGAGGATCAGCCCGACCCCCTGGCTCACGACCATGACGACCGCCGTTGGCAGGCGCCGCGACATCAGGCCGCCGACGAAGTCGGCCGATCCCCAGGTGAGCCCCGAGGCCAGGGCGAGTCCGAACGGAAGCACGCAGGGCTACCGAGCGACGGCGGTCGCGAACGGCACGACCTGGACGCCGTCCTTCCACACCTGCTCGATGCGGCGCTCGACGTCATCGAACTCGAGCGGGTCGCCCTCGACCACGACCACGTCGGCCCGCCTGCCGGATTCGAGGCTGCCGAGCTCGTCCCGGAGGCCCATCAGCTCCGCCGCGCTCGACGTGGCCGCCACGAGCGCCTGGGCGGGCGTCAAGCCGTTCGCTGACATGTGGCGCAGCTCGTTCAGGTTGGTGCCGTGGGGGGCGACCGGGCAGTCGGTGCCCATCGCGACCTTCACCCCCGCCTCGCAGGCGAGACGGAAGGCGCCGAGCTCGGGACGCCCGAGGCCCCGGAGCTTCTCACGGACGGCCGACGGCACCTTCTCGTCGTTCGCGAGCGCATCGGTGGTGTCGCCCGCGGTGAGCGTCGGCACGAGCCAGGCGCCGCGCTCGACCATCATCGCCGCGGCCTCTTCGTCGAGGTAGGTCCCGTGGTCGATCGATCGAACGCCGGCGCGGACGGCGCGTTTGATGCCCTCCGGCCCGTGGGCGTGCGACATCACCCAGGCGCCGAGATCGGCGGCGGATCGCACGATCGCGTCGACCTCGGCCTGCGAGTAGTTCGGCTCCATCGGGTCGTCAGCGGGCGAGAGGAAGCCGCCGCTCGAGGCGATCTTGATCACGTCCGCGCCCGCGCGGATCACCTCGCGCACCTTGGCGCTCACGCCGTCGACCCCGTCGCAGACGCCCGAGGGCATGCCCGGGTACTCCACCCCGAAGATGCTCTGCGCACCGCTCGGCAGCCACGGATCGTTGTGGCCACCGGTCATCGAGAGCATCGTCACCGAGATCTGCATCCGCGGGCCGGCGAGCACGCCCTCCTCGACGGCGGCCCGCAGGCCCGCGTCGGCGCCCGAGGCATCGCGCACCGTGGTGATGCCGAGCGCGAGCGTCCTCCGCAGGTTCTCGGCCATGCGGAAGAAGGCCAGCGAGAACGGCTCCTGCATGCGCGCGTACTCGTCGAAGTCCTCGTAGCGGAACGCGACATGCACGTGGCAATCGAACAGGCCCGGCAACAGCGCACGACCCGAGCAGTCGATCTCTTCGTCGCCGTCGAGGCCGGACCCCACCTCGACGACGCGGCCGCCCTCGATCACGAGGTCCGCTTCGGCCGGTGCGGCACCCGTGCCGTCGAAGACCACCCCGCCGCGGAACACCGTCCTGCCCACCGGTTCACGCCTCCTCGCCGTGGCGACCTAGACTCGCGCCGAACCCTACCCTCCACGAGGAGTGAACGACGTGGACCTGCGGCTCCCCGCCGACGACCGAGCCGTGCAGCAGAAGGCTCGCGAGTTCACCGAGCACGTGTTGATGCCGCTCGAGGACGAGTGCGAGGAGAACGACGGCCTCTCCCCCGACAGCCATGCACGAGCCAAGCGATCCGTGCTCGAGTGGGGCTTCCACGGCATCAACCATTCCACCGACGACGGCGGGCAAGGCTACGACACGTTCCGGCAGATGCTGATCGAGGAGCAGTGGGGTCGCACGACGGGCGCGCTCTGGGACATCCCCTGGCGCCCCTCGATCCCGCTCGCCCGAGGCACCGAGGCGCAGAAGGAGCGGTTCCTCCGACCGGCGATCCGCGGAGACCGCCGCGATGCCTACGCGATCACCGAGGAGGGGGCGGGCTCCGACGTCACGGCGGTGGCCACTACCGCTCGGCGCGAGGGCAGCGACTGGGTGCTCGACGGCGAGAAGTGGCACGTGACGAGCGGCGACGTTGCGGACTTCTTCCTCGTGCACGCCCACGTCGACGGCGATCCGGCGAAGGCCACCGTTTTCCTGGTCGACAAGGACCTGCCTGGCGTCCGGCTCGTACGCACCCCGAAGTACACGCACACGTTCGTGTTCGAGCACCCGATCTACGCGTTCGAGGGTGTGCGCGTCGGCGACGACCGTGTGCTCGGCGAGGTCGGCGAGGGCTTCGAGCTCACGAAGGACTGGTTCGTGGAGGAGCGCATCATGATCGGCGCGCGCACGATGGGCGCGAGCGCTCGCGCGCTCGAGCTCTCGCTCGCGTTCGCGCAGGAACGACGACAGTTCGGCCGGCCGATCGTCGAGTTCCAGGCGATCGAGTTCATGCTCGCCGACATGGCCGCAGAGATCATGGCCGCGAAGTCGCTGCTCTACCGGGTCTGCTGGGACGCCGCGCGCGGCGACGCCGGCCGCAAGCAGACACACGCGATGGCGAGCGCCGTGAAGCTCGTGTGCAGCGAGACCGCCGGGCGGGTGATCGACAGGGCGGTGCAGATCTTCGGCGGCCGCGGGTATATGCGCGAGCAGCCGGTCGAGCGCATGTCCCGGGAGCTCCGCGTCGATCGGATCTGGGAAGGCACCAGCGAGATCCAGCGGGTCGTGATCGGGAACGAGCTCAGGAAACGGGGCACGGATCTGTACACGGGGTGGCCCTCCGAGGCGTAGGCTCGTGTCGTTGATCCCGGAAGGAACGGACATGGGCCGAAGCGGCTGGACGGAGCATCCCGAGCGCGATCGTCACCCCGACCCGTCCTCCACCCAGTGGACCGGCGCCGACATGCAGACTTCGACGGAATTCGTCCAGACGGCGTCGGAGGTCAAGCCGGCCGTGCGCAAAGCCGCGCTCGCCAAGGCTGCCAGAGCGGCAGCCCATCGGCGCGGCGAGTTCCGATGGTGGGAGTTCCGCGCGCGCCGTCGGCACAGGAGCGACACATGAGCGGGCTCGGAGGCTCGGAGGGGCACGGCGGCGTGCCCGCCGGTGGACAGGGTTACTTCGGAGCCCCCGGTCGTGGAGGCGACATCGCCTCCGAGCTCGCTCGCACGCGCGGCCCTCGTCGTCCACGCGGATCCAAGCGCTGGTGGGAGTTCTGGAAGCGGGATGACGACGGCCCGGACGAGGGAGCATCCGGCCCCGCAGGTGCCTGACCCGGGTGACTCAGGAACCGACGAACAGCTGGCGTTGCAGCGGGATCCCCACGACCTCGAGCCAGGCCATCACCGGGATAGGTGATCGCGAACGCTCCCAGGATCATCGCCATCGCCGACGTGGGGTTCGCGGTGCCGCCGATCCACGACAGCAGCGCCGCGAGGATCGCGACCGCTCCGAGAAGCCCTGCGAGCAGGATCAGGTTCTCGCGCATCGGTCCGCCGTGGGTGATCTCGTAGGCGTAGTCCCCGAGCACGGCCGAGAACGGGCGCTGCTGGTACAGCCACCGCGAGGCCCTAGGACCGAGGGCTCACGTTCCGTCGAGGCAGCCCCGGACCTCGTCAGGCAGGCCGGCGATCTCGAGCCCGGCCCCGCCGTTCACGAAGTTGTACGGGATGCCACGCCAGCGCCCGGGCAGGCCCGGGTAGG